>DATJSJ010000023.1:0-8733 GCA_035504175.1 Acetobacteraceae bacterium
CGTGATGGTGATCGGCGCCAACCCGACCGACGGCCATCCCGTGTTCGCCTCCCGCCTGAAGCGCCGGCTGCGCCAGGGGGCGAAGCTGATCGTGATCGACCCGCGCCGCATCGACCTGGTGCGCGGGCCGCACGTGCAGGCGGCGCAGCATCTGCCGCTGCAGCCCGGCACCAACGTCGCGGTGCTGACCGCGATCGCGCATGTCGTCGTGACCGAGGGTCTCGTGAACGAAGCCTTCGTGCGCGAGCGCTGCGATCCGGCGAGCTTCGCCGACTGGGCCGGCTTCGTCGCCGATCCGAGCCGCAGCCCGGAAGCCGTCGCCCAACTCGCCGGCGTGCCGGCGGCGACGATCCGCGACGCGGCGCGGCTCTACGCCACCGGCGGCAATGCCGCGATCTATTACGGGCTCGGCGTCACCGAGCACAGCCAGGGCACGACCACCGTCATGGCGATCGCCAACCTGGCGATGGCGACCGGCAATATCGGCCGGCCTGGCGTCGGCGTGAACCCGCTGCGCGGCCAGAACAACGTCCAGGGCTCCTGCGACATGGGCAGCTTCCCGCACGAGCTGCCCGGCTACCGCCACGTCGCGACCGAGCCGGTACGGGCGCTGTTCGAGGCTGATTGGGGGCGGAAGCTGAATCCGGAGCCGGGGCTTCGCATTCCCAACATGCTGGATGCGGCGGTCGGCGGCAGCTTCAAGGGCCTCTACGTGCACGGCGAGGACATCCTGCAATCCGACCCGGACACGCACCATGTCGCGGCCGGGCTCGCGGCGATGGAATGCGTCGTGGTACACGATCTGTTCCTGAACGAGACTGCCAATTACGCGCACGTGTTCCTGCCCGGCTCGACCTTCCTCGAGCGCGACGGCACCTTCACCAATGCCGAGCGGCGCATCCAGCGCATCCGCCGGGTGATGCGTCCGCGCGCGCGCTACGCCGATTGGGAGGCGATCCAGGAAGTCGCGCGGGCCATGGGCCTGGCGATGACCTACGCGCATCCGTCGGAGATCATGGACGAGATCGCGCGCCTGACCCCGTCCTTCGCCGGCGTGTCCTACGCCAGGCTCGACGAGCTGGGCTCCGTGCAATGGCCGTGCAACGGCGCGGCGCCGGCGGGCACGCCGGTGATGCATCAGGACCGGTTCGTGCGCGGCAGCGGCCGGTTCCTGATCACCGAATACCAGCCGACCGACGAGCGCGCCAACCGGCGCTTCCCGCTGCTGCTCACCACCGGCCGCATCCTGTCGCAGTACAATGTCGGGGCGCAGACCCGGCGCACGGCCAACACAATCTGGCACGAGGAGGACCGGCTGGAGATCCACCCTGCCGATGCCGAGCCGCGCGGCATCCGCAGCGGCACCTGGGTGCGGCTGTCCAGCCGCGCCGGCGAGACCGCGCTTCGCGCGCTTGTGACCGACCGCGTCGCGCCCGGCGTCGTCTACACCACGTTCCACCACCCGATGACGCAGGCGAACGTGGTGACCACGGATTTCTCCGACTGGGCGACCAACTGCCCCGAATACAAGGTGACGGCCGTGCAGGTGGCGCCCTCCAACGGGCCGACCGAATGGCAGCTTCGCTATGCCGAGCAGGCCAACGCCAGCCGCCGCATCGCCGCGGATGCCGCGGATTAGCGCCATGGCTCGCGCCTCGGGCGTTTCCACCTCCGGCGATCAGGGTCCGCGCCGCAGCGCCGGCCGCCCGGAATGACCACGTGATCCCGCCGCTGCAGCTCCTCGCTCCTTTGGTCTGGCGCGACGGCGCCTGCCGCGGCGTGGCGGAGCGCGCGGTACCGGAGGAGACGGCGATCGCGCTGACCTTCGGCCGCGAGACTTACGCCGTGATGATGGCGACACCGGCTGATCTCGAGGATTTCGCGATCGGCTTCGCGCTCACCGAACAAGTGATCGCCGCACCCGACGAGATCGCCTCCCTGGCCGTGCGCGAATACCCCGACGGCATCGAGCTGCGCATGGAACTGGCCGGGGGACGCGAGGCCGCACTCACCGCGCGCCGCCGCCGTCTGGCCGGCCCGACCGGCTGTGGCCTGTGCGGCGTCGACAGCCTGGCCGAGGCGGTGCGGCCGCCGCCGCCCGTGCCGCCCGGCCGGCGCGTCAGCGCCGCCGAGATCGCGCAGGCGCTGGCCGCGCTCGGGCCGCGCCAGACGCTGAATGCGGCGACGCGGTCGGTGCATGCCGCCGCGCTTTGGCGGCCGGGCCATCCCCTGCTGCTGCGCGAGGATGTCGGGCGGCACAACGCGCTCGACAAGCTCGTCGGTGCCGCGGCGCGTGCCGGCATCGCCGCCGCGGACAGCATGGTGATCCTGACAAGCCGGGTCTCGATTGAAATGGTGCAGAAAGCGGCCGTTCTCGGCGCGCCGGTGCTGGTCGCGATCTCGGCGCCGACCGCGCATGCCGTGCGCCTCGCCGAGGCGGCGGGGATGACGCTGGTCGCGGTCGCGCGCGGCGACGGGTTCGAGGTGTTCACCGGCGGCGGCCGCATCGTCGAACGGGCAGAAACCGAGCCGGCCGATGCCGCCTGACAAGCTGGTCATGATGGCCAACCAGATCGGCCGTTTTTTCGCCAGCCAAGGCGAGGCCGGGGCAGCGGATGCGATCGCCGCGCATCTGCGCGCCTTCTGGGACCCGCGCATGCGGCGCGCGATCATCGCGCATCTGCAGCAGGGTGGCGCCGGCCTCGATCCGCTGCCGCGCCAGGCGCTGGAACAACTGGCGGCCGAGACCGTCGCCGCGCCCTGAGGCGACGCATCGCACCCGGCGACGCCGCGAAATCACCGAAGGCGTCACTCGTGGTCTGAAAGCAGGAAGCCGGACCACGATCACTCCGCATGGTCAGAGCGATCGTGGTCTGTCAACCGGCCGGGTGCCGCGTCGCGCCCGGCCGGGCCGCTATCACATCGGCTTTTCGGGCGCCGGCGCCGAGTCGTAGCCGCCCCAGACCGACTGGTCGTACTCGACCACCGATCCGGTCATCAGCCCGGATTGCGGCGAGGCGAGGAAGGCAACCGCCCGCGCCACCTCCGCCGGATCGATCAGCCGCCCGTTCGGCAGCCCGGCGCTCGCTTCCGTCTGCCAGCCTTCCGGCTTGCCGTGGAAGCGACGCTGGATCTGGTCCTCGCCGTCCGAGGCCATCCACCCGATGTTGAGCGCATTCACGCGGATCTGGTTGCGCAGCAGCGAAAACGCGGTGTTGCGCGTCAGCGTCGCCAGCGCCCCCTTCGACGCACAGTATGCGGAGAGGAACGACTGCCCGGCCAGCGCCGACATCGAGCCGATATTGACGATCGTGCCCTTGGTCCCGGTCTTCCGCATCAGCGCGATCGCATCCTGCATCAGGAAGAACGGGCCGCGCACGTTGACCGCGAACATCCGGTCGAACAGCTCCGGGGAAGTGTCCAGGATCGTGCCGCGATCGGTCAGCCCCGCCGAGTTCACCAGCGTGTCGACCCGGCCGAACACCTCCTCCGCGGCGGCAATGATCGCCCGGCAATCCGCCACCGCGCCGAGATCAGCGCAGACGAAATGCGTGCGGCACCCGGACGCGCCCGCGATCTCCCGCGCCAGCGCGGCACCCCGCTCCGCCGAACGGCCACACGTGACGATACCGGCGGCACCTTGCGCCGCGAACTCGCGCGCAATGGCGGCACCCAGCCCCTGCGTGCTCCCGGTGACGACGGCGACCATGCCGTCCATGCTGCGATCTGTCATGGCGTGATCTCCCTGCCGCGCGGCGGCGACAACCCCGCCCAGCCCGCGCAAGGACGATCCTGGCCGATTTCCGCGCCGGCGTCAGGCCCGGGGTCGGACGCGACGCGTTCGGCAAGGCTTGACCGGTCCCGGCGCGCAGCCCCCCATGCACCCGGGTCGCTCCACTTGCACCGCACGCTGTAAGAGAGTCCCGCCGCCGCCGGAGCGGGACGTGGCGGCGGACGAGAGGGGGGTGGGATGGAATACCGGCAGCTCGGACGCAGCGGCCTGCGCGTCTCGCCGCTCTGCCTCGGCACGATGACCTTCGGCGCCACCACGGACGAGGCGACCGCCGCCCGTATCGTCGACCGCGCCCGCGAGCAGGGTGTGAATTTCATCGACACCGCCGACGTCTACGCCGAAGGCCGCTCCGAGGAGATCACCGGCCGCGCCATCGCCGCCCATCGGGGCTGGTGGGTGCTCGCGACCAAGCTCGCCAACCCGACCGGCAGCGGGCCGAACGAGCGCGGCCTGTCGCGCCGCTACGCCTTCCACGCGGCCGAGGCCAGCCTGCGGCGCCTCGGCACCGACGTCATCGACATCCTCTATTTGCACAAGGAAGATCACGCGACGCCGCTGGGCGAAACCCTCCGCGCCATGGCCGACCTGATCCGCACCGGCAAGATCCGGCAGTTCGGCGTCTCCAACTACCGCGCCTGGCGCGTCGCCGAGATCTGCCGCCTGTGCGACGAACTCGGTATCGACCGGCCGGTCGTGAGCCAGCCCTACTACAACGCGCTGAACCGCACGCCGGAGGTCGAGCACCTGCCGGCCTGCGCCTATTTCGGCCTCGGCGTGTTCCCCTACAGCCCGCTGGCGCGCGGCATGCTGACCGGCAAATACCGCCCGGACGCCACCCCCGCAGCCGACACCCGCGCCGGCCGCCAGGACGCGCGGATGATGGAAACGGAGTTCCGCCCGGAAAACCTCGCGATCGCGGCGCAGATCACAGCTCATGCGACGGCGCGCGGCGTCAGCCCCGGGCATCTCGCAATCCGCTGGGTGTTGAACAATGCGCTGGTCACCGGTTTGATCGCCGGGCCACGTACTGAGGCGCAGTGGGAGGACTACGTTGCGGCACTCGACGCGCCATTCACCGCAGAGGACGAGGCGCTGATCGACGGGCTGGTGACGACAGGACACTACGCAGCGCCCGGGTACAACGATCCGGCTTATCCGATCGAAGGCCGGGTGCCGCGCACGGGTGCCGAAGCGACCGCGGAGTGATCGGCGCCGAAGGGCAGAGGAAGAGTCTTCTTTTTCTGAAGAAAAAGAAGCAAAAAGACTTCTGTTCCTTATCTTGGAATGTGCACCGCTCACGCTCAACGTGAAGCAACGGCGCGCCGCCTTCGCGCCAGCGAGATGCGCGAGACGGCGTCACGCATGACCGTCGGCGAGGACGGCGAAGGCAGTCGCGGCGAACACCTCGGCACCGCGCCGGATGTCGTGCTCGGCCGTATCCTCCGTCACGTCATGACTGCGACCGCCAATGCTGGGAACGAACAGCATTCCGGCGGGCACGTGCGCGGCCAGCATCATCGCATCATGCCCGGCGCCGCTCGCCAGGCGCATACTGCTGGCGCCGAAGCGACGCGCCGCCTGCTCGACGCGCGCGACCAGACGCGAATCCATCGGCGCCGGCTGCAGCCCGCCGGCCGGCGTTACGCTGACTGCAACGCCAGCGGCGCCGTCGGCCGCAGTGACGAGCCCATGCACGATCGCGGTCATCCGCTCCAGTCGCGCCGCCTCCATGTCCCGATACTCGAGCACCATCTCCGCTTCGGCCGGCACGACGTTCGCGGCACCCGGCGCCACCCGGACGATGCCGATGTTCCACACTGTGCCCGCTGTCGCCTGCTGCGCGAACGCCGCACGCACGTGATTGGCGAAGGCGAACAGCGCCGCCGCGGCATCGGCCCGCATCGCCATCGGCGTCGTCCCGGCATGATCGGCACGGCCGCTGAAGCGAATGCGCTGACGCCGCATGCCGACAATGCCCTCGACCACACCGATATCGACCGACGCAGCCTCCAGCCGCGGACCCTGTTCGATATGTGCCTCGAGATACGCAATGTGGCGCGCGGGATCGACCTGCGCCTCCGGCAGGCCGGAAAGCCCGGCCTCGGCGAAAGCCTGCCGTAACGCGACCGCGCCGCGCGCGGCCCGTTCGATCTCCTCGGCGCCGAGATCGCCGCAGAAGGCGCGGCTGCCGAGACACCCGAGATACGTGCCCTCCTCATCGGCGAAGGAGACAACGTCGACGCCGGGTCCGGCGGCGTGGCCATTCGCGCGCCAGGCCCGCACGGTATGCAGCGCATAGATCACGCCAAGCGCGCCGTCGAGCCAGCCGCCGGCCGGCACGCTGTCCGTGTGCGAGCCAAGCAGCAACGCGCGTCCTGCGTCGGGATCCCGCCCGATCACGTTGCCGACGCCGTCGATCGTGTCCGCCAGTCCGATTGCCCGCATTTGTTCAGCGAGCCAGCGCCGCGCCGCCATGTCCGGCTCCGAGAAGGCCGGCCGCGACACGCCGGTCCGATCGCGTCCGAACCCGCGCAGCACTGCGAGATCGGCAAGCACGGCATCGGTGTCGATGATGGGTTGGTTCATGGCTCGGCAATCGTTCCAATGGTGCGGCAGGCTGCGCAAGTGGCCCGTGCGCAGGTCCGGCGCCGGACAGACGAACCGACACATCCTGCGCGGGCGAGCGAGCGGCGCTGATCATGGCGCGCTCGAGGACTACCGCGCCGCGCCGGGCGCCGCAATTCTCCATCGGGCGGCACGCTCCGGCTCACGCAGCGGGACACCGCCGCCATTGCTGGTGGGGATCAGGCGGCTGCCCATCGGACCGGAACACGCCAACCTGCGATGACCGCGCCGGACCGGCCGGCGCGCTTCGCGGCGGCAGCATGACGGATCGGCTGCGCCGCCGACGAGGTCTGCACCCGTCGTTGGCAGTGCCCCGGAGGACGGGCACCGTGCCGGCGTGACCTGGGCGACAGCGATCGCTCTCCCGGCGTGGTAGCGCGTCGGCCGACCGGCGCTGCTTGCGTCAACCGCGCATAAGGGAGCGATCGTGGCACGACGTGCCGGGCGCCGCGGGCGCGCGCGAGCAGGAGAGGGGGATGGAATGACGGCAGCGACCGCGCCCGCCTACAGCGCGAGTGCCTGGGAAAACGAAGTCTGGGCCTTCGTCTTCGCCAGCGTCGACGCCCGCATCACCTATGGCGGCGCGCCGCCGGACCGGCGCGTGACGCGGTTGCTGGCGCGCGGCAAGACGCTCGCCCGGCACACGCTTGGCCTCGATCTCGTGCCCAATCCGTTCTTCGTCCTGAACGGCGTGTGCGAGGAGGGCGCCGAGAGCCCGACCACGACCTGGTATCTTCGCGGGCGGTTGGGGAAGTCGATTGCCAGCACCGCACAGGGTGTGGCGACAGGCGCGCTCAAGGCGTTCACCGTTGTCGATCCGGTCACCCTGGCGGTCGCCGGCGTGTCGATCGGCAGCACGATTGCCCACTGCGCCGTCCTCTCCGCGATTGCCCGCCGCTGGCGCAACAGCCGGACGATCACCGCCTGGGTTGAGTGTCTGTTGGCGTTGAAGCTCACGAAGCTCGGCCATAAATCGCTGGCCGTCGTCGCCGCCTCGATCCCGTATATGCCGCCGGGAACGCCGTTGGCGCTGCAGGCATTGTCCGAGCTGCCGAGTGTCGTGGGGGCGACCGGTTCGCTCGCGGTGTCGGCTGCCTCCGGCGCGGTCGTGCGCCGGGTCGCGATCGAGCTGCACTGGCGTGCCTATCGCGAGCAGGTGGTCGCGCGGCACGGTGGCGCGGTCGGACCGGCATCGGCGATTCTGGTCGAGCTGTTCACCAAGCGGACGGAATCGCGACTGCTCGGCCCGCACGATACCGGCGCCATCATCGCCGAGCCCGCCGGCTGGATGGCGATCACCGACAAGATCGCGCTCCTGTAGCCGCCGAACGGGCCAGGGCTGCCGGCCATCCCGCGAGCTCACTGTCAGCTCCTACGGGCAGACGCCTCCCGATTGGCGACCCGCCGATCCGCACGACTCAGCCGATTGCGGCGCGGATTCGCTCCAGTCGTTCCGACCGTTCGTGTCGCGCCGCCAGTGCCGCCGCCATGTCGACCGCGACGAAGCGGACCTGCGCGTGCGGTTGCAGCTGGCCGATGCGATCCATATCGGCCGAGATCACGGTGCCGAGCATGAAGTAGCCACCGCCCGACACCGCGTCACGGTGCAGCACGATCGGCTCGGTGCCGCCCGGCACCTGGATCGAGCCGTACGGGTAGCAGCTATCAACGATGTTGGACGGATCGGAGCCGGCGCCGAAGGGCTGCTGCCGTGGCTGGAATGCGAGTGGCGTGCCGCCGCGGAAGCGGTAGCCGATCCGGTCCGCTTCCGGTGCCACCTTCCAGGTCTCGGCGAAGAAGCGCGTACCGGCCTCGTCAGTGAGGCGGTGCCAGTAGAGGCCGGTCACCACGCGCAGTTCCGTGGCACCATCGACCGGCGGCCGCAGCGCCTCCGGCACGCTGGCGCCCGGCGTCGCCGCGTTCCTCCGTGTGCCGAGCCGCAGCGCATCGCCCGCCTGCAGCGCGCGGCCCTCGAAGCCGCCGAGTGCGCCCAGGACGTAGGTGGCACGGCTGCCGAGCACGACCGGCACGTCGATGCCGCCGGCGATTGCGATATAGGCGCGGGCGCCGGCGCGCAGATGGTCGAAACCGAGCACCTGGCCCGCCTTGACGGCGAAGCTGGTCCAGAGCGGGCGCGGCGCGCCGTCCAGCTTCGGCGGCAGCACGGCACCGGAGACCGCGACGACGGTGTCGGTTGCGAAGCGCAGCTCCGGTCCCATGAACACCGCTTCCAGTGCGGCGTCGCCTTCGTCATTGCCGACCAGGCGGTTGGCCGCAGCCAGCGCCAGGCGGTCCATCGCACCGGAGAGCGGGAT
>DATJSJ010000024.1:0-10655 GCA_035504175.1 Acetobacteraceae bacterium
GTGATGGGGGAGGACGGCCAGGGCTCCGCCCTGGACCCGCCAGGGGGCTCTGCCCCCATCGGGCCGCTCTGCGGCCCGATCCCCGCCAGAAGGCAGTCGCCTTCTGGACATCCATTCCTTTGGGTCGGAGATAGAGGGGGGCGCGACGAGGACTGCCCCAATGCTGCGGTTGCGCCCCCCTCTATCTCCGACCCAGGTAGCGGGTTTCCAAAGGGCGACTGCCCTTTGGCAGGGTCCAGGGACGGCGTCCCTGGTGGGGTTCGGGGCGAAGCCCCGACCTTTCTTCCCCCATGACGCGCACACACGTGGTGGGCGGCGGTCTGGCCGGGCTTGCCGCCGCATTGGCGCTGGTCGAGGCAGGGCGGCCGGTTGTGCTCTACGAATCCGGCCCCGCGGCCGGTGGGCGCTGCCGTTCGTATTTCGACCGGGAGCTTGGCTGCCGGATCGACAACGGCAATCACCTGCTGCTGACGGGGAATTGCGCGGCGCTTTCCTACCTGGAGGCGCTCGGGACGCGGGGTTCGCTGGGCGGCCCGGCGGAGCCGGTGTTTCCGTTTCTGGATCTGCCGAGCGGCGAGCGCTGGGTGTTGCGGCCGAACCTGGGACGGGTGCCGTGGTGGGTGCTGGCGCGCGGGCGGAGCGTGCCGGGCGCGTCGCTGCGGGAGTTTCTCGGCTTGTTGCGGCTGCGGCGGGCTGGGGCCGAGGCGACGGTCGCGGGCGTGCTGGCGCATGGGGTGCTGTATCGGCGGCTGCTCGAGCCGTTGGCGGTGGCGGCGTTGAACACGCGACCGGAGGTGGGGAGCGCGCGGCTGCTGGATGCGGTGGTGCGGGAGACGCTGATGCGCGGCGGGGCGGCCTGCGTGCCGGCCTTTCCGCGCGAGGGGTTGTCCGAGAGCTTCGTCGATCCGGCGGTGACCTGGCTGCGCAAGCGGGGGGCGGCGGTGCATCTCGGGCGGCGGGTGACCGGGCTGGAGATTGCGGACGGGAGGGTGGCGGGGCTGGAGAGTACCGGCGGGTTGGAGGCGGTTGGGGTTGGGGACGCGGTGGTGCTGGCGGTGCCGCCGCCGGTCGCGGCGGCGCTGCTGCCGGGGCTCGTGGTGCCGGATGCATTCGAGGCGATCCTGAATGTGCACTATCGCGTGAGCGCCGATCCCGGCGCGGCCGGCTTCGTCGGGCTGATCGGCGGGCTGGCGGAGTGGGTGTTCGTCAAGCCGGGCGTCGTGTCGGTCACGGTCAGTGCGGCGAATCACGTGATCGATCAGCCGGCCGAGGCGCTGGCGGATCGGATCTGGCCGGAGGTGTGTGCGGCGCTCGGGCTGACGGGATCGATGCCGCCGGCGCGTGTGGTCAAGGAGAAGCGGGCGACGTTTGCCGCGACGCCGGAGCAGGACGGCAAGCGGCCGGGAACACGCACGGCGCTCGCGAACCTGGTGCTGGCCGGGGATTGGACGGCGACCGGGTTGCCGGCCACGATTGAAGGTGCGATCAGGTCGGGGCGTGCCGCCGCGCGCGCCCTGATCGCCGGGTGAGCCCGGACGTCGCCATCCGTGTGAGGACCATGCCGAGCGAGACGTTGAGCCGCCCCGAATCCGAGTCCGGGCCGGAGGCCGCCCCTGATGATGCCCATCTGGCGGCGACGATCGGGCGGGCGCAGGCGGCGCTGGCGCGGCGGCAGAAGCCTGACGGGCATTGGGTGTTCGAGCTCGAGGCGGATGCGACGATCCCCGCCGAGTACGTGCTGCTGGAGCACTATCTCGATCGGATCGATCCCGAGCTGGAGCGGAAGATCGGCGTCTATCTGCGGGCGATCCAGGGCGCGCATGGCGGCTGGCCGCTGTTCCATGACGGCGCGTTCAACATCTCGGCGAGCGTGAAGGCGTATTTCGCGCTGAAGGCGATCGGTGACGATCCGGATGCGCCGCACATGGCGCGGGCGCGCGCGGCGATCCTGGCGGCGGGAGGGGCGGAGCGGACCAACGTCTTCACCCGTGCGCAGCTGGCGCTGTTCGGCGAGGTGCCGTGGCGCGCCTGTCCGGTGATGCCGGTCGAGATCATGCATTTGCCGCGCTGGTTCTTCTTCCACCTGTCGAAAGTGTCGTACTGGTCGCGCACGGTGATCGTGCCGCTGCTGGTGCTGATGGCGCTTCGGCCACGGGCGCGCAATCCGCGCGGCGTGCACGTGCCGGAGCTGTTCGTGACGCCGCCGGATCAGGTGCGCGACTGGGTTCGTGGGCCGTACCGGTCGGCGTGGGGGCGCGTATTCAAGGCGCTCGACGCGGTGCTGCAGGTCGTCGAACCGTGGTTTCCGCGCGTTGGGCGGCGTCGCGCGATCAACAAGGCGCGGCGCTTCGTCGCGGAGCGGCTGAACGGCGAGGACGGGCTGGGCGCGATCTATCCGGCGATGGCGAACAGCGTGATGATGTACGACGCGCTCGGCGTGCCGGGCGATGATCCGGATGCGGCGATCGCCTGGGGGTCGGTGCGCAAGCTTCTGGTGGTCGAGGAGGATCGCGCGTACTGCCAGCCTTGCCTGTCGCCGATCTGGGATACCGGTCTCGCCGGGCATGCGATGGCCGAGGCGGACAGCGCCGCGTCGCCCGGGGTGGAGCGCGCCTGCACCTGGCTCGCGACGAAGCAGATCACCGATCTGCGCGGCGATTGGGCGGTGGCGCGGCCGGATGCGCCGCCCGGCGGATGGGCGTTCCAGTACAACAACGCGCACTATCCCGACGTGGACGACACGGCGGTGGTCGGCATGCTGCTGCACCGGAACGGCGATCCGGCGCATGAGGCAGCGATCGCGCGGGCGCGCGACTGGATCATCGGCATGCAGAGCCGCAATGGCGGCTGGGGTGCGTTCGACGCCGACAACAACCACGATTTCCTGAATCACATTCCGTTCGCCGATCACGGTGCGCTGCTCGATCCGCCGACCGCGGACGTGACCGCGCGCTGCGTCTCGTTCCTGGCGCAGATCGGCATCACCCCGGAGGCGCCGGTGATGGCGCGCGCGCTCGCCTATCTGCGGCGCGAACAGGAGGCGGATGGAAGCTGGTTCGGCCGCTGGGGGACGAATTACATCTACGGCACGTGGTCGGTGCTGTGCGCGTTCAACGCGGCCGGCGTCGCGGCGGATGATCCGGCGGTCAAGCGGGCGGTCGAGTGGCTGGTGGCGCGGCAGCGCGACGATGGCGGCTGGGGCGAGGATTGCGCGACCTACGCGGGCTCGCCGCCGGGTGAGTACCATGAGAGCACGCCGTCGCACACGGCCTGGGCGGTGCTGGGCCTGATGGCGGCAGGGCAGGCGGAGCACGCTGCTGTCCACGCCGGGATCGCCTGGCTTGCGGCGCGGCAGCGTGACGATGGTGAGTGGACGGAGCGGCCGTACAACGCGGTTGGTTTTCCGCGTGTGTTCTATCTGCGCTACCACGGCTACCGGCAGTTCTTTCCGCTGCTGGCGCTGGCGCGGTATCGCAATTTGCGGCGCGGCAACAGCCGGCGCGTGGCTTTCGGGTTCTGAACAGGATGGATGCGGCGGCCGTGGTGGCGCCGCGCGGCGGCCTGTGGCGCGGCGCGGTGCCCGGCGTGGTGGTCGGAATGCGCGCGGAGGCACGCATCGCGCGGCGGCTGAGCGGGGCCGTTGCGATCGGCGGTGGTGGTGCGGCGGGTGCCGCACGCGTGGCCGAGGCGCTGCTGGATCAGGGTGTGGGCGCGCTGATAAGCCTCGGCCTGGCCGGCGGGCTCGATCCGGCGCTGCCGGCCGGGGCGGTTCTGGTACCCGGCGTGATTGTCATCGATGGCGACGCGATCGCGACCGATCCGGTGCTGGCCGCGCGACTGCGCGGCGGCGGCCTGGTGGACGGCCGGCCGGTGTTCGGCGGGACCGAGATCGCGGCGACGATGGCGGCGAAGCGGCGGCTGTGGGAGGCGACCGGGGCGGCGGCGGTCGATCTGGAGAGCGGGGCGGTGGCGTGGGCGGCGCGCGCGCGAGGCGTACCGTTCGCGGCGTTGCGCGTGGTGTGCGATCCGGCCGGGCGCGATCTGCCGCCGGCGGCGCGGGACGCGCTGACCGGCACCGGGCGCGTGGCCGCGGGGCGGATCATCGCCAGCCTGTTGCGGCGGCCGGGGCAGATCGGCGGATTGCTGGCGCTGGCGCGGGACGAGGCGGCGGCGCGGCGCGCGCTGCTGCGGCAGGTCGAGGCGATCGGGCCGTTGGGCGTGACGTGACGCAGGCATCGGGCGGGGACGGGATGGGACAGCGCGTGCTGATCACGGCGGGGGCGAGCGGCATCGGTCGGGCGATGGCGGCGGGGTTCGAGGCGGCCGGGGCGCGGGTCTGGGTGGCCGACGCGGACGAGGCGGCGCTCGCTGCGTGTCCGGGATCGTGGCAGCGGGACCGGCTGGACGTGTCGGACGAGGCGGCGGTCGCCGCGCTGTTCACCCGACTGCGCGCGGCGTGGGGCGGGCTTGACGTGCTGTGCGCGAATGCCGGCATCGCCGGGCCGACGGCGGCGCTCGAGGACGTGGCGCTCGGCGACTGGGAGCGCTGCATCGCGGTGAACCTGACGGGGGCGTTCCTGTTCGCGCGGGCGGCGGTGAAGCTGATGAAGGCGCAGCGGTCCGGAGTGGTGATCCTGACCTCGTCGACGGCGGGGCTGTACGGCTATCCGAACCGGGCGCCCTATTGCGCGGCGAAATGGGCGGTGAACGGGCTGATGAAAACGATCGCGATGGAGGCGGGGCCGTTCGGCGTGCGGGCCAATACGATCTGTCCGGGTGCGGTCGAGGGACCGCGGATGGAGGCGGTGCTGGCGCGCGAGGCCGCAGTCAAGGGCGCCACGCGCGACGCGATCTATGCCGGGTACGCGGGCGGGACGTCGATGCGGACCTTCGTTATGGCGGAGGATGTGGCGGCGATGGCGGTTTTTCTCGCGTCCGATGCCGCGCGCCTGGTGTCGGGTCAGATCATCGCCGTGGACGGGCACACGGAGAATCCAGACCCGAAAGTATAGCGGGTCTGGGGCCGCCGGCCCCAGCGGGTCCAGGGCGGAGCCGTGGCCTTGTCTTAAGCTTGCTCCAGCACCCGCCGTGCGAAGCGGTGCAGATCGTCGTCGCTCACCGTGCGATGGTTCGCATCTCGCATCGGCGCGTTTTCCGGTGCCGCCATCTGTGCTGCGAGCCGGTCGGCGCTGACATCGTCATAGCCTTCGCCGGCCAGCGACACTTTAATCCCGACGCCACGAAGCAGGTGTTCGAACGCGTCGGGCAGGGCGGCGGCGTCACGTTCCGCGTCCATTGCCTCGGCGACCGCGGCGAAGCGGCCGTCCGGGTCTTCTGCCGCGTTCCAGGGCAGGGTTGCCAGGGTGGCGAGGCCGACGGCGCGGCCGTGATGGATCGGGCGCAGCGAGGCCAGGGCGTGGCCGATGTTGTGGGCGATGGCGGTGCCGGCGTTGTCGATGGCGATGCCGGCGAGGCAGGCGGCGAGCTGCACGCCGGCGCGGGCTTCGAGGTCGCCCGGTTCGGCGACGGCGCGCGGCAGGTGGCGCGCGACCAGGCGGATCGCCTCGAGGCAGAAGACGTCGTTGGCGGCGAAGGCGCGGGCGTTGGTCGTGGCTTCCAGCGCGTGGATGAGGGCGTCGATGCCGGTTGTGGCGGTCAGGTCCGGTGGCAGGGGCACGGTGAGTTCGGGGTCGAGGACGGTCTCGGCCGGCTTCATCTCGTCGCCCCAGAGCCAGATCTTGGCGCCGTCCGGCAGCGAGGCGATGGCGGTGCGGGTCGCTTCCGATCCGGTGCCGGAGGTGGTCGGCAGGGCGAGGATCGGGAGCGGGCGCGGCGGCAGCGGCCGGGCGCAGAGCGCATAGTCGGCGGCCGGGCGGTCGGCGGGCGCGATTGCGGCGGCGGCCTTGCCGACGTCAAGCGCGGAGCCGCCGCCGAGTGCCACGACCACGCCGGCGCCCTCTCGCCGGGCGAGTGCCGCGGCGGCGTCGATCGAGGCGCAGGTCGGGTCGCTCTTCAGGTCGGAAAACACCGCCGCATGGAGCTGTGCGTCGCGCAGGGCGCCGAGGGCGCGGTCGATCAGCCCGAGGGCGGCGAGGCCGGGATCGGCGACGAGCAGCGCCGGCGCGCCGCGGCCGAGCCGGTGCGCGATCTCGCCGATGCGGGTGATGGCGCCGGGTGCCTGCACGATCCGCGGCACGCGGTCGAGGGTGAAGCCTGATTCGGCCATGGGATTTCCCGGCAGACTGCAACCCTTTCCATAGCGCGCGCCGTCGCCCCGAACCATCCCCGGGCGCGCGCGGCTGCGCCGCGTGCGGACCGGCGCGACAGGGGCGGCGCAGGGCGGTAGGGATGGCGCAGACTGCGAGTTCCGCTGCATGATTCGCCTCGCCCCGATCGCTCCGGTGCTGCTCGGCGTGCTGATCGCCCAGGTGGCGCTCGGCATCATGACGCCGCTGATCCCGCTGCTGCTGCTGCACCAGGGGGTGGCGACCGAGACGATCGGCGTGGTGGCGTCGGCCTACTTCCTCGGCTTTCTGACCGGCACGCAGACGGTGCAGCGGATCGTTGCGGCGGTCGGGCATATCCGCGCATTTGCGGTGTTCGCGGCCTGTGGGGCCGATGCGGCGCTGCTGCTGCTGCTGACCGGCAATCCGTGGAGCTGGGCGGCGCTGCGCTTCCTGATCGGCTTCGCGATGGCCGGGCTGTTCCTGGTGGCGGAGAGCTGGCTCAACGACCGTGCGACCAAGACCACGCGCGGGCGGGTGTTCGGCGCCTATCTGGTCGTCTCCTGGGGCGGTTCGGCGCTGGGGCCCTTCGCGCTCAACGTCGTGGCCGCGGACCGGGTGCTGTTCGCGTGGGTGGCGTTTGCTTTCACCACGGCGCTGCTGCCGATGGCGTTGACGCATCAATCCAATCCGGAGATCGGGCGGCGCGAGCGGTTCAGCCTGCTGCGGCTGTTTCGCGCCTCGCCGCTGGGCGTGGTTGCGTGCACCACCTCCGGGCTGGTCAACAGCTCCTTCTACGCGTTGACGCCGGTCTATCTGCGGGCGCACGGCCATCCGGCCGGTGACGTGTCGCTGTTCATCTCGGCGGCGATGCTCGCGGCCCTGCTGGTGCAGTTCCCGGTCGGGCAGATCTCGGATGCGTT
The DNA here is from genome assembly GCA_035504175.1 of Acetobacteraceae bacterium. GTDB lineage: Bacteria > Pseudomonadota > Alphaproteobacteria > Acetobacterales > Acetobacteraceae > DATJSJ01. The sequence continues at coordinate 7,148 of DATJSJ010000024.1, forward strand.
CGGGCGGCGGCCGGTGACGCTGGCGGCGCTGATCCTGGCGATGATTGCGGCGGCGACGCTTGGCTGGGCGGGGAGGCACAGCTTTCCGGCGCTGCTCGCGCTTGGCGCAATCTATGCCGGGCTGACGGCGCCGCTGTACGGGCTCGGGGCGGGGCAGACGAACGACAACATCCCGCGCGAGGAATTCGTCGGCGCGAGCGGCGGGCTGCTGTTCGCCTGGGCGCTGGGCTCGAGTCTGGGGCCGACACTGGCCGCGACGACGATGGCGCATCTTGGCCCGTCGGGCCTGTTCACCTTTCTTGCCACCGTGCTGTTTGCGGTGGCGGGCTTCACGGTCACGCGGATGGCGCTGCGCGCGGCGGTGCCGCTGCTGCACCAGACGGGCTATGTGCCGACCCCGGCGGCGCCGGCGAACGTCGCGGAACTCGATCCGCGGACGGCGTCGAACGGCGTGGTGCAGCCGGCGACGGCGCGGTCGGGATCGGCGCAGGGCTGAGCCATCGACGACGCAGGTCGGCGCGACCGGCCGGGCAAGGTTGCACGCGGCCGACGCGGCTCAGAGGCGCCGTCTTGCCGCGCGGGATCCGTCGGTTTCTGTTGCTGCCGCCATCACCAGAGACTCCAGCCGCCATCGACCTTGAGATCGATGCCGGTGATGAACGACGCCTCGTCCGAGCAGAGGAAGGCGACGGCGTGCCCGATCTCCGGCGGGTCGCCGAAACGACCGACCGGCGTCATGCGGGTCAGCGCCGCGATCACGTCGGGATCGACCACCGCCTCGGATTGCTCGGTGAGGAACATGCCCGGACTGATGCAATTGACCGTGATGCCCCACGGCGCCACGGCGATGGCGAGATCGCGGGTCAGATTGAGCACACCGCCCTTCGAGGTGTGATACCCGACCTGGCGCACCGGCCCGTCGGGTGTCTCGCTGGCGAGCCGCGTGCCATAGAGCCGGGCATTCATCCCGAGCGAGCCGTAGACCGAGCCGATATTGACGATGCGGCCGAAGCGTTGCGCCCGCATCGTCGGCAGTGCCGCCTGGCTCAGGAAGAACACGGCATCGAGATTGGTTGCCATCACCCTGCGCCAGTCCTCCGGACTCTCCCGCAGCAGCGGCGCCTGGTGCGAGATGCCGGCATTGTTCACCAGCACGTCGAGCCGGCCGAAGCCCGCCAGGCAGCGCTCGACGAGGCGGGCGCGATCGGCGGCGAGCGCGACATCGGCAACCACCGCCTCCGCCGTCCCGCCGCCGGCCGCAATGTCATCAACCGTACTTCGGAGCGGGGCCTCGCGCCGGCCGGCGAGGACGCAGCAATAGCCCTTGCGGGCCAGAACCGCCGCCGTCGCTCGTCCGAGCCCCGATCCGGCACCCGTGATCAGTGCCACGCGCTGAACCATCGCACTCACCACAAATCTCTTCGGCGGCGTGGAAGACGCGCCGCCGTCGCGATGTCACGAACAGGCGTTGGTGTAGAGAATCGTATGCGCGATGGTCGGCGAATCGACATTCTGCCGGGTCACCACCTCGGCGCCGGTCTGGTCGAAATAGGGCACCTGCTCCTTGGTGATCTGATGGCGCAGATATTTCGCCAGCACTGCGACGGCGCGATAGCCCTCCTGATAAGGCTCCTGCGCGACCAGCCCATCGAACACGCCGCTGCGCAGCGCCTTGACCTCGTCCGGCGCCGCGTCATAGGCGACCACTTTCACCTTCGCCGCATCGCCGGCCGCCCGCACGGCGGAGGCCGCGCCTTCAGCGTCGTTCGTGTCGGTGGCGTAGATTCCGGCGAGATCGGGGTTGCGGGCCAGCAGGCCGGAGGTGATCGTCGCCGCCTTGCCGGCATCGGCGCCGCCATATTCGGTGGGCAATACCTTCACGTTCGGGTAGCGCTTGTGCATCTCGGCGGTGAAGCCATCGACGCGCGCCGCCTGCACCGGAATGCCTGGCTGGAACGATATGACGCCGACCGCGCCCTGACCGTGCACCGCTTCGCCGAGCATGTCGGCCGCCGCCGCGCCGGCGCCGGCATTGTCGGTGTGGATGTTTTGCAGCTCCACTTTCTGCGACAGGCTGCCATCCACGGTGACGACGGGCGTTCCTGCCTCCATCAGCGCTTTGACCGGCGCGATGAAGGCCGTGGCGCTGAACGGGGCGAGCACGATGCCGTCCGGTTTCTTGAGCTGGACGGCGTGGAGGATGCTGATCTCCGGCCCGTAATCGACCGAGGTGCTGCCCTGCCACGTCAGGTCGACATTGTGCTCCTGCGCCGCCTTTTCAGCGCCGCACTTCATCGTCAGGTAAAACGGATCGGCGGCATCCGCGACGACGAAGGCGATGTGCAGCCTGGCCTCGTCGGGCCGCGCCGCCGCGCCGGGAAAGGCGGCAATACCGCCCGCGGCGATCGTGGCAAGTGCGGTCGCGACCAGCGGGCCGCGATGCGCGAGGCGATGTCCGTGCTTCGGTGCGCTCTTCCACCCAGCCATTGCGTTCTCCTTCTCACGACGATGTTGCGTTGCGTCCGTCTTCCCTTGTCGTCTTTGCGCCGCCGGGTATCGGTCACGGCGCGGCCCGGTCGGCGCCCGGGCCGCCGATCAGTCCCATCACGCGTGTCGCGAACGGGGTCGTGCCGTCGGTGGCGCCGGCGAACTCGCGGAGCGATACGGCGATGATGAGCACGACGCCGACCGCGATGAGCTGGTAGAACGCCGCGAGTCCGATGACCACCAGCCCGTCCTGCAGGATCACGGCCAGCAGCGCGCCGAACACCGATCCCCAGACCGAGATCCGGCCGCCGAACAGGTTGGTGCCGCCGATCACCGCCCCGGCGATGGCGGCCAGCGCATCCGTCTGATGGCCGCTGAGATTGGTCGAGGCGTAGCGGCTGAGATCGATGAAGCCGCAGATCCCGGCACAGCCGCCGGCCAGCACGAACAGGGCGGTCAGGCGCGCCCGCACGCGGACACCGCTGCGTTCCGCCGCCTCGCGCGAGGAACCGAGCGCGAGCGTGTGCAGGCCGAACCGCGTGCGGTTCAGCACGAAGGAGGCGACGGCCGCGAAGGCGAGCGCGATCAGGGCAGGGTAGGGGATCAGGCCGCCCAGCTTCGCCACCCCGAAATCGGATTGCAGCGCCAGCGGCACGTCCGAGATGTTGTAGCCGTTGGTGATGACATAGGCGGTGCCGGTGACGATGCCGAGCGTCGCCAGCGTCGCGATGAAGGAGGTCACGCGCAGCCGGGTCACCACCAGCACGTTGCAGAGGCCGACAAGGGCACCGCAGGCCAGTGCTGCCGTCGCGCCGGAGATGCATGCGGCCAGCGGATCGGCGAACAGGGCCATCGCCTTGCCGCCGGCCACGGAGGAGAGAATGACGTTGGCGCCGATCGAGATGTCGAGCTCGCCGGCGCCGAGCAGGAAGGCGACGCCGATGCACAGCAGCACGCTCTCGCTGCCGTCGAGCGCGATGTCGCTGAGGCTTTGCGGCGTCAGGAACACGAAGCCCGACAG
>DATJSJ010000025.1:0-115074 GCA_035504175.1 Acetobacteraceae bacterium
CGGCTCCGCCGCGCCGGATCTTGACGCGCACGATGGGAGACAGCGTGATGGACGACACCGACCGGCGTATCATCGCCGCCGTCGAGCGACGCGCGGACGTAATCGTACGCACCACCGCCGAGCTGATCGGGTTCCCGTCCGTCGTTCCCGTCGATTCGCGCAACGCCGGTCCGGCCGAGCGCGATTGCCAGCTCTACCTGCAAGCACGGCTGCACGATCTCGGTTTCAAGACCGATCTGTGGGATCCGGACGGACCGGCGCTGTTCGCGAAACATCAGGGCCGGCCGGGCGCGCATGCCGGGCGGCATTTCGACGGGCGGCCGATCCTGGCCGGGCGTCTCGCCGGCAGCGGCGGCGGCCGGTCCATGATGCTCACCGGCCACGTCGACGTGGTGCCGCCCGGCGCTGCCGGGCACTGGCGCACCGATCCGTTCGTCGCCACCGTGCAGGACGGGATGCTGACCGGCCGCGGCGCGGTCGACATGAAGGGCGGCGTCGCCTGCATGCTCGAGGCGGCGTCCGTCGTGCGGGAGTTGGGCATCGATCTCGCCGGCGACATCGTCTTCGCGACCGTGGTCGATGAGGAGATCGGCGGCATGGGCTCGCTCGCGCTCGTCGATCGCGGCTGGCACGCGGACGCGGCGATCCTGCCGGAATCGACCGCGCTGGCGATATCCCCGATCTGTCACGGCATCCTGTGGGGACGCATCCGCCTCGACGGCATCGGCGGCCATGCCGAGTTGCGGCCGAAATCCTGGCAGGAGGGCGGACCGGTCGATGCGGTGACGCTGCTGCGCCAGATGCTGGACGGCATTGACGTGCTGAACCGGCGCTGGGCCCTCGACCCGCGCAAGAACCATCCGCTGATGCAACTGCCGAACCAGGTGATCGTGACGGAACTGCGCGCCGGCGAGCATCCGAGTTCGATGGCGGGCGCGGCCGAGATCGTCATCGACGTGCAGTACCTGCCCTCCGAGAAGGACGAATTCGGCCTCGGCGGCCATGTCCAGCGTGAGGTGGAGGCGCACGTCGCCGCGGTCTGCCGCGCCGATCCTTATCTCGCCGCACATCCCGCACGGATCGAATGGATTCTCGATGCCGACTGCGCCGAGGTACCGGTCGATCATCCGTTCATCGGCGCGGTGCAGGAAGCGCTCCGCGCTGCCGGACGGCCGCCGCGCTTCTGGGGATTGGGCGCGCACAGCGATATGGGCCTGCCGACGGAACTCGGACGCACGCCCACGATCATGCTCGGACCGGGCGATCCGACGCAGGCGCATCAGTCGAACGAGACGGTGCCCGTCCTGGACCTGATCGAGACGACGAAGGTGATGGCGCTGGCGATTCGCCGCTGGTGCGGCTGAGAAGGGATCGCGGGCGGCGACGGCGGGCTCAGAACTCCCTGTTCACGATCAGGTCCGCGTCGATGCGGTCGGCGAAGAAGTCGAGCACGTTCTGCACGCAGGCAACCGCCATCCGCTCCGCCGCCTGTTGCGTCAGGCCGGCGATATGCGGGCTCAGGATGACCTGGTCGAAGTGCCGCAGCGCGTGATCCGCCGCCGGCGGCTCCGCGTCGAACACGTCGAGACCAGCGGCCGCGACGCGTCCGTCCGCCAGCGCCGCCACCAGGGCAGCCTCGTCGACGATGCCGCCGCGGGCGGTGTTGACGAGGATGACGCCCGGCTTTGTCAGCGACAGTTCGCGCGCACCGATCATCGGCCTGCCTGCCTTCGGCACGCTCACCGAGATCACATCGGCCCAGGCGAGCCCTGCCTCCAGCGTCGCAACCGGTTCGGCGGGCCCTTCCGGCCAGCCGCGGGAGGCGAGGACCGGATCGTGGCCGCGGACGCGCATGCCGAAAGCATCCGCCATGCGCGCCAGATGCCGCCCGATCCGACCGTAGCCGAGGATCAGCAGCCGCTTGCCGGCAACGTCGTTGGCTTCCAGCCGGTTGCGCCAGTTCCATTCGCCGTTGCGCACGGCGCGATCGGCGCGGATCAGCTGTTTCGCACAGGCCAGGATCAGCATGAAGGCGTGCTCGGCGACGGAGATCGAGTTCACGTCGCCGACCACGCAAAGCGGGATGCGTCGCGCATTCAGGGCCGCGACATCGACGGAGTCGTAGCCGACGCCATGGCGCGAGACGATGCGCAGCCGTCCGGCCCGCGCGATCGTCGCCGCGGAGAGCGGCTGCGTGCGGATCACCAGCGCGTCGGCGTCGGCGATGCGCGGCGCATAGCTCGCCTCGGATGCCTCCTCGACATAGTCGTAGGTCACGCCTTCGGAGTGGTCGAGCAGCGCGAGACCGGATGGGTGCAGCTTCCCGGCGACCAGCACGTGCGGCATCAGTAGACGCCCCCTTCACCGGCCGCAGCACCCTGTTGCTGCGCCAGCGCACGGAACCGCGCGACGCTGGCGCCGGCGGCCGCGGCCAGCAGCCGCGAGTCGCCGGAGACGGTCACCATCTCAAACCCCCAGCCGATCGCGCGGGCGGCATAATCCGCGGTGCCGCAATGCAGCGCCGCGCGAAGGCCGTTCGCCTTGCAGGCGGCGACGATGCGGCGGAGCGCCGCGATCATTTCCGGCTCCTCACGGTCGAAACCGGGCGCAAGCCGGCCCTGGGCGAGGCCGAGTGTCAGGTCGGCCGGCCCGACATAGATCCCGTCGAGACCGGGTGTCGCCGCAATCGCGTCGAGATTGGCCATGCCGTCGGCGGTCTCGATCATCGCCAGCGCGAGGATCTGGTCGTTCGCCTCGGCGCCATAGTTGCTGCCCGCCGCGAAGGAAACGCGGGTCGGCCCGAAGCTCCGCTGACCGAGCGGCGGATAGCGCAGGTAACTGACGAACTCCGCCGCCTGCGCGGCCGTATTGATCATCGGGCAGATCACGCCGTAGGCGCCGGCATCGAGCATTTTCATGATGATCCCTGGCTCCAGCCAGGGCACGCGGGTCAGCGGCACCACGCCGGAGGCGCGCATTGCCTGCAGCATCGGCAGGACGCTGGAATAGTCCAGCGCGCCGTGCTGCACGTCGATCGCGAGCGAATCATAGCCCTGCGCCGCCATGATCTCGGCGATGAAGGCGTTGCCGATCGAGCACCAGCCGTTGATCGTCGGCTTTCCCTCGCCCCAGAGCTGCCGGAGCCGGTTCGGGATCATCTCAGAACACAACCTGCGCGAGCTTCACCTCGAGATAGTCGCGTATTCCCTCCACGCCGCCCTCGCGCCCGAGGCCGGACATGTTGGTGCCGCCGAACGGTGCCTCCGCCGCGGCGAGGGCGAAGGAGTTGATGCCGACCATGCCGGCCTTGAGCTCCGCGACGGTGCGCCGCGCGCGAGACGGCGAACGGGTGAAGGCATAGGCCGAGAGGCCCATATCGGTGCCGTTGGCGCGCGCGATCACCTCGTCATCGCCGGCGAAGCGGCTGATCGCCGCGACGGGACCGAAATTCTCGTCCGCCATCACCCTCATTTCATCCGTGACGTCGGTCAGCACGGTCGGCGCGAGGAAGTGGCCGGCATTGAATCCCGGCGCGCGACCGCCGCCGGTTGCAACCCGCGCGCCGGCCCGCACCGCATCGGCCACGATCCCCTCGATCTCGGCCAGCCGCGCGGCGCTGATCACCGGTCCCATGCCGACCTCCGGATCGAGCCCGTCGCCGAGCCGGATCGAGCGCGCACGCGCCACGAATCCGTCCACGAAAGCGTCGTGCACGCGTTCATGGACGTAGAAGCGGTCCGGCGCGACGCAGACCTGGCCGGCATTGGCATATTTCGTCGGCACCGCGACGGTGACGGCGGCATCGATGTCCGCATCATCGTAGACGATCATCGGCGCGTTGCCGCCGAGCTCCATCGACACCTTCTTCATCGTCGCGGCCGCGTCGCGCACCATCTGCTGCCCGACGCGCGTCGAGCCGGTGAGCGAGACCTTGCGCACCGCCTTCGACGCCATGATCGGCGCATAGGTGGCCTCAGTCGGCCCGGTCACCAGGTTCACGACACCGGGCGGCAGGCCGCCGGCCCGGCAGCAATCGACCAGCACCATCGCCGTGCCCGGCGTCTGCGAGGAAGGGCGGACGATCACCGCGCAGCCGGCGGCGAGCGCAGGCGCGACCTTGCGCGCCACCAGCACGGCCGGGAAATTCCACGCCGTGAAGGCCGCGACGATGCCGACCGCCTCCTGCGTCACCTCGAACCGGCCGCCCGGCACGCGGCTCTCGACAATGCGCCCGTAGATGCGCCGCGCCTCCTCGGCATACCAGCGGAACTGGTCGGTGCTGAGCGTCCATTCGCGCTGCGCCTGGGCCAGCGGCTTGCCGGTCTCGCTTGCGATCATCCGGGCCGCCTCGTCGGCGCGCCGCAGCATTGCATCGGCAATCGCATGCATCGCATCGGCGCGCACGAAAGCGTGCGTGCTGCGCCACGCGGCCAGGCCGTCCGCCGCTGCCGCCAGCGCCGCCTGCGTGTCCGCGACGCCGGCGACGGGTACCGCGCCGAGTGGCATCTCGCTGACCGGGCTCATCACCGGTGCCGCGGCTCCATCCGCCGCCTGCCGCCAGTCGCCGCCGATGAAAAGCCCGAAGCGCGTATACATCGTCAGTTGATCTCCTCACCGTCACGGCCGATGAGCCGCTGTTCCGGCGGCATGCCGCACCGCGGCAATGCCGGCCACGCGCACCGGGCATGCACGGTCGCATTCCGCCCGTTCGCTCCGGCGGCTTCCAGCCATTGTGGATCAACCGAATGCCCGCCGCAATGCTCTTTGCAAAAATCGCCTGTTGTCAACATTCGATGCGAAGGGGTAGGTTGCGGCATCTGTCAGGGGAGGAGATCCGATGGCCCAGGCGACGTCCCGCCGCACCATGGCGCAGGCCCTGGTGCAATGGCTGACGCAGCAGTTCACCGAGATCGACGGGGCGCGCGTGCCGCTGTTCGCCGGTGTCTTCGCCATTTTCGGGCACGGCAACGTCACCTGCCTGTCGGAGGCGCTGGAGACGGTGCAGGACCGGCTGCCGACCTGGCGCGGACAGAACGAACAGTCCATGGCGCTGGCCGCCACCGGCTTCGCCAAGGCGAAGCGGCGCCGCCAGATCATGGTCGCCGCCTCCTCGATCGGACCGGGCGCGCTCAATATGGTGACGGCGGCCGGCACTGCGCATGCCAACCGTCTGCCGGTGCTGCTGCTGTCCGGCGACACCTTCACCAACCGCCTGCCGGACCCCGTGCTGCAGCAGGTCGAGCATTTCGGCAATCCGAGCATCACGGTGAACGACGCCTTCAGGGCGGTGACGCGCTACTGGGACCGCATCACGCATCCGGCACAGCTGCTCTCCTCGCTGCCGCACGCGGTTGCGGCGATGCTCGATCCGGCGGATTGCGGGCCCGCCTTTCTGGCGCTGCCGCAGGACACGCAGGAACTGGCGTTCGACTATCCCGAGGCGTTCTTCGAGCCGCGATTGTGGACGATTCCGCGCCCGCGCGCCGACCGCGGCCAGATCGCCGAGGCGGCGTCACTGCTGCGCACGGCGCGGAAGCCGATCCTGATCGCCGGCGGCGGCGTGCGCTATTCGCTGGCCGAGCAGGAGGTCGCGGCCTTCGCGGAGAAGCGCGGCATTCCGATCGTCGAGACCATCGCCGGCAAAGGCTCGGTCACGCACGATCATCCGGCGCATGCCGGCCCGATCGGCATCGTCGGCTCGACCTCGGCCAATGCGCTGGCCGCGGAGGCGGACGTGATTCTCGCGGTCGGCACCCGGCTGCAGGACTTCACCACCGGGTCCTGGACCGCGTTCAGCCAGCGGGCGCGGTTCATCGCGATCAACGCCGCGCGCTTCGACGCGATCAAGCACCGCGCGCTGGCGGTGGTGGGCGACGCGCTCGAGACGGTGACGGAACTGGATGCGGCGCTTGGCGAATGGCGGGCTGATCCCGGCCACATGGCGCGCGCCCGCGCGCTGTTCGCGGAATGGAACGCGCTGCTCGACGGGCTGCAGGCGCCCGGCAACACCGCGCCGCCGACCTATGCGCAGGTGGTGCACGCGGTCAACGTCGCGGCCGGCGAGCGGGATACCATGATCACGGCAGCGGGCGGCCTGCCCGGCGAGGTCGCGAAGGGCTGGCGCGTCAAGGCGCCGAACACGTTCGATCTCGAATTCGGCTTTTCTTGCATGGGCTACGAGATCGCCGCCGGCTGGGGCCACGCGATGGCCAATGCCGGTCCCGGCGCGCCCGGCGGCACACCGATCGTCCTGATCGGCGACGGCAGCTACCTGATGATGAACTCGGATATCTATTCGACGGTGCTGAGCGGCCACAAGATGATCGTCGTGGTCTGCGACAACGGCGGCTACGCGGTGATCGACCGGCTGCAGCAGTTCAAGGGCGTCCCCGGCTTCAACAATCTGCTGGTCGATTGCCGGGTGCAGAACCGCGCGGCGCCGCTGCACGTCGATTTCGCGCGCCATGCCGAGTCGATGGGCGCCGCCGCACGCCATTGCGAAAGCCTCACCGACTTCGTCGCCGCCCTGGAATGGGCGAAGGGCAACGACCGGACCACGGTACTGTCGATCGCGACCGACCCGCATGCCTGGGTGCCGGGCGATGCCGACTGGGATGTCGGCGTGCCCGAGGTCTCGACGATGGAGTCGGTCCGGACCGCCCGCAAGCAGCAGGAACAGATCCGCGCCAGGCAGCGCGTCGGAGTGTAGGTGACCATGAAAGCCAGATTGGGGATCGCGCCGATCGCGTGGTGGAATGACGATCTCGCGGAGCTCTCGGACGATGTGAGCCTGGAGGAATGCCTGCGCCAGGCGAGCGTCGCCGGTTTCACCGGCATGGAAACCGGGCGCCGTTTCCCGATGAACATGGCGGAGCTGGGCCCGATCCTCGCGCGCTACGGCATCTCCGTCTGCGGCGGCTGGTTCTCCGGCCTGCTGCTCGACGGCGATATCGCACGCGAGAAGGATCGCATCCGCGCCCAGATGGATTTCTTCATCGCCGCCAAGGCGCCGTGCATCGTCTACGGCGAGACCGCGCGCTCGATCCAGGGCGTCCGCGCCGCGCCGCTGGCGACCAAGCCGAAACTCTCCGAGGAGGAGATCAAGGCCTACGGCCGCAAGATGACCGAATTCGCGGAATGGTGCGCCAGTGAGGGGATGCCGATCTCCTACCATCACCACATGGCTGCGGCGATCGAGACGGAACCGGAGCTCGACCTCCTGATGCGGCATTCCGGCGCGGCGCTGCCGCTGCTGTTCGACGCCGGCCATATGGCCTTCGCCGGCGGCGACGTGCTGCGGGTGATCGACAAGCACCACGCGCGGATCAGCCATGTCCACACCAAGGACGTGCGCATGGCGGTGATCGACCGGATCGACCGGACCCGCGAGAGCTTCCTCGACGCGGTGGTAGAGGGTGCGTTCACGGTGCCGGGCGACGGTTCGCTCGACTTCGTCGCCATCGTCAAGCGGCTCGCGTCGCATGGGTACGAGGGATGGTTCGTCGTCGAGGCGGAGCAGGATCCGAAGGCCAACCCACCATTGGAGATGGCGAAGAAAGGTCACGCGGAACTGCTGCGCGTGATGGGTCTCGCCGGCTATGAGGTCGCGACATGAACCGGATGGACGGAAAGATCTGCGTCATCGCAGGTGCAACGCAGGGCCTGGGTGCCGCAATCGCACGGCGCCTCGCCGCCGCCGGGGCAGCCGGCATCGTCATCACCGGCCGCAACGCGGGGCGGGGCGGCGCCGTGGCGGATGGCATCGCCGCGGAGCATCGCGTGCCGGCGCAGTTCGTCTGCGCCGATCTTGGGGCGGTCGAGGATTGCCGCCGGGTGATCGCCGAGACCGATCGCCGCTTCGGCCGGATCGACGTGCTGGTCAATGCCGGCGCGCTGACGGATCGCGGCACCATTCTCGACACCTCGCCCGAGCTGTTCGACCGGATGTTCGCGACTAACGTGCGTGGCCCGTTCTTTCTGATGCAGGAAGGGATCAAGCTGATGATCCGCGACGGCATCGCGGGCGCGATCTGCAACATCGGCTCGATCTCGGCGCTGGCCGGCCAGCCCTTCATCAACCCCTATTGCGCGTCGAAGGGCGCGCTTACCACACTCACGGCCAACACGGCCTTCTCGGTGATGGGCAATCGCATCCGGGTGAACCAGCTCAATGTCGGCTGGATGGCGTCCGACCATGAGCGGGAACTGCAGGCGACGGAGCGCGGCGACGCGGACTGGATGGACAAGGCGGTCAAGGCACTGCCGTTCGGTCGGCTCGTCGATCCCGAGGAGGCGGCCCGCGCGGTCAACTTCATGGTTTCCGATGATGCCGGGCTGATGACCGGCGCGATCGTCAACTTTGACCAGTCGGTCTGGGGCGCCGTTCCCGGCGGCATGCCCGTGCCCGACGCGCCGATGCGGCTGGTCGCCTGATCCGCCGTCGGCGCGACGACGCCCTCAGGCCTGCGTGACGACCGGAATGCGCGGGCTGAGCGAATCCTTCTGCAGTCTGGACGCGAGCGCCACGGTCAGCGCCTGCGCCAGGCACATCGGCGCGGCGAGCGAGCGGGAAAAGGTGTACTCGTGTTCCGGCACCGGAAACAGGATCCTGGCGTTCTTGGCCAGAGGCGAAAGCGTGCTGTCGGTGATCACGACGATCGGTACGCCACGCGCGGCCGTCTCCTCCACGACGTTCACCACCTCGTTGGCATAGAAGCGGAAGGAGACCGCCAGGAGCAGGTCGCCCGGCCGGATCACCCGCGCCATGTGCGTGGCGAGCCCGCCGCCCGGGTCGAGCAGCACGGTGCGTTTGCCCAGCATGGTCAGCACGTAGCGCAGCAGTTCCGTGACCGGCACCGACCGGAGCTGGCCGATCAGGTAGATCGTGTCGGCGCGCTCCATCAGCCCGACCGCGTCCGCGATCTGCTCGGCCGAGGTGCCGGTCAGCAGGTCCTGCAGCGAGGAGATATCGCGCACCACCAGATCGCGGAGGAAGCCCATCTCGCTGCGATCCTTGCGGGCCCCGAGTTCGGATTCCAGCGCCTTGATCCGCGCGTCGAAACCCGGCGCGGCAGTGGACAGGCGGCGGCGGAACACCGCCTGCAGATCCTTGAACCCGTGATAGCCGAGAGACTGGGCGAAGCGCACGAAGCCGGACGCATGCACCCCGCATCGCTCGGCGATGGCGTTGACGGAGAGGACCGCGACGTCATTGGGATTCTGCGTGAGGTAGACGGCGATCGCCTGATAGGACTTGCTCATCTCCTCATAGCGGCCGTGGATGACGCGGATCAGCGCTTCGTAGGTGTCCGGCCGCTTGTGCTTCGTCATCTCCGGGGCGCGCCCGACATCTCCTGCGCCGACCTTGGCAAGCTTCTCCCCCGAATGCAATCGGCCCGATTGCCTCACGGCCACCTCTCCCGGTGCCGCCAGGCGGCGAGTCGGTCCGGCCTCTCGCAGCGGTGCTCGCGGCGCGGACGGCCCGCCGTCAGGCGACCGACGTTGGCGCGCGTTCCCGAAGCTCATGCTCCAAGGCGCTCAAACCGGCACCACCGGCCATGTGGAACATCAGATTGTCCAGGCTGAGGTCCGCCCGCGGTGCGTCGGTTTCCACCTCGCCGCGCGCGAGCACGATGAAATGGTCGCCGACCAGCCAGGCGTGGTGCGGGTTGTGGGTGATGAAGATGACGCCGATGCCCTGGTCGCGCGCGGCCGCGGCGATGTAGCGCAGCACCAGGCCCGACTGCGCGACGCCGAGAGCGGCGGTCGGTTCGTCGAGGATCAGCACGCGCGCGCCGAAATGGATCGCCCGCGCGATCGCCACCACCTGGCGCTGGCCGCCGGACAGCGTACCGACCGGCTGCTCCAGGTTCTCGAGATGGATGCCCATCTTCTCCAGGGCATCCTGGGTCTCGCCGTACATCGTCTTGATGTCGAGCCGGCGGAACGGCCCCCAGCCCTCTTTCAGCTCGGAGCCGAGGAAGAAATTGCGCCAGACCGGCAGCAGCGGCACCAGCGCCAGCGTCTGATAGACGGCGGCGATGCCGCGGTCGAGCGCCTCGCGCGGCGACGAGAACTGCACGCGCTTTCCGTCAACGATGTAGTCGCCCTCGTCATAGCTGAACAGCCCGGCGATGATATTGATCAGGGTCGACTTGCCGGCACCGTTGTCGCCCAGGATGCAGGTCACCTCGCGCTGGCGGACGGTCAGGTTGACGCCCCGCAGCGCATTGATGTTCCCGTAGTTCTTGCCGATGTTCTTGAGCTGGATGATCGGCGTCCCGTTGCTTGCCATCTTCCTGCTACCTTCTCATCGCGCGAACGCGGATCCAGGTGTTCACGACGGTCGCGAGCAGGAGCATCGCGCCGACGAAGAACTGGAACCAGTCGGGATCCCAGTCGGCATAGATCACGCCTTCGGTCGTCATGCCGAAGATGAAGGCACCGAGCGCGGAGCCGATCGCCGAGCCGTAGCCGCCCGTAAGCAGGCAGCCGCCGACCACCGACGCCGCGATGTAGAGCAGCTCGTTGCCGATGCCGGCGCCGGATTGCACCGTGTCATACGCGAACAGCAGATGCATCGCGAGGAACCAGCAGGAGAAGCCCACCAGCATGAACAGGCCGACCTTGACCTTGTTGACCGGCACGCCAACCGCGCGCGCGCTGTCGGACTGGCCGCCGACGGCGAAGATCCAGTTGCCGACATTCGTGCGCAGCAGCACCCAGGTGCCGACCGCGACGAAGATCAGCCAGTAGACGATCGCGATGCTGATCTGGATGTGGCCGATCGTGAGCGTCGAGGCGAAGATCGCCTGCCCGACCTTGAAGCCCGCCATGTCGCTGATGTCGCGGGTCGCGACATTGCCGGTGATCAGCTTGGTGATCGCGATGTTCAATCCCTGCAGCATCAGGAACGTGCCGAGGGTGACGAGGAAGCTGTGCAGCTTGGTGCGGATCAGCAGCCAGCCGTTCAGGGCGCCGATCCCGAGCGAGAACACCAGCGCGAACAGCACGCCGATCCAGATATTGCCTGCCACGTGGGTCGCGAAGATCGAGGCGGCGAGCGAGGAGGTGGTGACGGCAACGCCGGCCGAGAGGTCGAACTCGCCGCCGATCATCAGCAGGGCCACGGCGACTGCCGGGATGCCGATCGTCGCCGACTGGTAGAGCACCGTCGCGAGCGCCGGAAGTTGCCGGAACGGAGGTGCGATGATCACGAAGAAGGCGACCACGAGGATGGCACCGCCGAGCGCGCCTGCCTCGGGCCGCTTCAATATCCGCTTCCACAGTGCCTGCTGCGTCAGCTGCCGCCGCCGGACACCGACATCGATCGTGGCGCTTGGCATGATCGCTTCGCTCCCTTCCCCGGTGCGCCCGCCGGTCGGCGGCGCGATGCCCCCGACCGGCAGGTCTTCGTTCGGTGCGGTCCCTGCGCTTCTCCTAGCGGGTTCCGGCCTTGGCGAATTTCGCGACGTCGGCGATGTTGTCCTTGGTCACGAAGGCTGGCCCGGTCAGCACGGGACCACCGCCGCCGACCACGTCGCCGTTGACCTTGTAGAGCCAGAGCAGGTCGACCGCCTCGTATCCCTCGACGAAGGGCTGCTGGTCGACGGCCCATTGCAGCTTGCCCTCCTGGATCATCGTAACGGCGCGCGGCGTCAGGTCGAACGTGCCGAGCTTCACCTTGCTGCCGGCGGCGGTGATCGCGTCGTACACGGTCGGGGCGAAGGGTGCGCCGAGCGTCACGATGTAGTCGATCTTCGGATCCTGCTGCAGTTTCGCCTGCACGCGCGCACGGACCGTCGGCATGTCGTAGCCGGTCACGTACAGGATCTGGAAATCGCCCTTGAAGGTCTTCTTGATGCCGTCACAGCGCGCCTCGAGCTGCACCGCGCCCTGCTGCTGGTCGATACAGACGACGCTCTTCGCGCCCTCGGCATTGAGCCGCTCGCCGACCGCCTGGCCGGCAATGGACTCATCCTGACCGACATACATCAGGATATTCAGCTTCTTCCAGTCGCCGACGCCGGCATTGAATCCGACGATCGGAATGCCGGCGTCCTGCGCGGCCTTGACGTTCTTCGATTCGGCGTCCGGGAAGGCGATCGTCAGCGCGATGCCGTCGACGTGCTGCTGGACGACGTTCCCGATCAGCTGCGCTTCCTTGTCGGCCGAAGGGTCGGCCAGGTAGATCAGCTTGACGTTGTCCTTTTTCGCCGCAGCGTTCGCACCCTTGCGGATGATGTCCCAGAACGTGTCGCCCGGCTGGGCGTGGGTGATCATCGCGAAAGTGAAATGCGGCTCGTCGGCTCGGGCCGGCGTCGTGCCTATCAGGCCCGCGCACGCGATCATCGTGCCCGCCGCCAGGGCCAGCCCCGACAGCCTGGTCCAGGATTGCATGGTGGTTTCCTCCTCCTCTTTGCTTTCGACTTGCTTTCGACCCGGGCGCGCAGAGCCAACGGTTTTTGCGAGACTGGGCGTACCGCAACATTTCATGCGGCCGGGCCGGAGTCAAGGACCCGAACGCTCGGACACAATCGCCTGCGGCAAAGTCCCCGAGGGTATGAATTACGGCGTAAAAACCGGATCTTAGCCCGGATGGGCGGGCGCCCTCGCAGCCATCCGGGTCGGGTCGGGGAGCGGCGCTATGTCATTCCGCGCACTGACCGCGACGGCCCCCGGCCTGTCGTGCGACAGCTTTCCCTGGCCTTCAACCCGCGCACGCCCGGCTGCACTGCACGCAATAGTTGCACCGCATCGATCGCGTCGGCGAGCACAGCCGGGCCCTCCTCCCCAGGCCGCTGTCCTTTTCCGGGGCATCTACGCGAAGCATTGGGCACGTTCTGCACAGGACCTGATCATGTCGATCGTGAAGGCGACGGAATCTTGTCAGTTGCGGTCTGATCGGGCTTGACAGGGCGTTGCGCGGTGCGAGAGCGTGACAACGGATGCACCGCGTGGCGGCGTCCGCGGGGCTCGATCCGGCTGCCCACTCTTTGGCGCCCGACGGCCTGACAATCGAGAGAGTTCGCTGTGGCACCGGTGCCCTCGGCCTTGCGACAGGCCTGGGGGCGTCGTGCGCGCCTGGTGAGGCACGGGATGGGCTCTGCTACGATGACGACGCAGCATTCGTCCGACCGTCCCGTCCGCTTCTGCCGTGCGGCTTCGGGTTCTCCGTGCCGCACATCCAGAACGAAATCGGATCGGAGGAGAAGATGCCGACTTCAATCACCGGCGCACCCGGGCGCCGCACCGTTCTCGCTGCTTCCGCCGGGCTGATCGCCGGCCTCGCGGCGCCGCGCATCCTGCGCGCGGCCACCACCGAGGTGAATTTCACCGAGGCCGTGCACAATCTCGGCTACATCAACCTCTATGTCGGCCAGCATGCCGGCTATTTCGAAAAGGAAGGCATCCATCTGAACGTCTCCGCCGCCGGCGGCGACACGCAGGCTTTCGCCGCGGTGCTGTCCCACTCCTCGCTGTTCGGGATCGGCGACCCGACGATGGTACCGATCTCGGTCGAGAATGGCGGACCAGGCAAGGTGGTCGGCACGGTGGTGCAGCGGGCGCATTACTTCGCCGTCTCCAAGACGGTGGCGCCGCTCACCAGCCCGAAGGGGTTCAAGGGGTTGACGATCGTCACGTCGCCCGAGCCGAACACCAACTACAGCGTCACCAAGAAGCTGCTGCAGGAGAACGGGCTCGTTCTCGGCACGGACGCCAAGATCCTGCAGGTGAGCCCGGGGACCGAGATCGCGGCGATGCTGGCGGGTCAGGCGGACGTCGCGATCGCCTACGAGCCGAACGTCGCCGAGTCGGAGTCGCAGGGCGCGCACATCATCTTCGACTTCTCCAGCTATATCGGCCCGTTCTGCAACACCGGCATCATGGTGCTGAACGATACGATCGCGTCGAAGCCGCAGATCGTGCAGGCGCTGTGCAACGGGTTCGAGCGCGCGAGCCGCCGCGTCTATGCCGATCCGGCCTATGCGAAGCAGGTGGCGCGGGCGGAGTTTCCCGATCTCGCCGGCGACGTGGTCGACAAGGCGATCGATGCCGAACTGAAGTACAAGATCCCGGCGCAGTCCGTGGTGGTCGATCCCGAGCAGTGGGCCAATTTAATGAAGATGCAGATCTATCTGAAGAACATCAAAGGCACGACGACGTTCGAACAGATCGTCGACAACAGTTTCGCGAAGAAGGCGGCGGCCGCTGCCTGAGGCCATCGCCGCGCCGAGCGTGCCGGTGCTGCAGGCGCTCGACCTCGGCAAGGTGTTCGGCGCCGAGGACGAGCGGCCGGTCGAGGTGGTGCGGACGATCTCCCTGGCGCTCGAGCGCGGCGAGATCGTCAGCATCGTCGGCCCGTCGGGTTGCGGCAAGACGACGCTGCTCAACCTCATCTGCGGACTGCTGCCGGCGACCCGCGGCGCGGTGCTGTGGCACGGGCGGCAGATGACCGGCGCGCCGCGCGGCGTCGGTTACATGCTGCAGAAGGATCTGCTGCTGCCCTGGCGGACGGCGCGCGAGAACGTGGCGCTCGGACTGCAGATCCGGCACGCTCCTCGGCGGGAGCGCGAGGTGCGGGCGGCGGCGCTGCTGGAGCAGCTCGGTGTCGGCGGCTTTGCCGACCACTACCCATCGACCCTGTCCGGCGGCATGCGGCAACGCGTCGCCCTGGCGCGGACGCTTGCGACCGACCCCGAGGTGCTGCTGCTCGACGAGCCGTTCTCGGCGCTCGATTTCCAGACCAAGATCCTGATCGAGCGCGACACCGCGCAGCTCGTGCGCGGACAGGGCCGGGCGCTGCTGCTGATCACGCATGACGTGGAGGAGGCGGTGTGCCTGTCCGACCGTGTGGTGGTGCTGTCGCGCCGGCCCTGCACGATCGTCGCCGAGCACCGGATCGAGCTGCCTGGCGATCGCACCGACATGATCGCGGCGCGCGAGACGAGCGCCTTCGCCGCCTATGTGCGCGCGATCTGGGGCGAGCTCGATATCGGACGGGCGGCGGCATGAGTGCCGAGAGCGTGGTCACCCTCGCCCCACGCGCCCGTGCCGGTCGTGGCCCGATCCGCCGGCGGGCGATGCGCCGGACCGCGCTGCGGGTGCTGGCGACGCAGCTCGCGCTGCTGGCGCTGCTGCTCGGCCTGTGGGAATGGGCGACGCGCACGGGTGCCGCGAGCGCCTTCCTGTACGGTTCGCCGAGCGCGATCGCTGCGGATCTGGTGGCCTCGCTGCGCGACGGGTCGCTGCTGCGCGACATGGCGATCACCGGGGCGGAGACGCTGGCCGGGTTCGCGCTCGGCAATCTGATCGGCACGGCGATCGGCCTGGTGCTCTGGTATTCGCGCTTCGCCTCCCGCGTGATGCAGCCGTTCATCCTGGGGCTCGGCTCGATCCCGATCGTGGCTTTGGCGCCGATCGCGATCATCTGGTTCGGCACCGGCTACGCCTCCAAGGTGGCGATGGCGACGCTGTCCGTCGTCGTGGTCTCGATCGTGATTGCGTACAAGGGAGCCGCCGGCGTCGATCCGGACCAGGCGAACCTGATGCGTTCGCTTGGCGCGGGGCGGAACCAGATCTTTCGCTATCTGGTTGTTCCCGCCTCGCTCACCGACATTTTCGCCGGGCTGAAGCTGACGGTCGGCTTCGCGCTCGTCGGTGCGATTGTCGGCGAGTTCATGTCCTCGTCCGCCGGGCTGGGGCATGCCATCTTCAAGGCCGGCAGTCTCTACGCGATTGCCAAGGTGTTCGCCGAGCTGGTGGCAACGATTCTGCTCGCGCTGGTGCTTTCGAGTGCCGTCGTCCGGGTGGAACGTCTGCTTCTCCCGTGGCGGCACGACCTCGCGCCGTGACTTACGTCAAGGGTTTGCAAAGGGCGACTGCCCTTTGCCGGGGCTTCAGGGGCAGCGCCCCTGACCTTTTCTCTTCTTGAGGAGCCACCAATGACCCGTCGCATCACGAAGGAAGGCCATCTCAAGTTCGCGCTCTCCCACGACGACGCCTGCATCGACGAGATCGCGCCTGGCGAGGCGATCGAGATCGAGTGCGAGATCAACTGCAATGCCGGTGTGATCACCGGGCTCGAGTCTCGCCTGTCGCCCGACAACGTGAAGCTGCCTTTCGTCAATCCGGCGACCGGACCGCTGCACGTCAAGGGCGCGAAGGCCGGCCAGATGCTGGCGGTGCATATCAGGAGCATGGAGCTGGACGAATTCGGCTACTCCGCGCTCTGGCCGGGGTTCGGCATTTTCCCCGATTGGGTTAGGCAGAAGGAGTTCGGCATCCGGACCCGGGTGATGCGGGTCAGTGACGGGTACGTGCATTGGAGCGAGACGAAGAAGCTGCCGATCGCGCCGATGGTGGGCGTGCTCGGCGTGGCGCCGGTGCATGGCGCGGTGCTGACGATCGACAACGGCGTGCATGGCGGCAATCTGGACGTGCAGGAGATCACCCCCGGCAATACGATCATGTTTGCGGTGCAGAAGGACGGGGCCTCGCTCTATGTCGGCGACTGCCACGCCCGTCAGGGCGATGGCGAGTGCGTCGGGATGGGGGCGACGGAGATCGGCGCACGGGTCGGCTTCGACGTGGCGCTGCACGATCGCCCGGCGAGGATGACCTGGCCGCGGATCGAGAGCGCGACGCATATTGCGACGGTCGGCTGCGCGCGGCCGCTCGAGGATGCGATGCGGCTCGCCTTCCAGGAGATGGTGTACTGGCTGGCCGACGAGCACGGCTTCACCGAGGCGGAGGCGTATCTGTTCCTGGCCCAGGTGGCGGAAGCGCGCTGCACGCAGATGGTGAACCCGAAATACACGTATATCTGCAAGGTGGCGAAATCCCTGCTCGCGCCGTGATCAGAGGCGACCGGAGGTTGCAGCCTCGCGTTCTGGGGGTCCGGCGCGTGTCGGGTTGTGATCATGAGGCAAGAGGGGCCTTGACTCGCAGGCGAGCGATTGGGCACGGTTGCGGCAGGCGGAATGAACGACCCGGCGCGGTGCGGTTCGCTTCGTCTCCGAGAATCCTTTCATAGTCTCCCGGCCGATGCGGGGAGAGCGGCACATGGGCCCGGGCAACGATGTTGCCAGCGGGCCTTTCGCGCGTTCTCCCGGTTCGGCGGATGGATGCAGGAGTCGGATGGCCGTTTCGCTCATTCACGCACGCCCGTCCATTCCGGTCGGAATCGTGGTCTCCACGACGGGTTCCTACGCTCCGGTGGGGCGCGACATGCACGACGGGGCGCTGCTCGCGATCCGGCAGATCAATGCGGACGATGCCAATCCCTTCCGACTGGAGCCGGTGGCGGCGGATCCGGGCGGCCAGCTCGAGACCTATCGCACGGTGTGCGAGGAGATGCTGCGGGATCGCGGCATCCGGCACATCATCGGCTGCTACACGTCGTCCAGCCGGAAGGAGATCATCCCGGTCATCGAGAAGTATGACGGGCTGCTCTGGTATCCTTCGCATTACGAGGGATTCGAGAGCTGTGACAGCGTGATCTATGGCGGTGCGGCGCCGAACCAGCACCTGGTGCCGCTGGCCGGATGGATGCTGCCGCGCTACGGCACGAACGTCTACTGCATCGGCTCCAACTACATCTGGCCGTGGGAGAACAACCGCATCATGCGGCAGCTCGCGGAGGCGGCCGGCGGCCGGATCCTGCGCGAGCGCTACCTGCCGGTCGGCAGCACCGAAGTCGGGGAGATCGTGCGCGAGATCGCCGCCATGCGTCCCGATTTCGTCTTCAACACGCTGATCGGCGAGTCGAGCTACGCGTTCTACCGCGCCTACCACGCGCTGCGCGAGCAGGATCCCGAGTTCGCGTCGGATCGCCGGCCGGTGACGAGCTGCAGCCTTTCCGAGCCGGAGTTGCTGGCGATTGGTGGCGAGGCCGCGGCGGGCCACCTGACCTCCAGCGTGTATTTCCAGTCGATCGGGCGTAGCGAGAATGCCGCCTTCGTGACAGCGTTCCGGGCCGCGTTCGGCGCCGAGCGGGTGACGTCGGCGGACGCGGAGGCAGGCTGGATCGTCGCCACGCTGCTCGCGCGCGCGATACGGGAGGCGGGATCGAGCGCCGTCGCGGAGGTGAAGCGCGCGGTCTACGAATGCCGGCTGGAGGCGCCGCAAGGCCCGGTGCGCGTGGATGCGGAGAACAACCACGCGTGGCTGACGCCGCGTATCGGTCGCTCCGATGCCGCAGGCGGATTCGCGTTGCTGTGGGAGGCGGAGACCCCGGCGCGACCTGATCCCTATCTCGCGCGCGTGGAACTTGCCACCGTGCGGACCCGGATGCGCGCGGCCGGAGCGCGGCTCAGGGTCATCGGACCATGAACGCCGACATCGCCAGTTTGCACGGCCGCCGCGCCCTGATCCTGCATCGCAAGGACCGCAACCGCGATGCGTTGGAAAGCCAGCTCCACCGCATCGGGCTCGACGTGGCCTGCCTGGCGCCGCTGTCGGAGGTGGCGCTGCCGGATGCGGACGTGATCTTCTTCGACGCCGATCTTGGGTATCAGGGGCTGTTTCCGTGGAACCCATCCGAGGCCCCGGTACCGCTGATCGCGATTCTCGCCTCCGAAGCGCCCGGCCGGATCGAATGGGCGCTCGATCAGGGTGCCACGGCGTGGCTGCACAAACCGATCGGCTCGACCGGCGTGTTCAGCGCGCTTGCGGTGGCGCTTCGCCTGTTCGAGGAGCGGCGACAGATGCGCGCGTCGATCGCCGATCTCTCGGAGCGCGTGCGCGCCCGACCGATCGTGGTGCGCGCCACGCTCGCGGTGATGAGCGGGCTCGGCGTGGACGAGAACCGCGCGCTGGGCCTGCTTCGGCAGGCCGCAATGCGCGAGCGCGTCACGGTCGAGCTGCTGTCCGTTCGCATCGCCGCCGGCGGTGCGCTGGCGGGATTGCTGCCGCAGGAGGCGGTTGCAACCGTTGCCGGGCGCACACAGCCGGGTCGAGCCCAGCTTCGTCGCAAACAGACCTGACATGAGAGGATGCCGATGACCGAGAGTGTGATGCCACCCGGCGACCCCGCAACTGCCGCACCATCGGACACAACGCCGTCGGCCGGCACGGCATCGTCCGGGCCGACGCGCCGGACGCTGATGCAGGGCGCGGCCCTGGCCGCAGCCGGCACCGTGCTGGCGCGCCCGGCGATCGTGCGCGCGGCCGAGGCGAATCCGGTCAAGATTGGATTCATCGAGGATCAGTCAGGCAATCTCTCGATCTATGGCATCCAGAAGCTGCATGCAGCGCGGCTGGCGGTGCAGGAGATCAATGACGGGCTGACGCTGGCCGGCGGCCCGGTCGGAACCGGCGTGCTCGGCACGATGGGGATGTATGCAGCGAAGCCGCCGGTGGTGACGTCCGGTCCCGGCGCCAAGCTCAATGTGATCGACAATGGCGGCACGCCGGACAAATCCGCAATCGTGGAAGCCGACACGCAGGAGATCCTGATCCCGTCCGGGGAGAAAGGTCTGCTCGGCCGGCCGGTTGACCTGCTCTCGGCGGACGGCCAGTCGAACAACACGCTGTGGCAGCAGCTCGCGCGACGGATGATCCAGCAGGACAAGGTCGACGTGCTGGTCGCCGGCTTCGCGAGTGCCGAGCGTGAGGCGATCCGGCCGATCGTCGATCAGCGCAAGCAGCTCTATTTCTACACCAACCAGTATGAGGGTGGCGTCGCCGACGAGTACACGTTCTGCACCGGGGCGGTCTGTGAGCAGCAGGTGATCCCGGTCATGCAGTACATGGTGGAGAAGTTCGGCCCCAAGGTCTTCACCATCGCCGCCAACTACAATTTCGGCCAGCTCACCGCCGCCTGGGTGCGCGCCTTCGCGCCGGTGCTGAAGGCGAAGGTGATCGGCGAGGAGTTCCCACCGCTGGAAGTGTCCGAGTTCAGCTCGGTGATCGCCAAGGTGCAGGCGGCGAAGCCGGACTGGGTGATGACGCTGCTGGTGGGACAGAACCAGTCTAACTACTACCCGCAGGCGGCGGCGGCCGGACTGCACCTGCCGATGGCGTCGACGGTCAACATGGCGCAGGGCTACGAGCACAAGCGCTTCACGCCGCCCTCGCTTGCCAACATGCACAACGCCGTCAATTACATGCAGGAGATTCCGACCAAGCGGAACCAGGACTTCGTCGCGCGCTTCTACAAGATGTTCCCGAACGACCCGTATTTGGGGCAGATGGCGCAGAACACGTATTTCTCGATCCATCTCTACGCCAAGGCGGCGCGGCTGATCGGCACCACCGAGCAGGAAAAGGTGCGCAAGACGCTGGAAGCCGGCTGGACGATCGAGGCGCCGGAAGGCTCGGTGTTCCTGGAGCCGGCGACGCACCATGCCTCGCATTTCATCCGCCTTGCGGAAGCGAACGCGAAGCACGAGATCAGCTTCGTGCGCGAATGGCCGATGATCGAAGCCTGGTGGCTGCAACGGCTCGGCGTCAATCTCGTGCGCCACCCGGAGCACAAGCAGTACACGCCGCAGGAGGACCCGTTCTTCAAGATGTTCACCTGAGGCGGCGCCGAGACGGAGACGGACGGTGGCCGCGGATCTTGCCAGCATCCTTTACCAGTTTGGCACGAACGCGGCCTTCCTGCTGCTGAGTGCGCTCGGGTTGATCGTCATCCTTGGCATGATGAACCTGATCAACCTGGCGCATGGCGAGTTCATGATGCTCGGCGCCTACGCGGCGAGTGCGTCGGTGCGGGTCGGCGTGCCGTTTCCGCTCGCCATCGTCGTCGCCTTCCTCGCCACCTTCGTGTTCGGCGTCGTGCTGGAGCGACTCGTGATCCGGCGCTTCTACGGACGGGAACTCGGTGCACTGGTCACGACCTGGGGAATCAGCCTGATCCTGGCGCAGGGCACGCTGCTGCTGTTCGGGCCGTACATGGCACCGATCCCGATCCCGCTCGGGGCGGTCGCGGCGGGCACCTATTCCTTCTCGGTATACTGGCTGGTGCTGATCGCGGTCAGTGTTCTGCTCGTCGTCGGACTCGCCTTCCTCTACCGGGCAACGCCGTTCGGGCTGCAGGCACGGGCGACGATGCAGAACCCGGCGATGGCGCGCAGCCTCGGCATCCGGGTCGGCCGCATCTACATGCTGACCTTCGGCCTCGGCGCGGGACTGGCCGGGCTCTCCGGCGCGCTGCTCGCGCCGACCACCTCGATCGCACCATTCATGGGTCAGCAATTCGTGGCGCCTGCGTTCATCACCGTCGTCGTCGGCGGCGGTGCCAACGTTATCGCCGGGGCAGTCGGCAGTTCCACGATCCTGTCGCTGATCGAGACGCCAGTCTCGCTCGCGCTCGGCACGTTCTACGGGACAATGGCGCTGCTGCTCATGGCGTTGCTGATCATTCGCGTGCTGCCGGCCGGAATCTCCTCGCTCGGAGCGAGGCTGCGTCCGGCGGTTGCCCGATGATGCGTGCACTCCGGCTGCTGAACGGGCCGCATGATCTCGGGCACGGCGCGATCTTCTGGTCCGGCATGGCGGTGCTGGCCGCGGCGTTCCTCGCCTATCCGGCGATCGCCTCCGCCTTCACGGCCACCAACACTGCCTACTACCTGCTCAACATCCCCATGGCGCTGGGCCTCAGTCTGCTCTGGGGCTATGGCGGCGTGCTGAGCTTCGGCCAGATCGCGTTCTTCGGCATCGCCGGCTACGCGTATGGGATCGTCGCCGGGAATCTGCAGGATGTCGCCTGGGGCACGCCGATTGCCGTGGTCGCGGCCCTGGTCGCAGCCGGGATCACCGCCGCGGTGTTCGGCTATTTCGTGTTCTTCGGCCGGGTCGCCGCCTGGATCGTGCCGATCCTGACACTCGTACTCGCGCTGCTGCTCTCGACCTTTCTCGGCCTCACCGCCGGCTATGAATGGGCGGTCGGCCAGGTGCAGCTCGGCGGCTATAACGGGATGACCGGTATCCCTGCGCTGCAGGTCGGCGGTCTCACGTTCCAGGATTATCCGTTCTACTATCTCGTGGTGGGCGTGACTGCCGTGGCGTATCTGGCCCTGCGCGTCTGGGTGAATGCGCATCGCGGCCAGGTTCTGCTGGCGGTGCGGGAGGACGCGCTGCGCACCGAGTTGCTCGGCTATGACGTGCGACTGGAGCAGCTCCGGGCATTCGTCATCGCGGCCGTGCTGGCCGGGGTCAGCGGCGTGCTCTACGTGCAGTGGGGCAACTACATCACGCCCTCCAGCATGGGGTTGCAGCAGGCCGCGTTGCCGGTCATCTGGGTCGCGGTCGGTGGCCGGGACAGTCTGCTCGCGGTTGTCATCTCGACCTTCCTGCTCAACCAGTTGAGCTATGCGCTCTCCTCCGCGGGCAACCAGTCGGCCCTGGTGATCATCGGCGCGCTGCTGGTCGCGGTCATGATGTTCGCGCCGGACGGGATCGTCGTCGGGATCGCGCGGGCACGGTGGTGGCGGCGCCGCGCGCGCGCCCGGGCGGCGGAGGGTGCGCATGGCGACTGAGCCCGGCGACGTGGTGCTGCGCGCCGAGCGACTGTCCAAGCGCTTCGGCGGCGTGGTCGCGGCGGACCGGATCGATTTCGCCCTGCGCCGCGGTGAGATGCGCTGCGTGATCGGGCCGAACGGCGCGGGCAAGTCCACCTTCTTTTCCCTGCTCTGCGGCATCCAGCGTCCGGATTCGGGACGGGTCTTCCTGAAGGGGCGGGACGTGACGAGCCTTCCGGCCTTCCGGCGCGTGCGCATGGGATTAGGTCTGACCTTCCAGACCAACCGCGCGTTTCATGCGCTGACAGTTGCGGAAAATCTGGAAACGGCGCGGCGTGCGGGTGGCACGGGCGGCGACGACGTGCATTTCCGCGCAGCGCACGAGGCGTTCGGCCTCGGTCCCGCCGCCGGCTTGGCGGCGCGGGAGTTGCCGCATCATCAGCTCCAGTGGCTGGAGATCTGCATGGCGCTGCGGCGCGGCCCGGACGTGCTGCTGCTGGACGAGCCGACGGCCGGCATGTCGCCGGGGGAGACGATGTTCACGGCGGAAGTGCTGCAGGCGCTGGCCAAGGACGGGCTTGCGGTGGTTGTGGTCGAGCACGACGTCGCCTTCGTGCGCCGAATCGCCGAGAGCGTGACCGTGCTGCATCAGGGGGCGGTGTTCGCGGAGGGGCCGATCGAGGTAGTGACGCAGCGCGAGGATGTGCGTCGCATCTATCTCGGCCGGGGTCGCGAGGCTGCATGATCCTGGAAGCCTCCGAGTTGCGCAGCGGCTACGCGACCGGCGACGTGCTGCAGGGCGTCAGTCTGGACCTGGCAGAGCCGGGGATCGTCGGCGTCATCGGGCGCAACGGAGTCGGCAAGTCGACGCTGATGCGGACGCTGATCGGTCTGTTGCCGGTGCGCCATGGTGCGATTCGGCTGCGCGGACGCGATGTGACGCGGCTCAGGGCGGAGGACCGCGCGAGACTTGGCATCGGCTACGTGCCGCAGGGGCGTGGCATGTTCGGTGCGATGACCGTGCTCGACAATCTCCGCACCGGTCAGTTCGTCGGTGGTGGCCGCACCGCGCCGCAGTTCGATCTCGTGTACCGCTATTTCCCGTTCCTGCGCGACCGTGCGAAGCAGCTGGCCGGCACGTTGAGCGGTGGGCAGCAGGAGATGCTGGCGATTGCGCGGGCGCTGGTCGGCGCGCCTGACCTGTTGCTGCTGGATGAGCCGAGTGACGGCGTGCAGCCAAGCATCGTCGAGGAGATCGGCGATTTCCTCGTCGATCTCAACCGCTCGCGCGGCATGGCGATCCTGATCGTCGAACAGAATGTCGATCTGATCTGTCAGGTCGTCGACCGCGCTCACGTGCTGGAGAAGGGCGCGATCGTCGCGACTCTGGACCGTGCGGATGCGCGCAATCCCGATGCTCTGGCCGAGCATTTGGCAATCTGAGTGAGGGGGTCCGGGGCCTCAGGCCCCGGCGGGGGTGCAGGGGGCGGAGCCCCCTGGACTTCTTCATGGGAGGGAGAAGCATGAACACGGATTGGCTCGCATCCTCGATTGCCGCGGCTCGCGGTGTCGGCTGGTCGGGAGCGCCTACCACGCATCACCTGACGGAAGCCAAGCAGGGTCGTTTCCACTACACGATCGGTCCCTATTCCGATCCTGTCCTGACGGTGCGTCCAGGCGACCGCATCGTGGTTGAGACTCGCGATGCCTTCGAGGGCGCGATTCAGACCGAGCAGGACAAGCCGACGCAGAAGCTGCGGATGCCGTTCCTGAACCCGCAGAACGGTCCGATCATGATCGAGGGTGCCGAAAAGGGCGATGCGGTGGCGGTGCTGATCGAGACGATGGTGCCGCGTGGCAGCAATCCGCGCGGCACGTGCTGCATGATCCCCGAGTTTGGCGCGCTGACAGGCACCTACTACACGGCAACGCTCAACGACCCCTTGCCCGAGGTCGTGCGCAAGATCGAGCTGGACGAGAGCTGGGTGAAGTGGAGCGATCGCGTCACGCTGCCGTACAGCCCGCATATCGGCACGCTCAGCCTGTCACCGGAGATCGACTCGATCAACTCGCTGACCCCGGACAATCATGGCGGCAACATGGATCTGCCGGATATGGGCCCCGGCAGCATCACCTATCTTCCGGTGCGCGTGCCCGGGGCTCGGCTGTTCATCGGCGACGCGCATGCCTGCCAGGGCGATGGCGAGGTGTGCGGCGTGGCCGTCGAGTATCCGACGGTTACCACGATCCGCGTCGACCTGATCAAGGGCTGGGCGATCGAGTGGCCCCGGCTGGAGAAGCCGGAATTCATCATGGCGATCGGCAGCGCCCGGCCGCTCGAGGATGCGACGCGCATCGCCTATCGCGAGCTGGTGCGCTGGATGACGAAGGATTACGGCTTCGACCAGTGGGACGCGTATATGATGCTGAGCCAGTGCGGGCGGGTACGGCTGGGCAATTTCGTCGATCCGAAATACACGGTCGGGGCCGCGATTCTGAAGAAGTACCTGAGCAAGAATTGAGGCAGAGGGGGCAGCTCGTGGCGGCCGCTGGCGTCGATTGCGGCCGCCGCCACGCTATCCGGCGGATCGCGCGAAGCGCCGATCCAGCACCAGGAATCCGAGCAGGATCAGGCCGAAGACGATCTGCCGGCCGGACTCGCCGACCTCGATCGCGGTCAGCACGCTTACCAGCACCGTCATCATGATCGCGGCGCAGACGACGCCGAGATAAGGCGCGCTGCCGCCGGCCAGCGCCACACCGCCGATCGCGGCGGCGACGATGCTGGTCAGGATGTAGGCATTGCCGAGGCCGAGGAATGCCTGGCCGACATAGCCAGTGAGCAGGAAGCCCGTGAGCGCGGCGAGCCCGCCGCTCAGCGCGTAGGCGCCTGCCCTCACCGCCGTGGTATCGACGCCCGAGAGCAGCGCCGTGGTCGCGTTCGAACCGGTGGCGCAGAGCCGCCGGCCCCAGGCCGAGCGCAACAGCAGCCAGAGCGCCACCCCGCCGAGCGCCGCCCAGACGAGCACGATGTTCGGCACGCCGAAACTGCCGCGCCCGGCAATCGCGACCAGCGCCGCGCTCGCCGCGTTCCCGGGATGGAGCACCGAGACGCCGACGATCAGCGCGCCGTCGAGCACGCTGGCGACGGCGAGGGTCGCGACCAGCGGCGGCACGCCGAGCACCGCGATGCCAAATCCGTTGACCAGCCCGACCAGCAGCCCGGCGGCAAGTGCTGCGACGCCGGCGAAGACATTGCCCACGTCGGGCAACAGCGCTGCGCCAAGGATGCCGCCAAGTGTCGCGGTGGCGCCGACGGAAAGATCGAGCCCCTGGCCGCCCGCCGCCATGACGATGGTCTGGCAAAGCCCGAACAGGCCGAGGAAGGCGGCGATCTTGAGCTGGTTCGCGATCTGGCCCGGGCCGAGAAAGCCCGGCAGCAGCACCTGGCCCGCCAGCAGCAACGCGACGGTGAGACCGATCAGCAGCAGCAGGCGGCGCGATCCGGTCATGCCGCGACGCGCCGCCGCTGGCCCGACACCATGAAGCCGAGTGCGGCCATGATCACGAGGCCTTTGAAGAATTCCTGCCAGATGCTGGGGATGCCCGCGAAGTAGATGACATTGGCGATGATTCCGAGCACCAGCGCACCGAGCAGCGCGCCCCAGGGCGAGCCGCGCCCGCCGCCGAGCGACACGCCACCGATCACCACCGCGGCGACGGAGGTCAGCGTGTAGGTCTGGCCGAGCCGCGCATCGCCGGAGAGGGTCTGCGCCGAGATCGTCAGCGCCGAGAGGAACACGAGGACCCAGGCGGTGAGATAGGCGCCGAACGTCGCCCAGCGCACCGGCACGCCGGCCTGATAGGCCGCGCCCGGGCTGCTGCCGACCGCGACGATCCAGCGCCCGATGCGGTGCCGGCCGAGCGCCACCCAGACGGCCATCGCGGCGGCGACGATCAGCAGCGGTACCGGCAGGCCGATCCAGTCGGCGCCGTACAGATCGCCGAGACCGGGCGCGATCGCGCCGCCCGGCTGCGGCATCAGCGCCAGTGCCAGGCCGAACCAGACCGCGCCGGTGGCGAAAGTCGCGATCAGCGACGGCAACTCGAGGAATGCGACGAGCGCCCCGTTGACCGCGCCGAGCGCCAGCGCCAGCGCCAGGCCGATGACGCAGGCAGACCAGCCGCCGCCCGGAAGATCAGCGGGCAGCGCGGCGAGCGCGCAGTTGATCAGCGACACGCCGGCACCGACCGAGAGATCGAGCTGCCGGTTCAGCACGACGACCGCCTGCGCGACGCACACCAGAATGGTCGGCGCGAAGGTCGCGATGTTGCTCTCGAGCGAGGGGCGGCCGAAGAAGTGCGGTTGCAGCCAGGCGTTGAGCGCGACCACGACGGCGAGCATTGCCAAAGCGGGCAGCAGGCTGGCGCGGCCGAGCGCGGAGCGGATCGCGCGCATCACGCGGCGCGGCCGAAGGAGGCGGCGATGACACGCTGCTCGTTCATCGCCTCGCCGGAGAGTTCATCGCTGATTCGCCCTTCGACCATCACCAGGATGCGGTCGCAGTGCTGCAGCAGTTCCTCGATGTCGGAAGCGAAGACGAGCACCGTGCTGCCTTCGGCGGCGATTGCGCCGAGGGTGGCGTAGATCTCGCCGCGCGCGTGCACGTCGACGCCCTTGGTCGGATCGCTCAGCAGCAACACGTCCGGCCGCCGGCCGAGCCATTTGCCGACCACCACTTTCTGCTGGTTGCCGCCGCTCAGGCGAGTCACGACTTGGTCCGGGCCGGCCGTGCGGATGCGCAGCCGCTCGATCATCGCCTCGGCGAGACGCCGCAACGCGGCGAGCGGCAGGTGCCAGGGCCGCGGCTGGATCGCGATCGCGACGCTCGCCAGGTTGTCTCCGACGCTCTGATCGAGGAACAGGCCCTGGCGGTGCCGGTCGTTCGGTACCAGACAGATGCCCCGGCGGATCATGTCGCGCGGCAGGCGGGGCGTGATGCGCTTGCCGCGGTGCTGGATGCTGCCGCAGTCGACGCGGCGGAAACCCGCCAGGACCTCGAGCAACTCCTCCTGCCCCTGGCCTTGCAAGCCGGCGAGGCCAACGATTTCACCGGTGCGCAGCGTGAGATCGATGCCGCGCACCGCGCGTCCGGCGGCGAGGTCCGATGCGACGAACACCGTCTCGCCCACGACCCGCTTCGCACGCGCCGGCGGCGCAGCATCGGGATCGCCCGTCATCAGCGCCACGATCCGCGCCGCGTCGAGCCGGCCGGCGCTGCGCCAGGCGCCGGCCACGCGGCCGTTGCGCAATACCAGTACGCGGTCGCAGATCGCTTCCACCTCGGCCAGCCGGTGCGAGATGAAGATCACGGCGACGCCCGCCTGGGTCAGGGCACGCACCGAGTCGAAGAGGCGCCCGACTTCGGCGGCGGCAAGCGAGGCGGTGGGCTCGTCCAGGATCAGCAGGCGCGGGCGACGCGTCAGCGCGCGGGCGATCTCGACGAGCTGCTGCTCCGCGGCGGTGAGCGCTCCGGCGGGGGCGTCGATGTCGATCGCGGCGCCGAGCCGCGTCAGTGCCGCCTTTGCTTCGCGCCGCGCGCGGCCGCGGTCGATGAAGCCGCCGAAAACCGTCCGCTCGGCACCGAGGAAAAGGTTCTCCCAGACCGGCAGATCCGGCGCCAGGGCGGGATGCTGGTGCGCAATGACGATGCCGCGCGCCGCCGCCTCGTGCGGCGTCGCGTGCGTGACCGGCGCTCCGTCCAGCTCGATCGTTCCCGCATCGGGCGCAAGCTCGCCGGCGATGATGCGCGACAGCGTCGACTTGCCGGATCCGTTGGCGCCGAGCAGGCCGAGCACGCTGCCCGCCGCCGCTTCGAGATCCACACCGTCGAGCGCGGTGACGCCGCCGAAGCGCCGGACGATGCCGCGCACGCGGAGCAGCAGAGGCGGTTCCGGCGCCGCGTCCGTTCCGTCCGCCGCCGCTGGTGCCGCGACGGCAAGGGTCGCGGCGGCGGTCTCAGGTGAAGAAGGCGTCAAGCTGCGGCTCGGAGAACCATTCCGCGAGGAAGTAGCTGTCGGGCTTGTCTTTCATCAGCGCGAGCGTGGCGTCAAGATTGTCCCGCGTCACCTTCAGGTGGATCGGGTAGTAGATCGTGTTGTGCGGGATCGGCTTCAGCTTGCGTCCGTCCGCCAGCCGCACCGCGATGCCGATCGCGTTGCGGCTGATGTCCGGCGGGTTCGGCTGGGCGAAAGCCTGCATGTTGGTCCCGGACTGCAGCTCCGCCTTCCAGGCGAGCAGGAACGCCTTCTGCGCCTCGCCGGTCATCACCGGGATCGGGCGGTGCGCGTTCTGGAACGCACGCAGCACGCCGAGTCCCATCGAGTCCTCGACGAAGGCGCCGTCGATCTGCGGCTGCGCCGCGATCACCGTCGCCATGACCGCCTGCGCCTTGGCGTGATCCCAATAGCCGTAGCCGGACCAAACGATGTCGATGCCCGGGTATTTGTGGAACGTGTCGAAGGCGGCGCGGCGCCGCGCCTCGGCGGCCGGATGGCCGGGGATGCCGTCCAGGATGACGACCTTGCCCTTGCCGTGCAGCGTATCGGCGATCCACTGGGCGTAGGTCTGCCCCCATTTGTAATGGTCGACGGTCACGTTGACCGCGTAGGGGTTGGTCACCGCCTGGTCGAAGGAGATGACCGGAATGCGCGCGCGCTTCGCCTCGTTGATCACGCCGTTCAGCGCGGTCGCGGAGTTGGCGTTCATCGTGATCGCCGCCACGTCCTGGCGGATCATGTTGCGGATGTCCTGGATCTGCTGGTTCACGTCGGCGCCGGCCTGTTCGACGACCAGCTTGGCGGCCATGCCCTTCGCCTTGTAGCCGGCGAACTGCGCCTCGGCACCGGCGATCATCTGATTGCGCCATTCGGTGCCGAAATAGCCGTTGGAGAGGCCGATCACGGCGTCGGAAGCGGCGCGCGCGCGGCCGCCCAGCGCGGGGAGCGCGGCCGCCGCGCCCAGCCCCAGCAGCATCTGTCTGCGTTGCATCAGGAAAAGCTCCCGCGAATGGGTGCAAGCGTTGACCCGGCCGCGTCGCCGCGGCCGGGCGGGTCCGGGATCGGTTATTCCGCCGCCATCAGCTGGCCTGCAGCGGCACGGCCCTGGAACGGCTTGTGGAACTGGCCGTCCTTCATGATCGCGAGCAGCGCGTTGCGGTCCTGCAGCAGGCTGAGGTCGAGCAGCGGATTGCCGTCCACCAGCACGATGTCGGCGAGATAGCCGGCGGCGACGCGGCCCATCTTCTCGCCGGACTTGCCGACCCAGGCCTCGCCGCCATAGGCGGTCGCGGCGCGCAGCACCTCCCAGGGCGAGAAGCCGAACAGGTTGACGAAATGCTCGAGGTCGCGCGCCTCGGTGCCCTGCGGCAGCCAAGCGAAGCCGTAATCGCCGAACGGCAGCACCTTGATGCCCGCCTTGTGCATCTTGGTCATCACCTTGATGCCTTCCTCGAGCTCGCGTTTGTTGCCGATCATCTCGGCGACGTCGGTGGTGATGCCCCAGTCGGCGGCCTCGTAGGTGGTGTTGTAGCGGGCGGCGATCGCCGGCGAGATGTAGTGCTTGTGCTTGACCCGCTCCAGTGCCTCGATCGTCTCGTCGGTCGCGAAGCTGGCGTGGAAGATGAACTCCACGTCGTATTTCATGCACTGCCGGACCGAGCTGTCGGCGTGCGCGTGCGCGGCGATCCGGCGACCGAGATTGTTGGCCGTGTTGCAGATCGCCGCCACTTCCTCCTCGGTCATCGGATTGTCGTAGGCGGCCATGCGCGGATAGCAGAAGCTGTCGCCGGAATTGTTGAACTTGATGAGGTCGACGCCCTCGCGGATCATGGTGCGGACGGTCTTGCGGAACTCCTCGGCGCCGTCGCAGATGATCGAGATCGAGGGGTGCTTGGCGTCGAGCTGGTTGTCGTCGGCGAGGCCGCCGGTGACGGTGAGCTCGGGCGAGCCGGCGAGCAGACGCGGACCGGGGATCTTGCCCTTGTTGATCTCGTTGCGGATGACGATGTCGAGCCGCGGCTTGGCGGAGGCAGCCCCGATCGCGGCGGTGAAGCCCATGTCCAGCGCCAGCCTGGCGTTGTGCATGGTGAGCAGCACGTGCTCTTCCACCGGCAGGGCGGTCAGCTCCGCGACCGTCGTGCCGTTGTTGTAGGTGAGGTGACAGTGCGTGTTGACCATGCCGGGCATCAGCGTCGCACCGCCGGCGTCGATCACCTCGCAGCCGTCGCGCGGCAGCGTCTCGCCCGCCCCGGCGACCGTCTGGATGCGGTTGCCCTGGACCAGCACTTCGCCGGGCACGAGGTCCCTCTGCGTGCCCTCGAAGATCATCGTATTGGTGAAAAGAACTCTCGCCATCGGTTCCTCCGTTGCGCCGGTTCAGCCGGCCTGATGGTTGTCATGGTGCAGACCGCGACAGCTTCGCGGCGACGCCTCGCCGGCATCATGCACCCGAATCGCGAGGGGGTGGATCGCACGACGCCGGCCACGGGTTCCGGTCCCGGCGAACACGCTACGGTACGGCCTGACCCGCGGGGAGTGCCACGCGCAGCGAGATCTTCCCTCGCAGACGCGGCGGCATTGCCTCGGCCGGCAGATTGCCGTCGGCGCTCTCGGCGTAATCCTGCGCCGCCTGGATCAGGGCGGGCACATCCTCGATGGTGAGGCCGGAGAAGCGGATGGTGCATTTGCCCGGCATGCGCAACGCCGCGGTGCAGGGGTGCGGGCACCCGTTCAGGCATTCGACGGTACGCACGGTCAGCGTCTCGCCGCCCGCCTGCACACGCGCCGCCACGGCGCCGGCCAGCGCCCGCCCGGGGCTCGGCCGATCCGCGGCCGGACTGGCGTAGCGATCGCACGTCACGCAGACGAAAATGCGTCCGCCCATTCTCCTCCCCTTCGCACCGCGGCGCGGCATCCGCCGCCCTCGGCGGGAGCGGACCGCTCGCGCCGACCCGTTTCGCTCCGGCGGTTCCTGTTGTCGCGGACCACCGACGCGCCGTCACCGGGACCCGCAGGCACGGCCGCCTGGTGCCAGCGTTTGCCGAGAGCTGGCATCAGGCAACTTGCCGAGTATCCGAATTCACACAGCGAAGTCGCGACGCGACTCACGCTTCGCCGCGATCGGATACTAGGCCGCTTGGCGGCGACGCCGGCTGTGGAATAGCGTCACCGCGTAATTGACCTGCTTCGCCCGCTCGATCGTGGGCCAGTGGCCGCATCCGTCCAGGATGTGCAGCTCGGCACCGCTGATCGCACTGGCCAAAGCGCGGCCGGTATCGGGCGGTGCGGTGCGGTCCTGGTCGCCGGTCAGCAGCAGCACCGGGCAGGCGATGCGGGCGAGGTCGGCGGCGCGGACCGCGGCCAGCGCCTCGCAGTTCCGGGCGTAGCCGTCCGCGGGCTGCGCCATCAGGCTCTCGCGCACGAAGGCGGTGGCGGCCGGCTGGTTGGTCTTGGTGTCGTCGGACGTGCCGGCGGTGACGACCGCGTCGGCGATGCCGCGCATGCCCTCGCCGCGCGCCTTCGCCGCCCGGTCGCGCAGCGCCGCGCGCGCCGGCTCCGGCGGCTGCGGGAAGGCGCCGAGCAGCGTGAGGCTCGCCACCAGCTCGGGCCGCTGCGCCGCCAGATGCTGACAGATGATGGTGCCCATGGAGTGCCCGGCGAGGTGCACCCGCTCGCTGCCCGTCTGGGCAATGACGGCGAGCAGATCCTCGACATGCGTTTCGATCGAGAGGCCGTCGCGCAGCTTGCTGCGCCCGGACCCGGCGAGGTCGTAGGCGACCAGGCGGAAGTCGCGCTTCAGCACGCCGGCCTGCGGAAACCAGGTGTTGCTGCTGCCGCCGAGTCCGTGCACCAGCACCAGCGTCTCGCCGGTGCCGCCGAATTCGTCGATGAACAGGTCGCTTGTCGCTGCCACGATGCCCTGACCTTCCGTTCAGACGGTTTCCCCGACGGCGAACGCCGCCGGCGGCTGTTCCGATGCTGCGCGCCGGACGGTGTTGCGGATGCCGCCGATGCCGGCGATCTCGACCTCGACGACGTCGCCCTCGCGCAGGAATCGCGGCGGATCGAAGCCGATTCCGACACCCTCCGGCGTGCCGGTCGCGATCATGTCGCCGGCGGCCAGCGTGACACTGCGCGAGATCGTCGCGATCAGCGTTGGCACGTCGAAGATCAGGTCGGCGGTGCAGGCGTCCTGGCGCAGCTCGCCGTTGACGCGGCAGGTGATGCGCAGGTTGGCCGCGTCGATCTCGTCCGCCGTCACGATCCACGGCCCGCTCGGGCCGAATCCGTCGATCGCCTTGCCGAGGAACCACTGCTTGTGCAGGCGCTGCAGGTCGCGGGCGGTGACGTCGTTCATGACCGTGTAGCCGAACACGTGTTCCAGCGCACGCTCGCGCGGGATGAAACGCCCGGGCCGGCCGATCACCACGACGAGTTCCGCCTCGTAGTCGACCGCGGCATCGAGGCCGGGCCAGAGCGGGATGTCGCTCCGCGGTCCGGCAATCGCGCCGGCGGCTTTGGTGAAGATGATCGGATGCTCCGGCACCGCCTCAGCGGCCGCGGCGCCGGCATCGAAGCCGCTGCGGGTAAACTCGTGCGCGTGCGCGCGATAATTCTTGCCGACGCAGAAGACGTTGTGCGGCGGCGCGGCAATCGGCGCGAGCAGGTCGGCGCCCGCGAGCGCCTGGCCCGATCCGGTCGGCACGATATGGAGCCTGCCGGAAGCGAGATGCGCCACCGCCGCGACCATGTCGTGCTCCGCGCCGGGCGGCAGATCGGCGATCATCTCCGCCAGTGGCCAGAACCGGGCCCGGCCGGGATCGACCAGGCAGACGGTCGGCCGCCCGTCCTGCCGGATGGTCGCCAGCTTCATGCGGTCCGTGCCGTTCGTTGCGCCATTTTATACCAATTCCCTGGACGCCTTGCTCTAAACGTGATCCAATCTCGCGCCATTGGTCCCGAATAGTCAAGCGCAGACGAGATTACGGATGAGCGAGATCCTCGGGCGATCCCCGGACGCACTGCCGCGGCGCGGGCGCGGCGATGCCGAGCGGGTGCGGGCGACCGTCGCCCGCGACCTGCGCGCCGGCCGCTGGCGCGAGGGGGAGAAGCTGCCGACCGAGCGGGAACTCGGCGCCCAGTACGGCGTCGCGCGCAACACCGTGCGCCGGGCGCTGCAATCGCTGGAGGCGGAGGCGCTGATCGTGCGCCATGTCGGGCGGGGCACGTTCCGCGCCTTGGGCGCGCCGGCGCCGGATCCGTTCGCCGTCGATCCCGAGGCGCTCAGCCCCGCGGATGTCGTGGAATGCCGGCTGATCTTCGAGCCGGAGCTGGCGACGCTCGCGGTGGCGCGTGCCACCGCCGCGGATTTCGAGCGGATGGAGGCCTGTCTGCGCGGCGCCGGTGAAGCCGCCGACGTGACCGGCTTCGAGCACTGGGATGCGCGGCTGCACGACGCGATCGCCGCCGCCACGCGCAACCACACCGTGATCGCCATGGCGCGCGCACTGGCGCGGGTGCGGCTGAACGCCGAGTGGGGCAAGCTCAAGGCGCGCGGCATGACCGAGGAGCGCAAGGCGGCGCTGCAGGAACAGCACCGCGCAATCGTCGCCGCACTGCGGCAGCGCGATCGCGACGAGGCGCGCGCCCTGCTGCGTACGCACATCCTCTATGTGCGGGCCTACATGTTCGGCGAGTGATCGCCGCCGCGTCGCGGCGGATGGCCGCGACGTCGTCGATAACCGGGAGGAGACCAGGCTGATGCGCGTGGGACTGATCGGGCTTGGGCTGATGGGCACGCCGATGGCGCGCAACATCCTGAAGGGCGGCTTCCCGCTCGCCGTCTGGAATCGCACCGAAGCCAAGGCCCGCGACTTGCTCGATGCCGGCGCGGAATGGGCGGAGAGCATCCCCGTGCTCGCGGCGCGATCCGATGTCGTCGTCACCATGGTGACCGATGCCGCAGCGTCGGAAGCGGTGATCTGCGGCGCGAACGGGGTGCTGGACGGCGCGCGTCCGGGCACGACCATCATCGACATGGGATCGATCGCGCCGGAGATGTCGCGCGCGATCGCGTCCCGTGCGCGGCAGCGGGACGTGGCGATGCTGGATGCGCCGGTGACCGGCAACCCGAAGGTGGCGGAGGCCGGCAAGCTCGGCATCATGGTCGGCGGCGAGGCGGAGATCCTCGAGCGCGTGCGCCCCGTGCTGGCGGCACTCTCGGCGGTGATCGTGCATGCCGGGCCGTCCGGCATGGGCTCGACCCTGAAGCTGGTGAACAACCTGATCCTTGGGGTTGCGATCGAGGCCGTGGCGGAAGCGCTGCTGCTGGCGCGCAAGGCCGGCATCGATCCCGATTGCGTGCGGCAGATCACCAGCGTCGGCGGGGCACGGACCGGCGCGATGGAAACGCGCGGAGCGCGCATGATCGCCGGCGATTTCTCGCCGCATTTCTCGACCGACAACATGCACAAGGATCTCTCGACGGCGCTGCGGCTCGCCGATTCGGTCGGCGCCGCGGCACCGGCGGCGGCGGCGGCACTGGAAATGCTGCGCGCCGCCCGCGCGCAGGGCAAGGGCGAGCGCGATTCCGCCGTGGTCTATGCGGTGCTCGCGCAGTTGAGCGGTCTCGGCGACGGCGCGACGGCTGGATAGATCATGATCGCCCGCGCGCAGGAATCACCAAAGGTTCGAACCCTGGTCTGAACAGCCGGCCGGATCGAGGCCGCGCGGCACAGCCGGTCCGGGTCCTGTCCGTCTGCTGCCACGAGAGCGGCGGTACGACGCCGTCGGCGCAACGCACGGACGTCGAGGCGTGATCAGTCAGCGCGGCTGCGGTCCGCGCCCTTGCGAAGCCGCCGCCTGCCGCGCTCCCGCGATCCGATCCGCGAACGCCGCGCGCATCAGCTCGATATCCGCCGTCAGCACGAGTTCGTCGAAACCCGCCGCGATCATCGGTGCGACCTGCTCGGTCGTCACCGCATGCATGACGGCCGGCAGGCCGGCGGCGTGGGTTGCCGCGACGATCCGCTGCAGTGCCTCATGACAAAGCGGATGCGCCCGGTTCGTGCCGATGCCGAGATCGAGACAGAGATCCACCGGCCCGACATGGATGCCGGCCACACCCGGCACGGAGGCGATCGCCTCGATCTGCGCCAGGGCTGCGCGGCCTTCGACCATGGCGTAAACGGCCGGGCGGATGGTCGCGATCTCCGCCGGCTCGCCGCGCAATCCGTAGCGCTGACCGCCATAGCTGCGGCGTCCTTCCGGCTGATAGCGCGCCCGGGCGATCGCGTCGGCAACGGGGCCGACACCCGATACCATCGCGATCACGATTCCCGCGGCGCCCTGGTCGAGGACGTGCGGGATCAGGTGCAGCTCGTCCTCGGCAACCCGCACGAGCACCGGGACTTTCAACAGGTCGAGAAGCTGGATGCCGCGGATCGCGGTGGCGAGATCCCAGGCGCCGTGCTGCAAATCGATGCCGACCCAGTCGAAGCCGGCGCGTCCGGCGGCCTCCGCGACCAGCGGCTCCGGCATGGACAGCCAGCCGGCGAGCCGAAGGTGATTCGATTCCATGCGCCGCCGTAGCCTCCCAAACGATTGGACTATGAGCGGCTTCGCTTCGCAGCGTCAACCGTCCGACCCTTGCCGCGGCCGTCCGGCACCGCTATGTGCCATCCGATTCCCTGCCAGTCCCAGCCATCACTCCCGGAGGCGGCCACGTCCGAGCGCAACCAGCCGAGGCCGCCCGCAACCGGTCCGTCACCGCGCGGCCTCGCCGCGGTCTCGCTCAAGGACGTTGCCGAACGCGCCGGGTTCGATGCGTCCACCGTCTCGCGCGTGCTGCGGGGCGACGAGCGCAAGCCTGCCACGGCCGAGACACGCGCGCGCATCCTGCAGGTTGCCGACCAGCTCGGCTATCGCCCGAACAGCGTCGCCCGCAGCCTGCGAACGCGCAAGACGGAGGCGATCGGCCTGGTGATTCCCGACGCCGGCAATCCCGGCTTCGCAGAAATCTTCAAGGGCGTGCAGACGGCGACTGCGGAGGCCGGCTGGCACGTGATCGTCGTCGAGGGGCGTCCGCCGAGCCGGGCCGCGCTGGGCTGGGAGCGGCTGGTTCTGGAAGGCCGCGTCGATGGCGTGCTCGTCCTCGTCGCCAGCATCCGCGATCCGGTGGTGCAGCGCGTGGCGCGCAGCGGCATGCCGGTCGTGCTGGTCAACCGCCGCTGCGACGGCGTCACCGGTTCCGTGGTCATGAACGATGAACGCGGCGCCGAAGTGGCGGTCGACCATTTCGTCGCGCTCGGCCATCGCCGCATCGGCCACATCGCCGGACCGCCGACGATCGACACCGGCCGCCGGCGCCTGGCGGGGTTCCGCGACGCGCTGCGCAAGCACGGACTGCTGCTGCCGGGCTCGTGGCTGGCGCGGACCGACTATACCGAAGCGGGCGGTGCTGCGGCAGCGCTCGAGTTGCTGGCCAGGGCGCAGCACGACATGCCGACCGCGCTCTACGTCGCCAGTTTCCTGTCCGGCATCGGCGCCATCCAGGTGTTCAAGCAGGCCGGGCTGGCAATCCCGGGCGATCTCTCGGTCATCGTCAGCGACGAGCTGGCGCTGGCGGCGCACACCGACCCGCCGCTCAGCACGGTCGCAATGCCGGTGACGCGCATGGGCGAGGTGGCGACGCGCATGCTGCTCGGCGCGCTGGCGCGCCAGCCGGTCAGCGACATCGTGCTGCCCGACGAGCCGCGTCTCGTCCTGCGCGCCTCCACCGCTCCCCCGCCCAACGATCCGCGCAGCGATCAGCCCGCGAATGGCGGCAGTGCGAGACCGCGCACGCCGGCATCGATGGCGAAGAGCGCGCCGGCCGGCGACGTGGTCAGCTTCCGCAAGCGGGCGGTGGTGACGTAGAGGATGTCGAGCGCCGGACCGCCGAATTCGCAGCAGGTCGGGATGCTCGTCGGCAGGTGGATGCTCTGCATCAGGCTTCCGTCCGGATCGAAACGGCAGACCTTGCCGCTCTCCGGCCAGGTGGACCAGTAGCAGCCCTCCGCGTCGACCGTCGCGCCATCGGCGCAGCCGTCGCTGTCGCGAAAATCGACGAACACGCGCCGATTGGCGAGGTCGCCCGTGGCCGCGTCGAAATCGAACGCCCAGACGAAGCCGCCCTGGCTGTCAGCGAAATAGAGCGTGCGGCTATCCGGGCTGAAGGCCAGGCCGTTCGAGGAAATGATCCCGTCCACCATGCGATGGCAAGAGAGATCCGGGTCGAGCCGGTAGAGCGCGCCGACCGGTTCGGCCGGTCGCGGCGGCGCCTCGAACACCGTGCCCGACCAGAAGCGCCCCTGCCGGTCGGTCTTGCCGTCATTGAAGCGCGTCTCCGGCCGGTCCGCCTCCGGATCGCCGATCGGCGTGAACTCACCGGTCGCGGGATCGAAGACGTGGAAGCCATCGGCCAGCGTCACGACCAGCCCGCCCGCCCGGCGCGGCGCCACGCAGCCAATGTCGCGCGGCGTCGGATAGACGACATCCTCACCGGTCGCCGGATCGAAGCAATGAATCGCACGACCCCAGATGTCCACCCACCAAAGACGCTGCGCCTGCGCGTCCCAGAACGTCCCCTCGCCGAGTTCGGCGCCGGCATCGAGGACGCAGACGATTTCGGTCATGGCGCCGCGAGATCGAGCCGGTCGCGCCGGACCGCGATCAGTTCCTGCATCTCCTCGACGCTGACCTCGCCGCGGTCGATCACGCGCACCACGCGGCCGAGCTCGAGCAACACGACGCGGTCGGCGACCGGCAGCACGTGGCTCATATTGTGGTCGATGTAGAGCACGCCGAGCCCCTGCGCCCTGGCCCGGTCGATGGACGCGAGCACGTTGCGGGTCTCGCGCACCGAGAGCGCCGCCGTCGGCTCGTCGAGCAGCAGCAACTTCGCGCCGAAATGCATCGCGCGGGTGATCGCGACCGACTGCCGCTCGCCGCCGGAGAGCGTCGCGACCGGCTGCTCGGCGCTGCGAACGCGCGTCAGTCCGAGCTCGGCAACCGCCGCGCTCGCCTCCCGTCGCATTCGCTCGCGCTGCAGCACGCGCAGCGGTCCGAAGTGGCGGACATGCTCCTTGCCGAGAAAGAAGTTCCGCCACAGGCTGAGCTGGTCGATGATCGCGAGGTCCTGATAGACCGCCTCGATCCCCATCGCCCGCGCCTCCGCCGGGGTGCGGAAGCGCACGTCGTGCCCGAGGAACCGCAGCGTGCCCTCGGTCGGTTGCTGATACCCGGCGAAGATCTTGAGGAGCGTCGATTTGCCGGCGCCGTTGTCGCCGACCAGCGCCACCACCTCGCCGGGCCAGACGGCGAGGTTGACGTCGAAGATCACCCTGCTGCGGCCGTAGCTGTGCGAGACGCCGCGCAGCTCGAACACCGGCTCGCCGCCGCGGTCGACGATGTGCGCGGCTTGCGCGGCCGACGGCGCCGCGCTCATGATTGGAACCGGCCGAAGCGGCCGAGCCTGACATTGGCAATCACCACGATGACCAGCATCACGCCGATGAAGGTCACGTAGAACGACCCGGGAACGCCGATCAGCACCAGGCCGATCTGGATGGTCGCGAGGAGGAACGCGCCGATCACGCTGCCCCAGATCGTCCCGGCGCCCCCGAACAGCGAGGTGCCGCCGAGCACCGCCGCGGTGATCGCCAGCAGCTCGTAATTCTGCCCCTGCCCCTGCGTCACGCCGCGGATGTAGGAGAACTGCATGCAGCCGGCGAGGCCGGCGAAGACCGCGCTGAGGACGAAGTTGACGCGCTTCACCCGTCCGATCGGCACGCCCATCGCCTTCGCCGGTCCGCGCCGGCCACCGGTCGCGAAGGTCCAGTTGCCGTAGCGCAGCCGCGTCAACACGAACCAGAACCCGACGGCGATCACCGCCATCCAGGCCAGCGGCATGTAGAACGGGCTATGCCCGATGCGCCCGCCGAGGAGCGCCATCGAGGCGCTGGGATCGAACATAATGAGCTGATGGCCGCTGATCAGCAGGTTGTTCAGCCCCTCGAGGACGAAGAACATGCCGAGCGTGGTGATGAAGGACGGGATGCCGAAGGCGGTGGTCACCAGCCCGTTCATCACGCCGACCGCAGCCGCGGCGAGCAAAGCGACGGCCAGCGACACCCATTCATTGATCCCGTTGCTGACGTACAGGATCGCCCAGACGATCGGGGTGAAGGCGAAATTCTGGCCAACCGAGAGGTCGAATTCGCCGCTGATCATCAGCATGGTGACGCCGACCGCGACGATCGCGATGGTGGACGCGACGGTGCTGATCGCGGTCATGGTCTGCGGCGACCAGAAATGCGTCGTCTGGGCGCTGAAGAACAGGACGACCGCGAGCAGTCCGAGCCCCGGCGGCAGTTCCGGCACGCTGAGCAGGGCGTCCCGCAATCCGTGCTCCGACGCGTGGCCGGGGCGCGGCGTCGATCCGGCACCCGGCAGTGGCTTGGCGCGTGCGTTCATGGCCGCGGCGTCATGCTCCCGGGCCGCGCTCGCGGCCCGGGCACATGCCTAGCACCGACCCGCCTTGATGCAGGCGATGACCGTGTCGATGTTCTTTTGCGTCACGATCGAGGTGCCGGTGTTCACGTTGACCGGCGTCAGGCTGTATTTCGCCTCGTTGACCAGGTTGGCGACGGCGAAATAGGCCTGCAGGAAGGGCTGCTGGTTGATCGCCATGGTCAGCGTGCCGTCCTTGATCCGCTTCGCCGCCTCCGCGCCGACATCGAAGGTCGCGACCGGAAGCTTCAGGTTGTTCTCACCGACGTACTGCGCCGCCGGATTGGCGGCGGGATTGCCGAGCCCGACGATGCCGCAAATCCCCTTGTCGGCCTGCAGCGCCGCGCTGATCAGCGAGAGGTTCTGCCCCTCGTCGGCGGTGGCGGTGAGATCGCTGTGCGGATAATGTGCCGCGTCGAGTGCCCGCTTCACCCCGTCGGCCCGCAGCGTCAGCACGAAGGCGGTCGGGAACGGATTGACGATCAGCACCTTGCAGGGCGTCGCCGGCAACGACGGCAGCCACGCCTTGGCGAGGATCTCGCCGGAGATCGATTCATCCTGCCCGACGAAGGCGAGGTGGCGGATGCGCGGATCGCTCGGCGCGTTCTCGCCTTCGAAGCGATCGTTGTTGTACAGCACCACCGGAATGCCGGCATTCAGCGCCGCGACGGTCGGCGCCTCCATCGTCTTCGAGACGTAGTCGATGGCAATGCCGGCCGGCTTGGCGGCGATCGCGGCCTGGATCAAGGGCACCATGCCGGCGTCACCGGTGTCCTGCGGCGTCGCCTGGAACACGACGCTGACCCCGAAATCATGCGCGGCCTGCTTCGCGCCGTTCTGCTCGGTGATCCAGAACGGATCGGTCAGGCTCGGCGCGATCACGTAGACCGTCGGCTCGTCCGCCGCCGCGATCGAAGCCGCGCCGCCCGTCGCCAGCGCCGCGAGCAGCGCGCCAAGTCCAACGGCGCGCGCCAGGTACCGGTCAGTCGCCATCGCCATCCTCCCTCGTTGATTGCGCCTGGCCGGCCGCGATCGCCGGCACGCGCTTGGCCCTTGCCCGGGCTCTGCCCCTTCTCCCAATCGATTGGGGCGGCGAACGGTACGGCCGGGT
The DNA here is from genome assembly GCA_035504175.1 of Acetobacteraceae bacterium. Classification (GTDB taxonomy): domain Bacteria; phylum Pseudomonadota; class Alphaproteobacteria; order Acetobacterales; family Acetobacteraceae; genus DATJSJ01. The sequence goes on from DATJSJ010000025.1 coordinate 41,188, forward strand.
CGCGGCCACCGTCAAGACTGCGCTTCGCCCGCCGCGAGAACCGGCACGGCGATGCGCGAGCCCGCCGCGGCCACCATCGCTTCCCAGGTCGGCCGATCGACCGCGATCGATCCGTCGCCCGCGCGCGCCGCCATCTGCCGCTCGCGCTCACCCGGCAGCAGCACCGGCGCCGCCGGATCCAGCGGCGGCGCGCTGCGCAGATACGCCGCCATGCGATCGGCGCGCGCCGAATATTCGCCGTCGGTCGCGATCGCGAGCATCGCGAGATTGGAGCCGAGCCGCGCCAGGTCCTCGGTCTCGTCCCCCGCCAGCAGCGCCGCCAGAATCTCGACCAGGATGGCGAGCGCCGTTCCGCGATACCCGACCGCCGCGCCCAGCGGTTGCAGCACACCCGGCGGCTGCGTGTAGAGCGCAGCGGGATCGTCGGTCGGGCGGCCCTCCGCGTCACGCAGTGCCCCCGCCGGCGCGCGAAGCCCGCGCTGCAGCAGACTGCGGATCACGCCTTCCGGTGCCACGCTGGTCGAGAAATCGGCGGCGAGCGGCGGCGCGTCATGCCGCGGACAGGCGAAGGCGATCGGGTTGGTGGCGAGCCGGCCCTCTCTGCCGCCGAACGGCGCCACCCGGTGCCCGCTGCGCGGGCCGCTGCAAACGAGCAGGCCGACGCAGCCCTGCCCGGCGATGCGCTCGGCGTAGGCACCGATCCGCCCGGTGTGACCCATGTGGCGGCCGGTGACGAAGCCGACGCCGGCCGAGGCGGCAAGCCGCACCGCCTCATCGGCCATCGCCCGTCCCACCACCTGGCCGAAGCCGCGCCGGCCGTCCACCGCGGCACGTCCCGGCGCGCTGCGCGCGACATGCGGCGTCGCGCGCGGATCGATCTCGCCAGATTCGATCTCCCCGATGTATTGCGGCACGCGCAGGACGCCGTGCGAGGGCAGCCCGAGCCGGTCGGCTTCGATCAGATGGTCGACGACGATCTTCGCCTCGCCGGTGCCGGCGCCGGCCGCGATCAGCAGGTCGCAGGCGAACTGCGCCAGCGCGGCCTGCGGCACGCGAATCGTGGACGTCACGGTCGGGCGGGGCCTGCCCGGCCGAGCACCTCCCGCGCCGCGGGGCTGAGCCGGGATTCGTCCCAGACGGTCTCGGCGTCGGCGAATTGCACCGAAACGGTGCGGCACCAGTCGAGTGCGCCCACGCGACCCTCGATCTCGGCTTCGATGACGCCACGGAACAGGCAGGTCGGGAAGGTCGGCAGCACGGTGACGCGCACCGCGTCGTCGCCGATCTCCAGCCGCTCGACCATGCCCATGCCGACCAGCCCGACCGGGCGGCCGAGGCCGCGGCTGCACGGATCGACGATCGTATCCAGCGCCGCCATCACCGCGGCACGCCGGTCGCCCGGACTGGCGGCCGCATCCGGCCCGCTCGTCACGGCCGCAACTCCGCCGCGAGCGGGTCGCGCTGCGCAGGCAGCGGCAGCAGCGACCAGGGTTCCGCCAGACCTGCGGCGCGCCGCCGCGCGATCGCATCGTCGGCGATCTTCGCCTGCGTCGCGGCGAGATCGATGCCGTGCAGGCGCGCATAGTTGCGGCCAAGAATGTCTGCCTTGACCTCGCGGGTCAGCGGCGCGTAGCCGTCGCCCTCGATCATCTCGGCCGGCATCTCCAGTCGTGCGAACGCCTCCAGCACCGGACGCGGATGCGGCGAGGACGCGCCGCTCGACCAGAACAGTTTCTGCGCCCCGCCCATCATGATGAATTCGCCGAGGATGCGCGCGAGCTTGCGCGGATGGCGCACCGCCAGGCTGGCGGTCGACTCCAGTCCCACATAGACGTTCGGGAATCGCGCGATCTGCGCCGCCGCCTCGTCGAGGAAGGCGAAGCCGGAATGCACGACCTCGAATGCCAGATCCGGAAAGTCGATCGCGGCATAGTCGATGTCACCGTTCTTGAACGGATCCATTGCGACCGCGCCCAGCGGCATCGCCTTGTGCACCGCAACCACGCGCACGCCGCGCGCCCGACACCGCTCGAGCACGGGATAAAGCAGGTCGCGGTCATCGAACCGCAACACCCGCACGTCGCCGTCGATCACGTCCACCGGGTAGAGTTTGAGGCCGGAAATGCCCCATTCCTCGACCTGCCGGTCGAGTTCGTCCAGCGCCCGCGGCCCCTGCAGCGGCGAAATGCCCCCATATAAAATCATCCGATCGGGGTGGCGCCGCTTCAGCTCGAGACCGATCGCCATCGGCGAGAAATCGTGCAGGAACCCGAATGCCGGCACGGTGTGGTAGCAGGCGGCGTCGACCTGGGTTTCCAGGAACAGCGCCGATTCCAGGATGTCGGCGGTGATCGGCTGGAAATAGCGGTCCGGCGGCAGCCGGTACGGATCCGGCACCATCGCCCACTGAAACGCGTGGTTGCCCAGCAGCAGCGACTTGCCGTACCGGCTGGCGATGTTGGCGGTCGTCGAATCAAAGCCGTGCACGACGCTGTCGAAGACGAACATGCCGTCGATGCTCATCGCCGCCTCCTCCCGTCCGACGGCTTGTTGTGCCGATGCCAATCGATTGGGAGCAAGGGTAGCAGACGAAGGAGGCGTGTCAAGCGAAGCCGCGGCGGGTCGAATGCGCTGCGTCCGGTGCATCGCGCCGGCCACCGGCGCCGCAGCGCGCGCGTCGGCGAACTCTCGCGTTCGCGATCACCGCGAATGAACCAATCGCGATACGAACGCGCTTCGCATTGACGCATTTGGTCCGCAGTCGCAATCAACTTGTCGAACGCCATTCCGTGTGGTTTGATGCGGCTGAGCCCTCCGCGCAGGGAGCCGTGTGGCGGCTCGCGCCCGCGCCACACGCCCTTCATTTCGGCCCGGGTCAGGCCTGCGGAGCGACGCGTCATCGCACCCGGAACGGGTGCACGCGTGGCCGCGCCGACCTATCTTGGATCGGGACTTGCAGCATGGACGGTCACGCACCCTGCCGACCCGCCGCGCCACGTCTCTACATTGTCAGCGACGTGCGCCTGTTCCGGGAAGGGCTTGTCGCCGCGCTGGCAGGCGAGGAAGGCCTTGCTCTCGTCGGCGCCGGGGCGCCGGCCGGAGCGCTCACCGCGATCGCCACCGCACGGCCCGACATCGTGCTGCTGGACATCGCCGCCGCCGGCGCGCTCGACCTGCCGAAGCAGGCGACGGCGGTGCTGCCCGGGCTGCGTGTTCTCGCCTATGCCGTCGCCGAGGCGGAGGCCGATGTGCTGGCATGTGCCGCGGCGGGGATCTGCGGCTATATCCCACAGGATGCATCGGTCGACGATCTGGTTGCGGCGGTGCATCATGCGGTGAGCGGCGAGCTGCACTGCTCGCCCCGGATCGCGGCCTTCCTGTTTCGCGAGCTCGGTGCCCGCGCCGGCGAGGCCCCGCACGGGCCCGAGGTGGCGGCGCTGACCGCGCGCGAGCGCGAAATCGCCGGCCTGGCGGCCCGCGGCCTGGCCAACAAGGAGATCGCCCGGCAACTCCGGCTCGGTCACGCGACGATCAAGAACCACGTGCACAACATCCTGCAGAAGCTGAACGTCGATCGGCGCGGGCAGATCGCCGGGCGGCTGGCGCCGGCGCTCGGGCGCGCGCGGGCGCTGCCGGGCCGGGCGGAAGGCGGCGCCTGACGACGCGCGATCGCGAGGAGGAGAGCCGCCATGCAGGCCGCACGGATCGCCCGCCCCGCCCCGACCGGCGCCCGCCCCGCGTCCGTACTCCGCGCGCCCGCGCCGTCCGCCAGCCGGCGCCTGCCGATCGGCCGTACCGGCGATGCCGCGGAACGCGAGGCCGACACCATGGCGGCGGCGGCGCTGCGCGGTCAGGCGATCGCGGCGCCCGGCGCCGCCGGCCCGCCCGGGCTGCGGCGGAAATGCGCGGCCTGCGAACAGGAGGAGGAGTCACTGTCGCGCAAGGAGGCGGGCGGCGGCGCGGCGCCCGGCTTCGCGCCGCCGCTCGTCCATAGCGTCCTGGGCCAGCCAGGCGTGCCGCTCGGCGGGGCGGAGCGCGCCTTCTTCGAACCCCGGTTCGGCCGGGATTTCAGCCATGTCCGGCTGCACGCCGATGCGGAGGCGGCGGCGTCCGCGCACACGGTCAACGCCCGCGCCTACACGGTCGGCCATCATGTGGTGCTCGGGGCCGGCGAGACCGATCCTGGCCTGCTGGCGCATGAGCTGGCACACGTCGTGCAGAACGGCGCGGAGCCCACCGGGCCATTGCGGCGACAGCGGAAGACCGTGGGCGGCCCGCTGGACCTCGAACTCGATCCCTGCATCTCGGCGCTCGACCACGATCTTTGCGTGCACCACCTGCAATCGGCCTGCGAATTCGACCGCGACCTGCCGGGCTGCGGCTTCATCTGCAAGACGTTCGGCTGCAAGAAGCAGGAGAAGCCGTCGCATGCCTGTCCGCCCGGCTGGCGCACCGCGACCGCCGGCGAGTTCGCCGGCCAGTGCTGCCAGGGCGGCATCGACAGCGCGCAGGCCTGCTGCCCGCCGGAACGCGTCGCGCTGGTCGACAAGCGCTGCTGCGCGCCGGGACAGCTCGTGATCGATGGGCATTGCGTCAACAGCAGTGACCTGCCGCCGCTGCCCGGCCAGGACTGCCCGCCGGCGCAGCGCAACCTGCTCGGCCAGTGCTGCACGCCGCCGCTGGTGCCGCAGGGCGTGATGTGCGGGCCGCCCGGGCCGCCGCCCGGGCCGGGTCCCGGACCGATTGGCCCGGCGCCGCAATTCGGCACGCTCTGGACCGACAGGATCCATTTCGAACGGGACCAGCCCGGTGGCGGCGGTGGCGCGGTCCTGACGCCGGACGGCGCGAAGGAGCTCGATTCCGTGCTGTCCTGGCTGCGCCTGTCGCCGGACCTGGAGGTGCGGTTGATCGGCCGCGCCTCGTTCGAAGGGCCGGAGGGATCGCGCGAGGATTACAACGACGCGCTCGCCACGCGACGGGTGAAGTTCGTGGTCGACGCGATGAAGGGGTTCAGCACGCGCATCGCCGAGCCGGTGATCGGCGACAGTGCCGCGAGCGGCTGCCGGCCGGTGGCACCCGGCGAGTGGAGCTGCGGGTCGAAGGACGCACCGGCGGGCTCCGCACGGCCGGAGGACCGCACCGTGGACGTGACGTTCGCCCGCAACAAGCTCACGTTGCCCGAGATGAAGCTGGAGCGGCCGTCCGCTTCAGGGCGGTTCTAGTTGAAGCCGATCGCCGGGACGCGACGCCATCCCGGTTCGGCACTGGCATTGCCGTGCGGATCCGACGTCCGGCGACGTCGGGTCCGGCTGCGGCGCCGTTCCGAAGCGTGGGAGCGACGGGAGCCGTCTGCCGGTCGGCCGGCCGGCGCCTGCCCGAAGCCCGACGACGCGTTTCACGGCGCGCCGGCGACAGGCGATCGCATCAGAACGCCAAAGCTGCTTTCCTCGCCTGGAAGCCGATGCGCACAATCGCCCAACGCCGGACAGGAATCCCGCACATGCCGAGGCTCGTAAGCCAAATGCGCCGCTCGCTGCTGGTTGTCGCGCTGCTCGGAATGGCGCTGCCAGGCTGCGCGCCGCAGCAGGCCCAGGTCAGCACCGTCGCCCTGCCTGCCGGTGCCCGCCCCGACCTGAATCGGCAACGGTGGGTCGCTGCGAACGGAACGTTCAACTGGCCGCCGGATGACGGATTCGCGGCCGCGCCCGTTCTCGAAGTGCTGCCACAAGGCATGCTGCTCGATCGCTTCGGCAGCGATGGCGGCAACTTCTTCAGCCCGGCCGGCGCCGCGTACGGCAAGCGCGCGTTGCCTTACGTTTGCTTGCAGCAGGCATACACGGTCTTTCGCGTGACCGCTCCGGTGGCGGCATGGGCTGGCCGCGCGGCGCCCTGGTTCGACGAGCCGGGCGGCGCGACGCAGTTCGAGACGGACGCGAATGCGGCACGGATGATCCGCGATTCGGTGATCGCGCCGATCAGCCGCGATGCCCCCGGGGTCGATGCGCCCGACCGGCCTTGCGATGCCGCACCCCACTGACCCGAGAGGCGATCCAAGGCGGCAGATGGTGGTCGCAGCGTTCCAGTGGTGCGCGATCACGGCCTGTCCGGCAGAGCTTCACCCACTGATCGGCCTGCAACCGGCCGCTTACGCGTTGGCGTAGATCGTCGCGCATTGCGGGTCGGTGAGCTCGTTCGGCCGCGGCCGCGGCTGCATCAGGTTGCCGCTCGGATGCGCGCCCGAATTCAGCAGGATGTGGCCGATCTCGTGGCCGAGCGTGCTGTCGTCGCCGCTGTTCTCGATGAAGGCCGTGTTGCGCAGCGCCGCGGCGGCGCCCGTTGCACAGTAGGGCGGATAGGAATAGCCGCTTGCGCTGACGCCGGTGATCTGCTGGACGAAGAAGGCGCGGATGCGGGCGCTCAGGCCGAACGCGGCCGTGGCGCCGTTGAACAACGCCCGCTCCTCGGCGGACGTGCTGCCGCACGCGTTCGAGGCATTCAGCGCGTTGTCCGCACCGAGCCAGCCCGTGGTCTGCGCGGCGGTCGCGGTTGCGTCGACGCCGTGCGTGAAGCGTACGTTGCACTGCGCGTAGATCGCGTTCGCGACCGCGACCAGCGTCGCCGGCGTCAGCGTCGATCCCACGAGCTTCACCGTGTCGACCGAGACCACCTTCTCCGCGCGCGTCGGCACGGGAGCGGAGGGCGCCGCGGCAACCACGCCCGCGACCCGCGCCAGCATCGCGTTGGCGCGGTCGAGGCTGGCGCGCTGATCGGCGCTGATCCCGGCCGGCGCGGCGGCAAGCGCGGTGCGCAGGATGGCGAGGATCGCGGCGCCGTCGCGCTGCGCCGCGAGCAGGCCGAGATCGCGGTTGACCAGCGTATCCGCCATGGCGAGTGCGACCTCGAACCCGCCGGCGCCGAGCTGCGCGAACGCCTCGCGGATGAAGGGGAGCGAGGCCTGCGCATTGGCCAGCGCCCGGGCGGCGAGCGCCGTGCCGCGTCCGAGCACCGTCGTCTCCGCCGCCAGGAAAGCCGTGACGTCGGCGGTGACGGTTGCCGCAGGCGGCGCCACGGTCGCCGCGGCGCGCTGGTCGAGCAGCGGCGTCCAGGCCGCGTCGAAGCCGCCGGCGAGCGCGCGGATGAGATCGGCGTTGACGGTCGCGATGCCGGTCGCGTCCTCGATGTCCACCGGCAGCGGGAAGTGCAGCCCGGCGCGCCATTCTGTCATGCCGGGCAGCCGGAGATAGTACTGGTTGTAGACCAGCAGCGCCTGCGCGAGCTGGTCCTCGGTCAGCGCCCCGGGCCCGACCGGCGCGCCGCCGCCGGCCGGGGTGAAGGGTGTCGCCGTGGTCCAGAGCGGCAGCAGCTCGCGCGCCAGCACGTGCGGCGTCAGGTTCTGGCCGATGATGACGGTGAGCCGGCTCATGCCGTGGCTGATCAATCCGCCCTGCGCGGAGACCGGTCCGATCCGCGTGTCGGTGACGTTGGTCGGGAAGAACTGGATGCCGGCGCCGACCACGGTGCGAAGTTTCAGGATCTGACTGACCGCATCGGGATCGGCGCGCATCAGCCGCGGTCCCGGGGCAACGCCCAGCGCCCGTCCCGGCCCCGCGGCGCCCGTTGCGCGCGCGGCGGCCTCGAGCGGGCTCGAAGCCGGCTCGAGCGGCAGCGCCGCGCCGGGGCGGTCCGGCGCCTGCCGGTTCTGCACCACGTGCGCGAGCTCGTGCGCGAGAAGGTGGCGGCCGGTCTCGGTCTCCGGCCGGAACCGGCCGGGGGCGAAGACGATCGACCGCCCGACCGTATAGGCCAGGGCGCGCACCGCCTCGGCGGAGCGACCGGCTTCGGGATCGGTGTGGATCCGCACCCGGCCGAAATCATGTCCGAAGCGCTGCTCGAACCGCTCGCGCAGCCCCGGCTCGAGCGCCCGCCCGGACCGGCGCAGCGTGGCGTGGACGATATCCGGCGCCTCCGCGGCGGGCGCGCTGCCTTCGCGCGCCGGATCGGCGGCGCGGGAGACGCGCTCTTCCTCCTCCGCGGCGCAGGCGGCACAGGCCCGGCGCAGCCGCGCCGGGGCCGGCCGCGCCGCGTCCGGCGTCATGCCGCGCATCACCTGGGCTGCGATCCGCTCGGCCTGCCGCTCCTCCGGCGCCTCTCGCGGTGCGATCGCGAGCAACGGCACCGCAGGTGGTCTCGCCGCCAGGCGGTGCGCGGGGCGGGCCGGGCTCGGCTCCGGAGAACGGGTCGTGGCTTGCCTCGGCCCGCCGGCGGGCGCGGGCGACGCCCGGGCCGGAATGCGCAGCGCCGGGGCGACGGCCGGCATGGCTCAGAGCGCCGGCGCCAGCGCGGCGCAGCGCTCGCAGCGGCGCAGCAGATCCGGCCAGTCCCGCCGTACGCGCTCCGTCAGGCGCTGCCCCAGCGTCGGATGCCGCTTGCCGCCCATCAGATGCGTGTAGCCAACGCGCGCTGCCTCGTTGCTGTCGAACGCCTCGCGCCAGGACGGAAACAGGTACTGGGCCCGCACGCCGCGCCAGGGCGAGGCGGGATGCGACCGGTGATGGCCGAGGCAGGCGGCGAGCAGGAACTGCTCGACCACGTGGTTGTGCCCGGCCGCGCCGCCGAGCCGCGCCCAGCCGGCGGCATTCTCCGGCCGATCGACGAAGGCAATGGCCGTGCGCGCGAAATGCTGCAGGAAGCCGGTCGCGGTGCCGCCCAGAATGCCGCAATTCTCCGCCGGGATATCCCCGCCGAGGCTGCATCCCCATTCCCATTCCGGCGGCACCACGCCCCCGGTCGCGCGCATCGCCGCCATCACCTCCGCCGGGCGATAGTCGCCGCCGACATGGCGCTCCGGGTTCTGTGCCAGCACCGCCGCCGCCTCCAGTCGCGGCGGCAGGCGCTTCCAGAGGAAGACGTCGTTGTCGACGTGCACGAAGGGCGCGTCCTGCAGGCCATAGGCAACCAGCTTGCCCAGCATCCACCAGCCGGGATCGTGATCGCGCAGGCGGTCGAGCTCGGTGGAGACGTCGGCGAAGGCAAGCCCGAGCCGATCCACCAGCAGCCGTCGGCCCGGCGTGTCGGTGACCAGGAGCGTGTCGCGGTAGTGGCGCTGGGCGCTGCCGACCGAGATCACCCAGGCGAGCAGGTGGTCGACCGGACGGGCCCAGGCGTGCCGGTAATGGCGCGCGAAGGGCACGGACCAGAACGACCACACGGCCCGCATCGTCTCAATGCCCCGGCGTGGTCGGCGTCGTCGGGGTCGACCCGCCACCCGCCGGCGTGGCCGGCTGGAGGATCGTGTTCAGGGTCGGGCCGGTCGTCAGGATCGGGCCCGGCACCGGGATCGGGTTCGGCGGCACGATTCCGGTCACCGTGATCGTGGCGCTGGCGCTGGTCTGCTGGCCGCTCGGCAGCGTCATCGCCGCCGTCACGGTGAAGGTTTGCGGCGTGGTGGTGCCGGTGTTGCTGACCGAAAGCTGCACGGGGTTGGCGGGCGCGGTCGCGCCGCGCGGGATGGTGACCGTCGCCGGCACTTGCACGATGCCGGGCGAGCCGCCGGTGACGCTGAGACTGACGGTCGTGTCGGTGAGTGCGCTGTAGCGCAGCGAGAGGGCGAGCGTCGGTACCACCGCGTTGCCGTGCGGATCGGGCTGGCCCGAGGTGTTGTCCACCAGCCTGAGCGTGAAGCGCCGGAGTAGGATAGGCGTGTCGCTGACGACGATGAAGGCGACGGCGGCGGGCGTGATGGTCGGCGCGGGATCGAAGCGCTGGATCGGCGCGAGATAGAACCAGCTCTCGAAGTCGCTTGCCTTCTCGTCGTTGCCGGACGGAAGCGACAGGTCGACACGCTGCGAGCCGTCGGCGCGGGTCGCTTGCGTGCCGAAGCACTGGCCGTCGAGATAGATCGGCGCACCGGGATCGCCGCCGCTGACGGCGCGTCCTTTCAGCGCGACCCGCGCGCGGATGAAGATGCCCTGATCGGCCTGGCCGGCGAGCCCGTCGACGAGCTGGAACAGGAAACTCAGCAAATTGCGGCCGACCGCCCAGTTGATCGTGTTGCCGCTCACCGTGACGCTGCCATCGACGACGAAGTCGAAGCGCACGATGCCGATGCCGGAGCCGCCGCCCAGGCTGGCGGCGAATTCGGAATCGCCGACCGAGATCGGGCTTTCCAGGTGCAGCGCGAAGCTGGCGGCATCGACCAGGCTCGTCGCCGGGCCATCGAGCGTCACCGTCAATCCCTGAATGAAGAGCTGGTCGAGGGTCAGCACGTCGTCATTCGTCCAGCCGATCGCGCCGACATGCAGCGCCGGCGGAATTGGCGGCGGCGTCAGCGCGGTCAGCGGGGCGAAGAGATCGCGGCAGGAATCGACGACGAAGCCCTGCGACCCGGCGTCGAAATGGATGCAGGCGAGCGGCGCGCGGTTCACCACGACGCGTCGCGCCGGCTGGTAGTCGGCGCCGTCGCTGTCCGAGGGCGGCCATTCCGGCTCGCCGGTCGCGGTGCGGGCGGCGACCAGCCAGTAATCGCCGGGCTGGAATGGCTGGTCGGGCGCGAACTGCACGACCAGCCCGTTCTCCAGCAGGTTCGGTCCGGTCGCGTTCATCGCGACACCGGCCGGTCCGGCGTCGCTGCCGGACTGGTCCCAGCGGCGCAGCTTGGCGTGCCCGTTCGCGGTGTTCACCGCGGGTGCCGGCTGGGTCAGGATGATCTGCGAATGCTCCGGCACCACCTGCTTGATCTGCAGCAGCGCGCCGGGCTGGTTCGGCACCTGGCCGAACTCTTCGGAATCGTCGGTGATCTCCACCCATTGCAGCGGCGCGAAGCCGAGATTGGCGTCGGGGCCGAGACTGTCCACGGTCAGCACCGGGCCGCTCGCATCGAGGATGCGGGTCATGACCGAGCCGTTCTCCCGCGACCATTTGAAGCTGGCCTGGGCGAGCGGGCCGCCCTGGTGCACTTCGATGCGGTAGAGCTGGTTCTCGAGCCCGCGATAGGCCGCGTGCGGTGACGGCAGACAGGTGCCCTGGCCGCCTGCGTCCTGCGTGCCGGCGCGCATCAATCCGGCCGGCGCGGCGGCCGGTTGCAGATGCATGAGGTCGCAGCAGGAGAGCTGCAGCAGGATCGGCAGCCGGCCGATTGCGGCGGTCGCCGCCGCGGCGGTGGCCTGCGGCGACGACCCGGGCGCCGTGGCGGGGGCGCGCGCCGCCGGCGCGCTCGCGAGGGCGGCCGTGGCCGCGGCGTGCAATTGCGAAAGCTCGCTCTGGAGCTGCACGCCGGTCAGACGCCCCGCGGCGATGCGGGTGCTGAGCGTCGCGGCCTGCGCTTCCACCGGCGCCAGCGTGGTTGCCTGCGTTGCCAGGCGGAGATCGGTCAGGCTCTGGCGCAGCGTGTCCGTCGCCCGGGCCGTCGCGGCGAGATCGACCGACGCGCCCGGCACCGCTTCCGCCACGACGCGCCAGACCGTCTGCAAGCGGTCCGTGGTATCCGCTTCGCCGAGTGCCACGTCCTGGATGCCGGGATCATCGACGGGTGTCGCCAGGCGCTGCCAGGCTTCCAGCCAGACGCGAACCGAGCCGGTCGGATTCTGGCGCAGCCCCGTGAGCAGCGTCGTCGCATCCGGCGCCGGGTCGATCAGGTAGGGCTGGGCCATGTAGTCGAGCGGCTGGCGCGCCTCGCACAGCAGGCCATCGACGTAGTAGCGCCCGGCGCCGATCGTGATCGCGCTGCCATCGGTGGAGATCGCGAAGCCGGCATCGTCCCGCGGCGTGCCGGTTTGCCCGATGATGTCGGTGAGCGCGGTCGCGCGCAGATATTCGTCGATCGCGCGCTGCTCGTTGGCGTCCGAGTCGAGCTGCACCCGTCCCTGCTGCGACAGTACCGAGGTGTAGTTCCGGGTCGGGTCGAAACGGAGCCGGCTGAAATCGCCTTTCATCCTCTCCTCCTCGGCGGATCAGAGCGCGATGACCGGAGGCGATGCGCCGGAGGTCTGAATCGCGCGACTAAACAAGGGCGCGATGACCGGGGGCGTGTTCGCCGACGGTCTGAATCGCGCAACTCGGGGTTTATGCCGTCCGCGCCGTCGCGATTGCGGAAGCGTGTCCCTCCATCGACCCGCGATGGTGCGCTCCGCGGGCGGGACGGCGTCAACGCCCGGGGCCGCTCCGCTTCGCTCCGCGGTCGCTGCGCGAGCGTTGACCCCATCCCGCCCACGGAGGCTTTGGCTTGGGATCGAAGAAGGGACGGATGCAACGCGTTCGGTCCTGCGTATCTGGGCCTTTCTCGATCCCAAGCCCTCCTGTCCGGGGGCGTGGACGGGTCAAGGCCGCCGCAGGCGCCCCGAAGGGGCTTGGCCTTGAGCCGGCCGCGCCCCCGGACAGACCATCGCGGATCGAAGGCAGGCCGGAGCGAGGTGCTTCCCGACGACATCAGATCAACGCCGCGCCAATCGCCAGCCAGTCGAACGGGTCCACCGGGTCCATCCATGGCGGGCGCTGCTGACGGGTCGGGGCGGTGCCGTAGAAGGGCGGCGGCAGCGGTGCCGCTTCCGGGCTCGACGGGATCAGGAAGATGCCCGCTTCCAGATTGAACGGCAGGTATTCGTCGAAGCGCGTGCGCAGATTGGCGACACCCTGGGTTTCGTACAGCAGGTGGAAGGCGCCGATCTGACTGCCGTCATCGGCGCCCTGCCAGATCGCGACCGGGCAAAAGCCGCTGAGCAGCGCGTAGGATGGGCTGCCGTACTGGCGCGAAACGAAGATCGGCGTGACGGCTTCTTCCGGCACCGCCCCGCCTGGCAGGCAGCGATACTGGGGCGGCGTCAGCGCATCCGCCGGGACGAAGCAGAACCGGACGCAGCCGGATTGCCGCCGCGTGCACCAGACCGAGGCCGGCCACGGATCGCAGGCAGGCCTGCGTCCCAGGAAGATCGTGTTCGAGGCCAAAGGCAGCAGATGCGTGCGAACCTTGCCGATGATGGTGCTGTCTTCGACGTGCAGCGTGCCACCTTCGCCGGCGCCGCCCGGGCCGGCAAAAGCGACGTTCCACGGTGCCATCGCGTCGACGATAGAGTCCGTGATCCGGGCCGAGGCGGCGGCGTGCACCAGGACCGGCCCGGCGATGACGCGCTCGAGCGTCAGCGTGGCACCGGCGCTGTCGATCACCAGCGATGGCGTGCAGGGTTCGGCCGGTTCGCCGTCCCGCAGCAGGGCGCGGCCCGGCACCAGCGTGCAGTCCTGCAGCCCGAGCGTGATCGCCTGGCCGGATACATGCATCGTGCCGGCGAGCAGCACGCCGCTCAGGAACACCTGGCCGGAATCGGGCGTGTCGTCGGCGGAGGGCATACCGATGCCGACAATCTCGATATCGCCGCTCAGCGTCGCGCGGGAACGGATCGCGCTCCAGCTGGCATCGTCGCCGCTACCGTGCACCTCGGCGGCGACGATCCAGAGCTCGCTGCCGGGCGGGATCGCGATCGCGGCAGGGCCGGTCAGTGCAATCGGCTCCGCGCCGAATCCGGCGAGCACGATCAGCCCGACCGTCCCCGCCGGCTGCGCGTTGAACGCGGCGACCGCGTCGGCGAGGGTGAGCGGGATGCCGAAGATGTCGGTGGCGCCGGCGCCGATGATCTGCTGCCAGGTGACGCGGCTCGCGTCCAGTGGCAGCCGTGACGTGCGATCATACGGCCCGCCGCCGAGATCGGCCGCGAAGCCGTAGCAATAGTCGAGCACGACCACGCCCGGCGCCGGCTGGTCCGGCGGAAAGGCGATGCGACCGAGCACCGGATCGATCGCAACCTTGCCCGAAGGCGCATCCGGCCAGTCGCCGCCGGGCGAGATGTCGGACAGGTCGCAGACGCAGATCCCGTCGAGCGGCACCGCCACGCCGTCCGCGGTCACCACCAGCCCCGCGGCCTCGCGATAGAACGCGGCAGGATCGTCGTGGAACTCGCGCCGCCCGATCGGCTGCGCCACGTCGGCGCGCGTCGTCAGGTGGTCGAAGGCGGTGCGCGCCGCCGGTGCGTTGAACAACGGCATGTCGGCGCCGAGCGGGCTCGCCATGAAGCGTCGCGCATCGACGCGGAACCCGGGCTGGCCGGTCACCGGATAGCTGATCCAGCGCCAGACCCAGGCGGCGATATCGGGGATGTTGCAACGCCCGTCGCCGTGCAGGGCCACGTCCAGCGCTGCGGTGTCGGGAACCGACACGTCGCGCACGCGCGGCGCGATGCGGCGCACGTCGATCGTACGGCTGGCGCTCTCGAACGGGCCGCCGAGACGCGCCAGCGCGGCGCCGTCGCGCAGTGCGATCGTACCGCCGGCCTCGGGGCGCAGATGGCGGAAGCTCTGATCGACGGCCAGGCCGCGGAACGCCTCGACCACGCGCACCGCTCGGCCGGTCACGTCGGCACCGAGCTGCTCGAGCGCGATCACCGTACCCTTGCGACGGCGGTAGCCGATCGTGTTGGCGAGCTCCGCCCGACCACCGGCGGTGCCCGGCACGTTGGGCAGCAGCGGCGTCCAGCCGATCAGCGCGCCGATATAGGGAATGGCCCAGGGCGAGCAGGTCTCGATGAAGGCATCGGCGTAGAGACCGCGCAGATCCTGCTCCAGCACGCCGACCTGCTCGGCGATTACGCCGATCAGCGCCTGCAGCGGCCCGCCCGCGTCGGCATCGCGCGTGCGATGGATCGCCGGCAGCAGGGCGTAGATCGCGTCCGCGTCCAGGCTCATGGCACCGGCCCGATCATGTCCAGCGGTCCACGAGCGAGGCGACCGGGTCGATCAGCAGCAACTCCGCACCCTGCACGGCGCCGCGCTCGCCCGTGACCGGCGCGGCGGCGGTCAGGAAATCCGGCAGCACGCTCGCCACGTCGTCACGGGTGAAGCGGGTCAGGCGCAGCCCGACCACACCGGGCACCGCCTGTAGCGCCGCGACGATCGCGCTCTGCGTCACGCCCTCGCCGAGCGTGCGGGCATCGAATCCGAAGCCGGCGAGGAGGGCCGACTGCGCCGACTGCAGCACCGCGTCGGGGTCGTAATCCACGTCGTCGATCTGCACGAGAGCGGTGACCGCGAACTGGGCCGGCCGGTGCGGCAGGACGACGATCGGCACATAGGGATTGCCGGCGCCGCGCAGCGCCTGCGCCAGGTTGCCGATCGTGTCGCCCTGCGGGTCGAGCACCGAGCCGCCCGGGCCCGCGACCGTCACCACCACCCCGCGCGTGCGGCCGAACCAGGTCCAGGTGGCGAGCGCGCGCGCGATGCCGGCGAAGGCGAGCGCGAAATCCTCGTAGTCCTGCAGCGACACCACGCGTTCCAGCGTACGCACGTGCAGCGGCGCGCTCGCGCGCGCACTTGCCGGCGTGTCGGGATCGGCGCCGCCGCTGCCGGGCGCGGGATTGGCGACGCCGGACAGTCCGGCCGGCCGGTCGATCGCCTGGCTCAACTGCCCGACGGCAACGTTGCCGGCGGTGCCGAGTCCCTTGCGGTAGATCGCGCGGATATTGGTCTGGCCGGTCGGCGGCCGGCCGCCATGCTGACCGTCGCCGAACTGCACGGTGACGGTGCCGGTGTCGGAACGGCGGGTGACGAAGACGCGGTCGCGCGGCCCGGCATCGAGCAGGCCCGGTTGCTCCTGCCAGCGCAGATCGTTCACCCAGACCTGCAGCGTCGATTGCGCGCCCTGACCCTGCGCCGCGCTGACATAGGTGAGCGGCCCCTGCTTCAGCGTGAAGCTCTGGTTCACCTGCGAGGAATCGCCGCCACCCAGGATTTCCTGCACCGTCTCGCCCTGGTTGGCGTCGACCACGTTGGCATTGAGCCGGGTGGTCGCACGGTCATAGGCGCGGGTCAGCGCGGCAGTGAAAGTGAGGTCGGCGCGGTCGGCATGCACCGCCGGATTGCTCGCAAGCGTCGCTGCCTCGGTCGCGACGGGATCCGCCTGGACGGCCGGCAGCAGGGTGATCGCGCCGGGCTGCGCGGTCAGCGTCGCGGCGACGCCCTTGGTCGTCAGCACCGACCAGGCGAGCGCGCCGGCGGCGGCCGCCACAGGCGGGTAGGCATCGATCAGGAACTGGTCGCCGCCGGCCAGCGCGATCGCGGTGCGCCCGTCGGGGCCGATCAGCGTCGCCGCCGGATCGGCACCGAATTGCAGCCGGGCGCGCTTGCCACTGACCCCGAGACGCTGGTCGCCGGCGAGCTGACCGCCGCCCAGCACGGTCATGCCCGATCCCGCGACGGGCGTCAGCGCACCGGGCCCAAGCGCGAAGCCGTCGAGCGCACCGATGATCGGCTGCTCCGCAATGGCGAGCGGCTCGCTCTGCACGAAGGCGGTGACCGCGCGGGTCACGGTGACGAAGTCGGCGACCCCGGCATCAGCGTCGAGCGTGAGACCGGTCGCCTTGGCGGAGAGCGTGTAGCGCAACGGTGCCCGGTCGGCGGCGGCGAGGATGCGGTAGAGGCGACGGATCGGCGGCGGGTGCTGGCCCGCGGCGCGGCGCCGGCGCGACAGGCGCGAGCCGGCCCGCGACAGCACCAGCCAGGCAAACCGCTCGGGCGCGGTCGCGAAATCCGCGCTGCCGCCGACCGGCGCGAGATCGGGATAGACCGTGTCGAGATCGACATGCGCGGTGTCGTGCTTGAAGGTCCAGTCGCTTGCGCCGGTGCCCGCCGGGTTGGTCGCGAACAGCGTCGGGTCGGGGGCGGTGACGCCGAACAGCGAGGCGCGCTTGCGCAGCGCGTAGAGCTGCACATTCCGCGCACCAACCGGCCCGGCATTGCGGAAGCTGTCGAACAACGGCTCGTCCCAGGTGATCTGGGTGCGGCCATTGGCGGCATCCGGCGCCACCGCCGTCACCGTGCGCATCTCCCACAGCGTGCTGGCGACGTTCGCGGCGCGGTCGGCGTCGACGAGCAGGATCGCGTCGCCCGGCTTCAATCCGGTCGCGGTGCCGGCGAGCCACAGCGACGTGGTGATCCGGGTCCAGTCCACCGGCACGGTGGTCGCGGCCGGCAGCGCGTTGTGCGCGATCCGCGCCAGCAGCGGCACCGTCGTCTCGAACGTGACCGGGCTCTGGCCCGGCCCCGGCACGCTTTGCACCCGGGTCGCGGCGGGGATCGTCACCGGATCGGGCGCGCCCGGCGCGTCGTTCAGCGTGAAGGCGAGCGGCGCCGAGGCGGCGACACCGGGCGAGGGCTGGTAGCCGACCAGCCGCGCCAGCTCGAACACCGAGCGTTGCGCGACCGCGGTGCCGAGATAGGCCTCGTTGGCGAGGCGTTCCTGATAGAAGGTGATGATGTCGCCGCAGACCGCGAAGGCATCGAGCAGCGCGATGGTGAAATCGCCGTCGTCGCGGGTGGAGAGCGGCGCCAGCGCCGGGAAGGCCGGATCCGACAGCGCCGCCAGCATGCTGGCCTTGAAGCTCGTCTGCGTGCCGACGCGATAGGCGATCTGCGGCAGGCCGGGCCGGTTGGAGATCGGCGCCGGGGTCTCCCGCGTCGTGCCGGCGCAGCAGCCGCAGGGCGGGGTTGTGGTGTCGCTCATCCGCCGCCGTCCAGCACGAGGTCGAGGATGCCGCGATCCGGCCGGCTCGGATCGTTGTCGAGACGCGGGATTTCCAGCCGCTGCATGGTGAGCGCGCCCGCTGCCAGCGCGTCGCTCGCCGGATCATCGACGCGCTGGAAGGCGGTGGCGCGCACCGCGGCGACGCCGGGCACCTCCTGCGCGGCGGCGATGAACGGACTGAGATAGACGGTCTGGCCGAAGGTGAAATTGCTCGGATCGAGCAGCCCGGGACGACCGTCGCAGGTCGGGCCGGCCGAGAAGACCCGGCGCAGCGCCGCCTCCACGTCCGAGCGGGCGTAGTACGGCGCGAGGCAGATCGCGAGCCCGACCCGGAGCCCGACGATCGCGGCGGATTCGGTTGCGAGATCCACCCCGGCCATGCGCTCGAGATCGAGCCGGGTTTCGGTGTCCGCGGCGAGCGTCGCGGGTGCTGACGGCGCGGGATCGATCGCGACGAAGGCGGTGCGCCAGCTCCCGGTCCAGCGCAGCGTGCCGCGCGCCGCGCGCACCGCCGGATCGGTCATCGCCGCGGTGCCGTAATCGGTCTCCGTCACCGCGCGGAGCTGGGTGCGGAAGCCGAACGGCGCCAGTTGGCGGATCGTCTCCATCGTGTCGGGATCGCGGCCGCCGCGCGCCGGCAGCGGATTGCGCACGCCGGAGATGCGCGTCTCCGTCGTCACCACATGGCCGAGCGTGTCGTTGCCGAGATTGCCCGCCGCGCCGTTGCCGATCCGGTAGCGGGCGCGGAAGCTCTCGCCCGGTTCCGGCGCGGCGCCGTATTCGCCGTCGCCGAAGCGGAGATAGGCGGTGCCGTCGCGCTCGATCTCGACGACGAAGCCGCGGTCGAGCTCGTGCAGTCCGAGCAGATCGGGCTGTGGCAGCCAGTCCAGGTTGCTGTCGTCCTGCACCGCGATCTGCGGCGTCGGCGGCGGTGCGTCGGTCGCCGGCGGCGCTCCGAGCGCGGAGGCGGCCGCGGTCGGATCGTAGGCGCGGGCGAAGGTAAGCGGCGCCTGCTGCAGCGCCGGGACGAAAACCGGCAACGGCGCCAGCACCGCGACCGGCGGTGCGCAGCAATCGCCCGTGTCGCTGCCGACCGGAACCTCCGGCGGGTCGGGCACCGTGCCGAGCGATTCCCATTGACCGGCCGCCGGCCAGACGCCGTGGTCCGCCGGGACCATGTTGCCGCGCGCCAGGCTCACCGCGTCGATTGGCACGCCGCCATGCGCCGCATCCGTGGTCGCGGAGAGGCAGAGCGCGAAGGGCAGCGCGTCCGCCGTGTCCCATTCGATGTCCGTCACCGGATCGCCGGTCAGCGGGTCGGTGACGATCCGGCCGAGCCGATCGGTGTGATGCACGCGGGTCAGGCGCACGGCGCAGCGATGCGTCGCATCCGCGTCCTCGGCGCGACCGGTCTCCGGACCGAGCACCTCCTCGAACAGCAGCACGTCGCCCGGAGACAGCGCGTCGAGATGGCCGGCGAGTGTCGCCGCGGTGCTGCCGGCGGGCAGGCAGCAGTCCTGGTCGCTCCAGGTGTGGAACGGGATGTCGTTGAGCGACGCATTCAGCGTCGCATCGGCGAGCGTCGCGAACACTGCGCCGCCGGCCGCGAGAATCTGCTGCGCGGCGGGGTCGGCAGGGTCGAGTCGCGCCGGTACGCCGGCGACGCGCGGCGCGACCGGCGTGCCGGCGGGGAGTGCCACGCCCTCCGCATCGGCCTGGAACTGCACCCAGGCGCGGGCATTCTCGCCCTCATCGACGCGGTAATCGACCAGGCGCGCGTGCCGGCGCAGCGAAATGCGGCTGCGCGCGGTGCCGAGATAGGCCTCGGTGCCCACGGCGTCCTGACGGTAGCTGAGATGATCGGCGACGTAGGCCAGCACTTCGACCAGTGCGACGCCGAGATCCGCCGCGTGCCGCTCCGTCCAGCCCGGCGCCAGCACCGCCATGCGGTCCAGCATCACCTGCACGAAGCCGGGATAGTCGCGTGCCAGGTAGTTGATGTCGGGCGGCGCGACCGGCGTCGGCGGGCAGCAGGCGCTGGTGGCACAGTCGCCGGTCGAGGGACAGCCGGCCTTGAAGGAGAAATCGAGCGTTGCGAGGGCCGGATCGAGCCCGTCGGGCGGCTCGTCCGTCTGCTCGTCGGCGCGCAGTTCCAGCGTGTAGGTCGAGAAATCGCCGGCCTGGTCGAGCTGCACGGCGAGCGTCAGCGGATTGCCGGCCTGCGGCGCGACGTCAAGCACGCTTATGCCGGCGATGCTCTCGCCGCCCAGGATCGCGATCTGCGCCGGGCCGAGCGCCAGCGGCGTCGGATCGCGCAGGAAGGTCAGCAGCAGCACGGTCTGGCCGGAGCCGTCCGCGACCTCGAGGTAATCGATGCCGTTCAGCGGCGGGTTCGCCAGGACCAGGGTGCGCCGGTTGCGCTGGGAGCAGAAATAGATCATCCGCCGCCGCCCCCGAGCGCGAACTGGGCCGATTGCGGCTGGCCGGTGAGCAGGACGATGTACTGCACCGTGACGTTGAGCGTGGCGTCATCGGCTGAGACGTTGACCGCCTGCACCTGGATCAGGTCGGAGAGCCATTGCTGCAGCCCGGCCTGGATCAGCTTCTGCTGCGCCATGGCGAGCGCGCTGCTGTTCGGCGCGAACACGAGCTGGCCGGTGCCGCTGCCGAAGCTCGGGCGGTTCACCCGCTCGCCCGGTGCGGTCAGCAGCACCTGCTCGATCAGATCGCGGATATGCGCGTTCTGATCGGCCGGACTGGCGGTGTGTCCGGTGCCGTCGAAACCGTAGGGGAAAGCGACATCCATGCGCGATCAGCTCGCGGTGACACGGGTTTGGGTGACGAGCGGCAGCAGCGGCGTGCCGGTCGGCACGCAGATCGACTGGCCGGATTGCAGCAGCAGCGGCTGGCCGTTGGAGGTGACACGCAGCGTGCCGATGACGAACTGCGCGCTGACGCAGGGCGGCAGCGGCGGCGGCACCAGCGGGCAGCCGGCGACGACATAGGGCGTCGAGAGCAGCAGCGTCGGCTGGCCGGAGACGGAGACGCGCGGATTGGGCGCGGTCGGCTGCGCCTGGCCGCCATGCGAACACATCACCGTCGCCCCGACATGCAGCAGGAATCCCGGCATCTCCGCCCCTACACCACGACCAGCGCCGTCTGGTTGATCGACACGCTGGGACCGGCCAGCACGATCGTCGCGCCCTGCCCGTTGCTGATCGTGATCCCCACTTCGTTGATCGAGATCAGCGCCCCGGTCGCCGATTTCAGCAGGATGCCGCCCGTCGGCCCGGGCGTGTCGCTCAGCATCAGCGTGGTCTGACCCGTCGTCTGCAGCACGATCGGCGGCAGGCCCGGCGTGGCCGCGAGCGCGAGAGCGGGCACCTCCGCGGCCGAGCCCCAGAATCCGCCGGTCCAGACCGGATAGTCGGGATTGCCCTGCTCGAACTCGACCCAGACCGACGCGCCGATCGGCGGGATGACGAACTCGCCCGCCTGCGGCCCGGCCATCGGCACGCAGGGCAGTGCCCAGCTCGTCGGCAGCAGCGCGGTCACGTCCGGCACCGTCGCCTGGATGCGGCCCATCTGCATCGGATCGATGTTGTTGAGCACCGTGCCGCGATACTTGCCGAAGAACTGAGCCACGAGCGTGCCACCTCCGTTTCAGATGCCGATCGTGGGCACGATGGGCGTGTTGGAGACGAGCGCGTTGCGGGTCAGCGTGAAGCTCTGCTTGTACTCGCCGCGCGAAATGCGATGGGTGACGCTGTCCACGTAGTGCAGCCCGTCGAAGGCCGGTCCCGCGCCGCGCACGCCGACCAGTTGCCGCGCCTTCAGCACCTGGCCGTAGCGCAGCACGTCGAGCGTGCCGTTGCCGCTGACGATGTCCGCGTTCGCGGAAGCGCGGGCCATGCCGATCATCAGCGCCTGGCCGGGATCGAGCTTGGCGGTATCGTCGAGCGTGTCGAAACCGGACGGCGTGGTTGCCGGCACCAGGCCGAGCGGCGGGTTGAGCGGCGTCACCGGCGGGATCGGGATCGGGATCGGCGTGTGCGTGGTCGGCTCGACGATGGTGACGATGGGCAGGCGGAACTTCTGCGGCTCGTAGCGGAAGCTGAGCTGCTCGACATTGGTCCAGCTGTCCATGTTGACGGACAGCGCCGGCTGCGGGATGCCGAACTTGATCTGCGGCCCCCAATAGGCGGTGCTGACCCCCGGCACCGGCCCGGGATCGAGATAGAACACGTAGCCGACCTTGCCGGCGAGCTGGTTGATGTAGGCGAGGTCGGTGCCCTGCTGGCCGGGGATGCGCTCGACCGGGATCGGCGTGTCGGGCACGACGCTCGGCACGATCATCGGCACGATGCCGTACATCGCGTATTTCGCCAGCATCGCCGCGACCCGCGCCTCGGCCGGCATCGGATAGGGCAGACCGGGGAGCGGCACCAGGTCCATCACCGCCGTCAGGTCCTCGCCCTTGATGAACAGGGTGGAATGGCCGGCATCGCCGGCCGGCTGCACCTCGTGATGGCGCATCACCCCGTCCATCAGCACCTGCGGGATGCCGTTGACGGTCGCGACGATGATGACGCGAAGCTCGACCGTCGGGCCGCCGGCGGCGAGCAGGAACAGCGTCTGCAACGGCGAGCGGTCGGCGAGTGTGAAGGACAGCTGGAATCCGCTGCGGCCGGTGGCGCTGGTCGTGACCTCGACCGCCGTCAGCGCGTCCATCAGTGGCTTCGGCGCCGGCAGCGCCACGACCGGGCCGACCAGCAGCGTGAGATAGAGGCCGCTAGCCACCGATGCCTCCGACCTTGCCGGTCGCGGCGATGCCGGCCGGCAGCGTGATGCGCAGCACCGTCCCGGGCGTGTCGGTCAGCGCATCCGGGTCCATCGCGGTATTGGCATCGCACAGGATCCAGTACAGCAGCGGATCGCCGAGCTGCGAGGCCGCCAGATTGTCGATGCGGTCGCCCTGCACGGTGACGTATTGCCGCAGCGTCGCGTACTGCTCGGGGCCTGGGATGAAGCGGCGTTGCAGATAGCGGACGACGGTCCCGTCCGGCAGGGTCAGCGTCGCCGTGCCGATCCCGGCATAGCGGCTGTTCGCCGCCGCAGTCGCACCGCTGGTGCCGCCGGTCGCGACGAAGCTGTCGATCGGGCTGCTCATGGCAGAATGCTCGGGATCGAGGCAGCCGTCTGGGCGAGGTTCGCAATCGCCAGCGCCTCCTTCTCGATCTGGTAGGCGAGGTAGAGGGCGCCGGCGGGATTGAGGAAGCCGACATCGTTGACGTTCAGCACCCGCATCTCGAGCGCGACCTTGGCGCGGATCGGGTTGAGATTCGGATCGAACGCTTCCTCGGTGATCTCCACCGAGGTGATGCGCACCGGTGTCACGCGCAGCGGGTTCCAGACGAACACCGCGAGCGGCGATTGCATCGGCAGGATCTCGATTGTACCGAGAAGCGTCAGCGCCTCGTTGGCGATCAGCTCGACGCTGCTCGGATAGACGAGCAGTTCCAGCGCTGAGAGCGCCGGCTGGATGCCGGCGGCGAGCGTCACCGGGTTGGCCGCGGGATCGGCGAGCTGGTCGGTCGCGTCGAT
The DNA here is from genome assembly GCA_035504175.1 of Acetobacteraceae bacterium. Taxonomy (GTDB): domain Bacteria; phylum Pseudomonadota; class Alphaproteobacteria; order Acetobacterales; family Acetobacteraceae; genus DATJSJ01. The sequence goes on from DATJSJ010000025.1 coordinate 64,352, forward strand.
CTCGGCCGAGACGCTGATCGTCTCGATCGGTGGCCCCTTGAGCCGCAGGATCTCCGTGCGGTCGGCCTGGTCGCCGACGCTCTGCGGCTGCAGCCGGCGGGTCAGCGTGTCGGGATTGTACTGCAGCGCGATGAAGCCACGCGGGATCGCGGTATCCGGATCCAGCATCAGGATGCCGCCCTTGGCGACGCGGGGCGAAATCGGTGCCGTCATCGCACTCCTCCCGCATCGCGAATGCGCGCCCAGAGACCTGCGGCGACGGCGCGGCCGAGTGCCGCCGGATCGTCCGGCACCGTCGCGCGCACCGGCCGCGCCCGCCTCATGCGCGCATCGGCGAACGCGTCTGCACCGCCGCGCGCGAGCCGGTGCAGTTCGCGCTTGAGCGAAGCCGCCATGCGCTGCGCGTCTGCCGGCATCATGCCGTGCGCGACCAGCCGGCCGATCTCGACGCGCAGCGCCGGCGTGCGGGACGGCCTCAGTCCCATAGCGACCTCCCGACACTGCCGAGCGGGCGTTCCAGCTTGCCGAACTCGATCTCCGCCGCGGCGGCGACCTGCGCCATGCCGACCGGCTGCGCCGCCTCGGCGGCGAGGAAGGCGGCCTGCATCGCGATCGCGCGGATCACGCCGCCCGGCACGTTGAGCCGCGCCAGCCGGTCGGGGTCGAGCCCGGCGGTCGGCGTCGCGTCGGGAAACACCCGGCGCCAGATGCGCGCCCGGTCGGCAGCGTCCGGAAACGGGAACTCGACCACGAAGCGCAGCCGGCGCAGGAACGCGGCGTCGATCGCGTGGCGCATGTTCGTGGTCAGGATGGCGAGGCCGCGATACGCCTCCATCCGCTGCAGCAGGTAGCTGACCTCGAGATTGGCGTAGCGGTCGTGGCTGTCGCGCACCTCGCTGCGCTTGCCGAACAGCGCGTCGGCCTCATCGAACAGCAGGATGGCGCCGCCATCCTCGGCCGCGTCGAACACGCGCTTCAAATTCTTCTCGGTCTCGCCGATATATTTGCTGACCAGGCCGGCAAGGTCGATCTGGTGCAGGTCGAGGTCGAGCGTGCGCGCCAGCACCTCGGCCGCCATCGTCTTACCGGTGCCGCTGGCACCGGAGAACAGCGCGGTGAGACCCATTCCGCTCGCGTAGCGGCCGGCAAACCCCCAGTCCTCGTGCACCGTGGCGCGGTGCCGCATGTGGATCGCGATCTGCCGCAGCACGCGCTTCTGCGCCTCCGGCAGGATCAGGTCGTCCCAGGCCGCTTTCGGCTCGATCCGGCGCGCCAGCTCCGCCATCGACCGCCCGGCGTGGTCGCGGCAAAGCCGCCAGGCGGCGCGGGCGAGATCGGCGGGGTCGCCGGCTGCCGGGCCGCTGGCCGCCGCCTCGGCCGAAGACGCATCGCGCAGCGCCGCCCCGACCGCGCGGATCGCGGGCCGGTCCAACCGGAACTGATCGGCGATCGCGGTCAGCGCGCCGTTCAGCCCTGCCGCCGCCGGTCCCAGGCCGGCCGCCCATTCGCGCCGGCGTTCCGCCGCGGACGGTTCCGGCAGCGCGATGCGCAGCGCCGGCGGCTCCGTCCCGCCCGTGTCCGTCTCGTCCAGGATCACCGGGCTTTGCAGCCGCGCGAGCAGGCCGGGAGGCAGCCGCGCCAGGTCCCCGCGCGGCTCGGCCTGGATGTACAGGCCGCCCGCGACCAGCATCGCCTCGCGGTTCCAGTGCCGGATCAGCGTGTCCCGATCGCCGGGAAGCGCCGGCAGATCGGTCGCGTTCAGCCGGTAGGCGCGCAGCCCGACCGCCTCCAGCGCCGCGGCCGCGACCGTCGCGCGGTCGGCCGCCGAGCGCCCGGCCAGGAGAATTGCGCTGCCGCCGGCGATGCAGCGTGAAGCCGCCGCGACCGTGCCGACCAGCCAGGACGGCATTTCGCCCGCCGCGATCGGCTGCACGACCCCGTCCAGCCGCTCGTCGCTGCTGTCGATGCCGGTGAGGAAATGCAGGATGCGCTCGTCGATGCGCAGCGGGCTGGCGACCAGCGTGTCGCCCGGCAGCAGCTCGATCAGGCGCCAGCGACGCAGCGGCCGGTCGCGCGTCAGCGCGCTCCAATGCGCCCCCGGCAGCGCCGCGAGGGCGAGGCCGAAGGTTGCGCGCCCGGCGCGCTCGTCGCGCTGCGCCGCCGCGCAGGCCTCGGCGAAGCGTCCGTCGAGCTCGACACCGGCACAGAGCAGCAGCAGGTCCCGCTCGAACCCGGACAGCCGGAACAGCGTGCACAGCGCCTCCAAAGCGGAAGGCATTTCGGGCCCGGCGGGCGTTGCCGCCGGCGGCTCCGGCGCATCGCGCCCCGCTGCCCGGCAGAGCGCCGCGTGGACCGGATGCAGCGCTGCGAGCAGCGCCGCCTGGTTTGCCGCCTGCCAGGTTTCGGCCGCGATCGTCACGGCGTCACCGTGATGCGCGGGACGTAGGCCGGCGGCGTCAGCGTGGTGTCGAGCGTCACCAGGCTCTCCGCTCCGTCGATCCGCACCCGCAGCGGCGCGCCTGGTGCCGGCACCGGCGTGAAGCCGGCCGGGATCGGGAAGCCGAGCGTCGCCTGGGTGTCGGGCGCGGAGAGCGGGCGCGGCTCGATCTCGACGGACTGGCTGCCGATCAGCACCATCGCGAGCTGCCGTCGCCCGACCGGCGGGTTGATGGTCAACGTCAGCGTGGCGCCGACCGCGATGGTTGTCGGTGGCGTGACGATCGCCGGCACCAGCATGAAGGTCGCCGGATCGGACAGCAGTCCCGCATGCGGATCGGAGGGTGCGCCGAACCGCACGTTGCGTACGACCTGCACCGCGCGCACGCCGGCCTGCAGGGTCGCGGGAATGGTCACGCGCAGCATTTGCGGCTGCACGAGATCGGGCGCGATCGGCGTGCCGCCGTCGAAACTGACCAGCGTGTCGCCGACGGAGTCGCCGACGAAATTGCGGCCGGTCAGGGTCAGCGCGGCGCCGGCCGGCAGCATCGCCGGCGTGATCGCATCGATCGCCGGCCGGTCCAGCGGCTGCACGAGGATGTTGCGTACCTGCACCGGCAGCCCGACGCGCGCACTCCGGCTGCGCTGGATCAGCACGACGGAGGCCATGTAGCCGGCCGTCGTGCGATAGCGCGCCTGGAACGCCGTCCAGAGCTTGTACGCGTCCTCGGTCGAGAGCGATTGCGGCGTGAGCTTGATCAGCTCGGCCTGGTTGGCGAGCGTGGAGAGTCCGACCGCCTGCACCTCGCTGCTGGCACCCGGCGCGGCGCGGGACGCGGTCAGCGCGTTCTGCACCGTGTCGCGGGTGAGGAGCTGGTTCTCGTTCAGCACCTGCATCGCCCAGCCGAGCAGGATCTCGCCGTCGAGTTCGCCCTTGCCGTAGGCGGAGAGCAGGTAGTGCAGGTCGAGTGCGAGCGGTGGGCTCGACAGCAGCCGGCCTGCGGAGTCGCGTTCCGGCAGGTCGGCGTTCCGGTACGCGGCGTTCAGGCTGACATGGTACATGAACAGGTTGAGCTGCGGCGCTTCCGTGTCGCCGACCGTGATGCGATCGGGCGGCAGGGCGGTGACATTGGGCGTCGCGCCGAGCGCGGTGTCGAGTCCGCTGCCGGCAAGCGCATCGATCAGCAGCCAGCGCAGCACCGAACTAACCCCTGCGACGGCGAGAAAGTCGCTCATGGCACCCGGCCGCCACGGCGCGCGAGGAAATCGCCAAGCGAGATCGCGGGCGCACGGCTCGCACCCGGCCGCGTGGCCGGCGTGCGAGGCGGAGTCGCGTGCACCTCGACCACGCCGATGCTGATCTGCACGTCGCGCGCGGCGGCGGTGAGCGGCGCGGCCGAACGCGGGGATGGCGTGGGTGGCGCCGCCGCTTGCACGCGGGCCGCCGGTCGGGCCTCCGCGATCAGACGGGCCGACGGTGCCCGCGGCGACCCGGCGGTGTGCGGCAACGCGGATTGCGCCGACGCGAGATGACGTGTCTCGCGGTTCGGGGGTGCGGCGTTTGAGCGCGCAGCTTCCGATGTGGCGGCGAACTCCGCGGAAGCTGCCGACGCAATGTCGTGTGTGGGGCGTGTCGTCACCGCGACATCGCGATGCGTCAGCGGGCGTGCGGCCGCCGGCGGCGCCCGGGACGCGTCGGCGTCGCGCGCGGACGCCGCGGCGAGAGGCGGGTCCGGCGGCGCAGCGCGGGTCGCCCGATCAAGGACGAGCGGCGGCGGCCCGTGCGCCGCTGCACGGTCGAACACCGGCGCGACCGGCCGCGCGATCGCAGTCGGCGGCGCATGATCCGTTGCGCGTGCCGGCGGAACAGGCGCAGCCGGTGGCGCCGCCGGCGTGGTTTCCCCGACCTCTTCCATCTCCGACGCGACCCGGCCCGATCCGCCCGCATCGGGCGATTCGTAGCGCGACGCAAGCAGCGGCTCGGCCACTGCCAGGCGACCCTGCGCGCGCAGAATGAGCCGGGTCAGGCTGTCGCTCATCCGCGCACCCGGTCGAGATAGGCGCGGCGGCGGGACGTGCTCATCGCCAGGATGGCCGATTCCGACCAGGCACAGGCGGCAGCGAGCTCGTGCACTTCGTCGAGCAGGCGGAGGGCCGCGTGGCGCAACTCGGCCCAGAGGAAGGCCGGCACATCGATCAGCACCGTCTGGTGCTCGCGGCAGCTCGGGCAGAGCAGACCGATGGAGAGTTCGGCAGCGTCGTGCAGGGCGGCGAGCCGCGTCAGCACTTCGGCGCGCAGCCCATCCGGCAGCGTCTCGAAGGTCAGCGCCTGCCCCGCCCGATCCCGCACGTCGAGGCAGCGCGCTGCCAGCGCGTCGCGCGCCGTGGCGAGATCCGGCAGCGCGGCCGCGGCCGCGACGTCGCCCGAACCTGCGCAGCGGAGGCGAAGCGTGCAGCCGTCGCGGGTGATCGTCTCCTCGACCGGCGCCATGTCCAGTGCCGCCGCCGCCTGTGCGCCGGGCAGGGTGAATTCCAGCCGCGTGCCGCAGGCGGGACATGCGATGAAGGCCGCGAGGTTGGCGCCGAAGCTGCACGCGTGAAGTTCGAGCAGCGCCCGGTCGCGTCGCGCGACCGGCATCGCCGCGGCCTCCGCCCAGGGCGTGTCGGGAAGGGCCGCCTGCAGCAGCGCCGTCGCACGCGCCGCGTGCGGGACGGCGGCGCCCCGTTCCCAGGCGGCGAGCAGACCATCGCCGTCGAGGGCGGCGGGTGAAGACATTCGGGACGGAACGTCGGTCATCGGCGTTCGACGGACGGTGTGCCGGGGCTATACGCTCAGCGTCGGCTCGGCCGGCTCGACCACCGCCGTGTCGCGCTCCCAGCCCTCGTTCTCGAGCTTGATGTGCTGGATCGCGACCGCATTTGCGTTGGCGTCGAGATCCGGCAATGCCTGATACTCGGAGACCCAGCAGCGGAACACCCTGTAGGAGATCGCGAGCTGGCCGGCTTCGTTGTAGAAGTCGATGATGATGTCCTTGCGGAAATCCGCGAGCGAGACTTCGCTGCCGAGTCCGGCACCGAGCTGCCAGACCTTCGCCGCCCAGTTCTCGAATTCCGGATCGTGCGTCACGCCGCGTTCCAGCGTGATCGCATCGTACTCGCTCCGCCCGGGCGACTTGCGACTGGTGGAGGGATCACCGCCCTCGCGATGCTTGACCACCTCCGTGGTGCGCTTCAGCGCCGAGACCTTGCTGATCCCTGCGACGTAGCGCCCGTCCCAGCGCACGCGGAACTTGAAGTTCTTGTATGGATCGAAGCGCTGCGGGTTGACGGTGAATTCCGCCATGAACCTGGCCTTCCGTGATCGGGTTGCGCTGTGCCGCTCGGCTCGGTGCCGCTCAGGTCTGCGACTGGCCGGCGAGCTGCTGGATCTGGATGATCACGAACTCGGCCGGCTTGAGCGGCGCGAAGCCGACCAGGATGTTGACGATGCCGTTGTCGATATCGGTTTGCGTCGTCGTGTCCTTGTCGCACTTCACCAGATAGGCGTCGCTCGGAGTCTGGCCCTGGAAGGCGCCGCGGCGGAACAGGTCCTGCATGAACGAGCCGATGTTGAGCCGGAGCTGCGCCCACAGTGTGTCGTCATTCGGCTCGAACACGGCCCATTGCGTGCCGCGATAAAGGCTCTCCTCCAGATAGAGCGCCAGCCGGCGCACCGGCACGTATTTCCACTGATTGCCCTCGGCATCGGAGCCGACCAGCGTGCGGGCACCCCAGAGCACCGGGCCGTAGATCGGGAAGATGCGGAAGCAGTTGAGCCCGAGCGGGTTCAGCACGCCGTTCTCGAGATCGCTGAGCTTGTAGACGACGCCCTGCACGCCGGTGAGCGTCGCCTCGGTTCCCGCGGGCGCCTTCCACACGCCACGTGTGCCGTCGATCCGCGCGTAAAGACCCGCCACGACACCGGACGGGGCGAAGGTGCGGAGCTGGAAGTTGTTGGCCGGATCGGGCAGGCGCAGCCGGGGAAAGAAGGCCGCGCCGTTCTCCTGGTGCACGGTGAGGCCGCTGGTTTTCCAGTCGACCGCGGTCTCGACGCTGTTGACGAAGGGCGGCGGATCGATGAGCAGGAATGCGCGGCGTTCCTGGCAAAGAGTGTCGGCGGCGGCATAGATCGCGTTGACGTCGCTCGCGGCGATCGCCGGGTCGAGCGCCGATGGGTTGCCGGGATCGGCGCGCGTCGCATCCGGGATGCTGAGCAGGTTGAAGAGATCCACCCGCTGCAGCGCGTAGATGCCGGTGAAGGTGAGCTCGTCGCCGATGAGCTGCGTCGCGCCCGGCAACGTGGTGCCGTCGCCGCCGCCGGCGAGCGCGTGATGCGCGACCGCACCGGTCGCGCCGGACAATCCGAGCGCACCGGAGATGTCGGTGAGGCCGGAGGCGCCGGAGGGCGCTCCGATGGTCAGCGTCGCGTCGATATGGCCGGGCAGGAAGCCGACCACGCGGATGGCCTGGCCGGCGCCGCTCGCCACCGCGGTGCAGCGCACGGAGGCGCCCGGCCATTTCACCGCCAGCGTCGCATTCGCCGCGCGCTCGAGCTGCGCCGCGAGTCCGGCGACGGTCTGCGGGATCGGCCCGGTCTGCGCCAGCACCCGGATGTCGAGCGGCAGCGGCGCCGGCGGCGTGCCGCTGGTCGAGAGCGAGACGCCGCAATTATGCGTGGCGGTCGCCGCGGTGGCCGCGCCGCCCGCGGTGGTGTTGACCGTGCTTTGCGTCACCACACCCCCGACCGTGCCGGTGGTCGGCGGCGGGGCGGTGGTGGAGAGCGCGCCGGAGGTTGCGACATTGACGAGTTGCGACCCGGAATCGGGGTCGTTGACCACACCGAGCACGTAGTTGCTGCGGCCGGAATCGAGCGAGACCGCGGGGAAGCTCTCGACCGTGCCGTCATCGAGATTGGTGACCGTGAGGTTGAAGGCGGTCACACCCGACGTCGTCGTGCCGACGTTATTCTCATCGATGTCGATCAGCAAGTTGCCGTTCGCCCAGGTGCCGCTGCTGAGTGCGGTGAAGGTGAGGTTGGCGAAGGCGACGTGGGCACCGACGGCGCCGGCCCGCGGCGTGCGCACGACATAGGCCTGGGTGCCGCCATTGGCGAAGAATTGCTGCGCCGCGTAGGAGAGCTCGCTGTCGCTCGCGATGCCGCCGAACAGCCGCTCGTAGTCGGAGAAGCTGAGCAGGAGCTGGGCGCGGTTGTCGATGCCGCGGGCAGTGTAGCCGACGAAGGCGGCGATCGAGGTTGCGACCCCGGTGATCGTGTGCGTGAGGCTCGGCAGTTCCTCGATGTAGACGCCGGGGTAGGTGGGCGAGATCGCCATGGGCTATCCTTCCGCGAAGGAGGCGTTCACTTCCGCTATGCCGTCGGCCTGCGGATCGCGTCCCGCAGGCTCACGAGCGAGAGATCGGGCAGCTTCTCGGTATGCAGGCGCAATTCATGCAGGAACCCGTCATTGCCGCGGGCGGCGATCGCGATGACGCGCAACGCCGGGAATTGCCGCAGCAGTGCCTCGAACTCCGCCGCATTGCCCGGGTGCTGCACCTGCATCACGACCACGTCCGATCCGGTGCGGCGCACGCGGGACGCCAGGTCCTCGCCCTCGCCGACTGACCCGGCCACCACGGCGTCAGGCATCTGGGCAAACACCGCCGTGACGATGCCGACGAGCAGGCTGGACATTCCGGCCAGCAGGATGCGCACGCGTGGTCTTCATCTCCGCACTGGCGAAGCCTCGCATGCGCAACGCGGTACCGGAATGGATCGTCCGGCCCGGGCGACGGTCCGGACCGCGATGACATCCGGTTGCCACCCGCCGGGCCGCTCAAGGGTGCGGGGGGGACGCGCGAACCGACGCCGCACGCCAGGGCCAGCCCGAGAGATTGCGTTCCAAACAGCCGCAAACCGACGCCGCGGCGGGCAGGGTCAATGGATCATGCGGTCCGGATCGGATCCAGAAGATGGTCCGGGCACCGGGTCTTCCACCGGCCCATTACGAAGGCAGACTGCGTCGGCATCTGCCGCCGTTCGAGCGGGTGCGGCGACGGCTCACCGGCCTGGGACGCTGCGCGCGCATCAGTTGAAGTCCTCACGGAGACGCCACCGCAATGGCGAGACTACCCGCCTGGCCCGGGAGTTCGTCCCGCCTCGGCAGCGCCCTCAGTCCATGCGCAAGCGATAGACGCGCGCTTCGTAGGGTCGTAGCGGTGCCACACCGTCTCTGCCGTCCGCCGCATCGTAATTGGCGATCAGCAGTGCCTCGTCGCCACGCAGAAGCGGCGAGCGGAATCGCCGCTCCTCGCCGGCGAAATTGGCGACGACCAGCAGGCGCTCCTCGTCCAACCCCCGCGTGAACGCGTAGACCCAGGGGTCGGTATCCTCGATCATATCGTAGCGACCGTAGACGACAACCGGATGCTCGCGCCGCAGGGCGATCAGGCGGCGGTAGTAGTGGAAGATCGAGCGGGGATCCGTCATGTCCGCTTCGACATTGATCGCGACGTGGTTCGGATTGACTTTGAGCCAGGGTGTCCCGGTGGTGAAGCCGGCATTCGGGCTGGCGCTCCATTGCATCGGCGTGCGGGCATTGTCGCGCGAGCGGAACTGCACCTTCGACAACGCCACGTTCGGCGACAGGCCCTGGTTCTCGGTCAGCTCCCGGTAGCCGTTGAGCGATTCGAGATCGCGGTAATCGCCGATCGTATCGAAGGCGACGTTCGTCATGCCGATCTCTTCGCCCTGGTAGACGAACGGCGTCCCCTTGTGCAGGTGCAGGACGGTCGCGAGCATCGTCGCGGTCTCGCGCCGCAGCGCGCCGTCATCGCCGAAGCGGGAGACGGCGCGGGGCTGGTCGTGATTGTTGAAGTAGAGACTGTTCCAGCCATCCTGCTCCATCGCCTCCTGCCAGCGCCGCTTCACCGCCTTGAGCCGCGCAAGCTCGAACGGCGCGCGGTGCCATTTGGTGGCGAAGCTGTGCCGCTCCATGTCGAGATCGGTGTGCTCGAACGTGATCACCATGTTGAGATATCCGGTCCCGCCGTGCACCATCATCACCGCGTCGGCGGTGCTGGTGAGCGCGGCCTCGCCAACGGTCATGATGTCGTATTTCGATAGCACCTCCCGCTTCATCTGGTCGTAGAATGCCAGGATGTTCGGGCCGTTGACGAAGAACTGCGGCGCGAAGACGTGGGCGAACCCCTCCGGGTTCGGAGCATCCGGGAAGCGCTGGTCCTTGGACAACATGTTGATGACATCCATGCGGAAGCCATCCACCCCGCGCCGCAGCCACCAGTGCATCATGTCGTAGATCGCCCGGCGCAACTGCGGGTTCTCCCAGTTCAGATCGGGCTGCTTCTTCGAGAACAGATGCAGGTAGTAGTCGCCGGTCGCAGGATTGAACTCCCAGGCCGATCCGCCGAAGACCGAGCCCCAGTTGTTGGGCTCGCGCCCATCGCGGCCGTCGCGCCAGATGTAGAAGTCGCGATAGCGGCTGGATCGGGACGAACGGGCGTCTTTGAACCAGGAATGCTCGTCGGAGGTGTGGTTCACCACCAGGTCCATCAAGATCCGCATGCCCCGCGCATGCAGGCCAGCCGCGAGCTCGTCCCAGTCCGCCAGCGTGCCGAACTCCGGCATGATGTCCTGATAGTCGCTGATGTCGTAGCCGTTGTCGTCGTTCGGCGATGGGTAGACTGGCGAAAGCCAGACGATGTCGACCCCAAGGGTTTTCAGGTAGTCGAGCTTGCCGATGATGCCGCGCAGGTCACCGATTCCGTCGCCGTCGCTGTCCATGAAGCTGCGGGGATAGATCTGATAGACGACGCCTTCCTTCCACCAGGCCCTGCGCATGTCCCGTTCCCCGTCGTGAATCGTCAGGCGGCCAGTGACGTTGCATCCATATGACGCGGAAAGGCGCGTCCGTCCGGGCCGAACAGATGGCAATGCTCGGCGGGCAGCGTCACCGACACCGTCTCGCCGGTGGCGATCCTGGTATCACCTTCCTGCCGCACCGCGATCAACCCGTCCAGGACGGGGCTTTCCAGATAGACGAAGGACGCCTCGCCGAGCTGCTCGACATGGCTCGCCTGGCCACGAAGGCCCGAGGCACCGGGCGAAGATTCGCCGAACAGGATGTGCTCCGGCCGGATGCCGAGCGTGACCGGCGTCTCCGGCGCCACCCTGCGCGCGTCGACGGCGGCGGCCAGACGGGTGCCGTCGCGCAGCACGATGTCCGTCCGGTCCGGCTTGGCGCTGACCACGCGGCCCGGGAGGAAGTTCATCCGCGGCGAACCGATGAAGCCGGCAACGAACTGGTTCGCGGGCCGGTGGTAGAGCTCGAGCGGCCGGCCGGACTGGGCGACCGAACCGTCGCGCTGCGTTGTCTCGCCGGCGTTCAGCAGCACGATCTTGTCCGCGAGTGTCATCGCCTCGACCTGGTCATGGGTGACGTAGATCATGCTGGCGCCGAGATTCGCGTGTAGCTTGGCGATCTCGATCCGCGTCTGGACGCGCAGCGCCGCATCGAGATTGGAGAGTGGCTCGTCGAACAGGAACACGCCCGGTTCGCGGACGATCGCCCGGCCGATGGCGACGCGCTGGCGCTGGCCACCCGACAGCGCCTTCGGCAGACGTTGCAGCAGCGGCGTCAGGTGCAGGATGTCGGCGGCCTGGCGCACCCGCCTGTCAGCCTCCGCCTTGCCCATCTTCGCGAGCTGCAGGCCGAACGCCATGTTCTGATAGACCGTCATGTGCGGGTAGAGCGCGTAGGATTGAAACACCATCGCCACCCCCCGCGACGCCGGCGGCAGACTCGTGACCTCCCGGCCGCCAATGTCGAGCCGGCCGGACGTGATTTCCTCGAGCCCCGCGACCATGCGCAGCAAGGTCGACTTGCCGCAGCCGGAGGGCCCGACAAACACGCAGAACTCGCCGTCGGCGATCCTGAGATTGACGGAATTGATGACACGAAGCTGCCCGAACCGCTTGTTGACGTCGTACAGCTCGACCGCTGCCATGCCTGCCTCCCGCTGTGCTGCCGTCCGGTTTTCCGGATCGTGTCACCCCTTGACCGCGCCGGCGGTCAGGCCGGACACGATACGCCGCTGGAAAATCAGCACCATGACGACGACCGGCACGGTCACCGTCACCGATGCCGCCATGATCGGCCCCCAGGGCAGCTCGAACTGCGTCGCGCCGCTCAACAGCGCGATTGCCACCGGCACCGTCCGCTCGTTCGGGCTGAGGGTGAAAGTCAGAGCATAGAGGAATTCGTTCCATGAGCCGATGAAGGCAAGCAGTCCGGTGGTGACGAGGGCCGGCCAGAGCAGCGGCATGAACACCCGCCGGAGGATGATCCAGGGCGAGGCCTGATCCATGATCGCCGCCTCCTCCAACTCCTTCGGCAGGTCCCGCATGAACGTCGTCAGCACCCAGACGGTGAAGGGCAGGGTGAAGATCAGATAGGACAGGATCAGGCTCCAGGGCCGGTCGTAGATCCCGAGGAAGCGAACCAGCTCGAACAGGCCGGACAGGACCGCGACCTGCGGGAACATCGAGATCGCGAGCACGGTCAGCAACAGCGGCTTGCGACCGGAGAACTGCACCCGGCTGAGTGCGTAGGCGGCGGTCAGGCCGATGAACAGCGATATCGCCACGACCATCACCGCCACGAAGACTGAATTGGCGATGTTGCGCAGAAACGGTCCCTGCTGCAGCACGGTCGCGTAGTTGCTGAAATCGAGATGCGGCGGCAGCAGGGCGGGGCTGAACAACTGCGAGCCGTGCTTCATCGACGAGACGATCGCGTAGTAGAACGGAAACACCGAGTAGGCGATGATCACCGCCGCGAGGGCGTAGAGGCCGACCCGGCGGAGTGCGCGCTTCATCGCGTCTCTCCTTCCAGATTGACACGACCGATCATGATGGTGAGCGCGGTGCACACGGCCACCATGAGGAACAGTACCGTGGAAGCGGCGGATCCGTATCCCACCTGCTGGAAATCGACCAGCTGCTGGCGGGCATAGATCGACATGCTCATCGTGTATTTGCTGCTGGAGGTCAGCACGTAGATGAGATCAAAGATGCGGAGCGCGTCCAGCGCCCGGAAGATCACCGCAACCATCAGCGCCGGACGGATCAGCGGCAGGGTCACGCGGAAGAACACCTTGATCGGCGAGACACCGTCCACCCGCGCGGCCTCGTAGCAGTCGGTCGGCAGCATCTGCAGGGCGGCGAGGATCAGCAAGGCCATGAACGGCGTGGTCTTCCACACATCCACCATGATGACGGAGACCATGGCGAGGTCCGGGCTGGCGGTCCAGGCGAGCGGCCGTGCGATCAGACGCAGCGACAGCAGCACGTGGTTGATGACGCCGAACTGGTCGTTCAGCATCCAGGCCCACATCTTGGCCGAGACAATGGTCGGGATCGCCCAGGGCACCAGCACCGCGGTGCGCACCAGGCCGCGGCCGGGAAAGTCGGCGTTCAGCACCAGGGCGAAGACGGTTCCCAGCACCGTCTCGATCGCCACCGAGATCACGGTGAAGCGCAGGGTGTTGGCCACGGCGCGCCACCAGTCCGGATCGGAGAGGACCCCGTACTCGCCGAAATAATTGTCGAGCCCGATGAACTTGGCCGTCGACAGATCCTTGAGGTTGGCGTCGGTCATGCTGAACCACAGCGTGCGCAGCAGCGGCCAGCCGGCGACGAGCACGAGCGCGACGATCATCGGGGTGAGAAACAGCCAGGCCGTGCGGACCCGACTGGCGCGCAGCGACAGGCCTGGCAGTCCGGCGCCGGCGAGCCGATCCATCGTCAGGGACATGCGCATACCTCGGACCGTGGATGCGGACGACGAAATCCGCGGCGGGCCGCCCGCCGCGGACCGGTCCAGCGCAGGCCGTCTACCACCGGCCGCCGCGACCGAGGCGGTGCAGCCGTCGCGCCAGCGAAGAGAGCGACTCCTTCGCACTCGCGCGATGGGTCAGGACATCGTAGACCGCGTTCCAGAATGCGTTGCTGACCTGGTTGTACGCGCCGTCGGTGACAGTCGACGGGCGCGCGACCGCATCGGCGAAGCTCGGGAACATCACCCCGAACAGCGGATTCGACGCCAGCACCTCAGGGTCCTTGTAGAGCGCCGGAATCGTCGGGAAGTAGCCACCCTTGGTCGCCCAGATCTTCTGCGCCTGTTCGGAGGTGAGATAGAGCGCCAGGTCTGCCGCCACCGCCTGGTGCTTGGAGTATTTCGAAACGGCCATCTGCCAGCCGCCGAGAACCGAGGTGTGGTGCCCGTCGGGACCGCCCTTCGGAATCGGAATCACGCCCACCTTGCCCTTGACTGGGCTGCCGGCACCTTGCGCCAGAGTCCAGGCATAGGGCCAGTTGCGCATGAACACCGCGTGCCCTGACTGAAAGACGCCTCGCGCTTCCTCCTCCGAGTAATTCAACACGCCTTCGGGCGCGATGGTGCCGATCCAGGTCGACGCCGTGTCGATGGCCTCGATCGCCTTCGGGTTGTCGATCGTCACCTTGCCCTTGTCGTCGACGATCGTCCCGCCGCCGAAGCTCGCCACCCATTCCACCGCGTCGCAGGTCAGGCCCTCATAGGCCTTGGCCTGGAACACGAAACCCTGCATTCCCTTGTCGCCCGCCGCGCGCTCACCGTCCTGCACCTTCTTCGCATCGGCCGCCAGTTCCTGCCAGGTCTCCGGTGGCTTCAACCCGTATTTCTCGAGCAGGTCCTTGCGATAGAACATGAGACCGGCATCAAGGTAGATCGGCATGGCGATCAGCTTGCCGCCCACCGTGTCGTTGTTGATCACGACGGGAAAATAGTTCTTCTGCACGCCATTGCTGTACGGCGAGAGATCGATGAAGTACGAGCCCAGGATGCCCGGCCAGATCACGTCAATCTCGAACACGTCGACATCGCTCGAACCCGCGGCCAGGAGCTGCTGATAGAGTGCCAGGCGCTCCGTCGTGGAGTTGGGCGTCGGCACGATCTTGACGGTGTTGCCGGTCTTCTTCGCCCAGGCGTCGGACAGGTCCTTGCAGATCTGCAGCTCCTGCCCGACGGCGCCGCAGGCGACCGCGACGGTCGTGGCCTGCGCCGGCAGCGTGAACAGCGCGCCGGCCAGCAGGCAAGCCGCGGCGAGAGCCGCTTTTGCGGAACGCTCCAGGGCTTGACGTAACCTCATGGCTTCTCCCTTTCTTGGTTTATGGACGCGCTTCGCCGGCAAAGCGCTGCCGCGACTGGCCATGCCGACGATGCGCTGCAGCACGATCCTCGCATTGGGCGCGGCCATGACAAAACACGACGGTGCGCCGGCGAGCGGCGATTGGGCACTCCGTTTCGTAGTGCCGCCGCGCGGCGCCGGTCAATCCGCCGGCGTCGACTCCGGCGACCGGAAGCGGCCGAACCCGAACCGAATCGCTGGGTGCATCGTTGCGCGACGCCCGGTGTGTCCTATCCGCCGGACGCGAGGCAACCGGCTGCGCAGAGTTCTCTGGCATCGGTTGGATGTCGTGATCGGGTGGGTCGGGCCACGTCCGCGTCGCCGACTTGCGACGATCGGATTCGTCACGTGAAGCTGAAACGTCGGCGCCGTGGGACGTCCCGCGGTTACGGGCGCGCGAGACGGCGGTGACCGAAGCGCCGGTCCTCTTGGTGATCTGGTTGACGGTCGGCGACATGGACGCCTTCCTTCCCTGAAGGACATCCAAGCATGCGTCGGGGCGGGATGACAACGGTGTCTCCGGGTCCAGCCGATTCCGGCCGACTGGTACGACCGGCTGCGGGTCGTGACAGGCTCGTCGCGAAGTTGCGAGCGGACCGCTAACGCCGACGACAGTGGCAATGAGGCGCCCACGGTCCGGGCAGCGGTCGGCGCCGCCAGGTCACGGCGTCCCGTCCGCGCTGCCAAGCATAGTCGAATCCCCGCGCGATGGTTCGGCATCTCCGGGACGAGTGCAGCGCGTCACACCATCCGCCCGAGATGCCCGTCATGCGGTTCGGGACCCGCTCCGAAGCATGTGACCCGGCGCACGGACGCGGCCCACCGCGCCTGCCAGTCTCCGACCAGGCCGTTCGTTCATTGCCGCGGGAGCGCGCACCCGATCATGTCCTGGACCAATCGCGTCATCTGGCAGGAGGGCATGTTCCTCCGCGCGCAACATTTCCAGCAGCAGGACCGCTGGCTGGAATCCGTATTGCGCACGCGCACGGCGGCACTGCGCCCGCACCCGTGGGGCATGACGGAGTACGCGATCGATCGAGACCTGCTGACCACCGGACGCTTCGCACTGACGCACGCATCGGGGGTGTTCGAGGATGGCACGCCTTTCACCATACCGGGCGAGACCGAACATCCTGCGCCGCTCGACCTGCCGGAGAGCAGTCGCAATGCCGTGGTCTATCTCGCCGTCGCGGTGCGCCAGCCGGGCGGGATGGAAGTGAGGCAGGACGGTGCTGCCGAGGGCCGCTACGCGTTGCGCGACTTCGAGGCGTACGACACGCATTCCGCCTCGCCTCAGCCGGCGGAGCTGCAGGTCGGGCGGCTGCGACTGCGCTACATGCTGGAGAACGAGGATCGCGCCGGCTATCACTGTATCGGCCTCGCCCGTATCGCCGAGGTTGGGGCGGACCGCCGGGCGGTGCTCGACGAGCGCTGGATTCCGCCGGCACTGATCGCTGCCGCCACGCCGCCGCTCACCGGCCTCATCGCCGAGCTCACGGGAATGCTGAACCAGCGCGGCGAAGCGCTGGCGGCGCGGCTCACCGCTCCCGGCGCACGCGGGGTTGCCGAGGTCGCGGATTTCCTGCTGCTGCAATCGGTCAATCGCTGGCAGAAGTTGCTGAGTCACTGGGCCGGCGCCGGGCTCGTGCATCCCGAGGCGCTGTATGCCGCGCTGGTGCAGATGACCGGCGAACTCGCGACCTTCACCGAGCCGACGCGCCGGCCCAACACCTATCCGGACTACCGGCACCACGATCTGCAGCTCAGCTTCGCGCCGGTCGTCGCCGATCTGCGACGCGCACTCTCCGCGGTGATCGAGCAGAATGCGATCGCCATCCCGCTGCAGGAACGCCGGCATGGCGTCCGGGTGGGACCAATCACCGACCGGCAGATCCTGCGCGCGTCGAGCTTCGTGCTGACCGCGCAGGCGGACATGCCGACCGAGACGCTGCGCCGGTTGTTCCCGAGCCAGGCGAAGATCGGCGCCGTGGAGCAGATCCGCGAGCTGGTCAATGTGGCGCTGCCGGGCATTCCGGTGCGGCCGCTGCCGGTGGCGCCCCGCCAGATCCCGTTCCATGCCGGCGCCAGCTATTTCGAGCTCGATCGCAACGCACCGCACTGGCAGCAGATGCAGGCCTCCGGCGGCTTCGCGATCCACGTGTCGGGCGACTTCCCAGATCTGCGGCTGGAACTCTGGGCGATCCGCGGCTGACGGAGCGGAGGAGAGCATGAGCGACAATCCCTTTGCCGAGCCGGACGATGATGACCGGACGGTCGTTCGAGCCGCGACCACGACCGCACGACGACCGGCATCGCCGCGACGGGCGATGGACGGGCGCGGGGCGGAGACGTCGACGGACGCCACCTCGACAACTGCGACGCACGAGGCCCGGCCCGGCGGCGCGGCGACTGCGGATGCGACCCTGGTGGAATCGCGAACCGTCGCGCCGGTCGCCGCCGAGGAGCCCGCGCGGATCACGTCCGGTGGCGAGACGCTGCTGGACCTGGCCGCACCGCTGGTGCAGTTGCTTGCGCGGCTGCGCAACATGCGCAGCCCGCCCGACCCCGCCGCCCTGCATGACCGCGCCGTCGCCGGGTTGCGCGCGTTCGAGGCGCGGGCGCGCGCCGCCGGCATCGACGTGGAGGCGCTGCGGCCGGCGCACTACGCGCTCTGCGCCAGCCTCGACGATGTCGTGCTGGCGACCGATTGGGGCAGCACCAGCATCTGGAACGCGCATTCGCTGGTTTCGACCTTCCACCAGGAAGTGCAGAGCGGCGAACGCTTCTTTCGTCTGCTCGACACGCTGCGGCAGAGTCCGGCCCGATTCCTGCCGGTGATCGAGCTGATGTATCTCTGCCTCTCGCTCGGCTTCGAGGGGCGCTGTCGGCTGTCGCCGCGCGGTGCCAGTGAACTTGCGACGGTGCGCGAGGAGACCTACGCCGTGATCGCGCGGCTCCGCAAATCTGCGGACCCGGCGCTGTCGCCGCACTGGCAGGGTGTCACTGCGCCGTATCGGCCGGCGCGCGGCGGCGTGCCGGTCTGGGTCGCCGGGGCGGCATCGCTGGCGCTGCTGGGCGCGCTGTTCGCCTGGGTCTCGACCGGTCTGAACGCCGGATCGGATGCGCTCTTCGAGCGCATGGTCACCGCCCCGCCTGCTGTGATGCCGCAGATCGCGCGCGCTGCGCCGGTGACAGCGCCGCCCCCGCCGCCGCCCGCGGCGCAACCCACGGCGCTCGACCGGCTCCGGACGTTCCTCAAACCGGAGGTCGACCAGGGATTGGTAGCGGTGCTCGGCACGCCGTCGGCGCCGGTGGTGCGCATCCTCAGTCACGACATCTTCGCCTCCGGCTCCGCCAGCATCAACCCGCAGCTGGTCCCGCTGCTGGAGCGCATCGGCCTGGCCCTGAAGGCGGAACAGGGCTCGGTCCTGGTCGCCGGCTACACCGACAACGTCCCGATCCGCACGGTTCGCTTCCCGTCGAATTTCCAGCTCTCCGCGGCGCGGGCGCAGGCGGCGAAAGCCGTGATCGACCGCGTGATCGGCGATCCCTCCCGCGTCACCGCGGAAGGCCGCGCCGATGCCGATCCGATCGCGTCGAACGCAACGCCGCAAGGGCGGGAACAGAATCGTCGCATCGAAATCACCCTGCGTCGTCCGGAGTGAGAATCATGGCCAAGCTTGCCCGCATGCTGCGCTCGCGCTGGGCGCTGTCCGGTCTCGGCGTCGCGCTGCTCGCTCTGCTCGTCTGGTTCTTCGGCCCGCTGCTGCCGTTCCTCGCTGGCGCGTTGGTGCGCGCCGCGGTGATCCTGGCGATGGCGCTGGTCTGGGCTGGGGCCAATCTCTGGATCGACCGCTCCTGCCGCGCGCGGGAAGCGGCGCTCGAACGTGGCGTGACTGACGCCGCGGACGGTAGTGCAGAGGAAGTGGCGGCGCTGCGCGAGCGCCTGGATGAATCGCTCGCCCGGCTCCGCGACGCCAGCGGCCGTCGCGGCTATCTGTACGAACAGCCCTGGTACGCGATCATCGGTCCGCCCGGCGCTGGCAAGACGACGGCACTGCTGAATTCCGGGCTGCGCTTCCCGCTCGCCGATGCCGGCGCGGTGCCTGGCGTGGGCGGTACGCGGCTTTGCGACTGGTGGTTCACCGAGGAGGCGGTGCTGATCGACACGGCCGGACGCTACACGACGCAGGATTCCGACGCGGCGGTGGACCGCGCCGGATGGGAGGGATTTCTCGACCTGCTGAAGCGCACCCGCAAGCGACAGCCGCTGAACGGCGTGATCGTTGCCATGGGCCTGCCGGATATCGCGCAATCGCCGCGCGAGGAGCGGATGGCGCATGCCCGCGCCGTGCGCCGGCGCATCAAGGAGATCACCAGCCGGCTGGCGTTGCACCTGCCGGTCTATGCGCTGTTCACCAAGGCCGATCTGCTTGCCGGGTTCAGCGAGTATTTCGATGATCTCGACCGTGAGCGGCGCGGCCAGGTCTGGGGGACGACCTTCCCTGCGGAGCGGGGCGAAGCCGGCCCGGTCGCGCGTTTCGCCGCGGAGTTCCGCGCGCTGGTTGCACGACTGGAGTCGCGCCTGCTCGAGCGGTTGCAGGCGGAGCGCAGTCCGGACCGGCGCGCGATGCTGGCCGGCTTCCCGGCGCAGTTCTCCAGCCTGGAGGCGCCACTCGGCGAATTCCTGGCGGAAGCATTCGGCGGGTCGCGGCTCGATCCGGCACCGTTCCTGCGCGGCGTGTATTTCTCCTCCGGCACCCAGGAAGGGACGCCGATCGACCGGTTGACCGGCGTGCTGGCGCGCACCTTCGGCGTGGACCAGCGCCGTGCACCCAGTCTTCGGCCGGAGCGCGGACGCAGCTACTTCCTGACGCGGCTGCTGCGGGATGTGGTGTTCCACGAGGCGATGCTGGTCTCCGAGCCTCCCGGGGTCGCGCGTCGCCGCACGCTGCTGCGCGGCGCCGGCTATGCCGCGGCGCTGCTGGCGCTGATGCTCGGCGGGACGGCGCTGTGGCATGTGCAGAACAGGCAGAGCGACGCGGCCGCGCAGGCTGACCAGGCGCTGGATGCGTATCAGGCAAAACTGAAGGATATCGCCGTCGATCCGGTTGCCGACGGCGATCTGCCGCGAATCCTGCCGGCGCTCGATGCGGCGCGGGCGCTGCCGCACGGCTACGATTCCGGGGCGCCGCCGGTCGCGTGGCAAGCGCTTGGTCTGTCGCAGACGGGCAAGCTTGCGATCGGCGCGCGCACGGTCTATCGCCACGCGCTGGAGCGGCTGCTGCTGCCGCGGCTGATCTGGCGGCTGGAAGCGCAGATGCGCGGCGCGCTGGACCGGCCGGATTTTCTGTACGAGGCAACGCGCGTCTACCTGATGCTGGGCGGGCAAGGACCGCTTGATCCGGCGCTGGTGCGGGAATGGATGACGCTGGACTGGCAGTCCGCGTATCCCGGCCCGGCGGCGGCGCCGATGCGTGCCGATTTGATACGGCATCTCGAGGCGCTGCTGGCGGAGCCACTGCCGGCGATTCCGCTGGATGGCGGGCTGATCGCGGCGGCACGCACCGTGTTCAGCCGTGTGCCCCTGGCGGAGCGCGTCTACTCCCGCATCCGTGACTCGGCGGCGGCGCAGAACGTCGCGCCGTGGACGCCGGCGCAGTCGCTCGGCCCGGCGGGCACACCATTGTTCCTGCGCGCCTCCGGCATGCCGCTGACGGAGGGCGTGCCAGGTTTCTTCACAGCGAGCGGATTCCACGACGTGCTGCTGCCGGCGCTCGGCCATGCGACGCAGGAGGTCGCAGATGAAAGCTGGGTTCTCGGCAAGAGCAGCGAGATCGCCCCGGGCAGCACCGCACTGCAACAGCTCGAACACGGGGTGATCGCTGTGTACGAGCAAGACTATGCGAAAGCCTGGGACGGCATGCTGGCCGATCTCGACCTGGCGCCGATGCGCAGCCTGGCGCAGGCGGCGCAAGGTCTCTATCTGCTCGGGTCGCCGCAATCGCCGATGCGCGAGTTGCTCGCTTCGATCGCGCAGCAACTGACCTTGTCGCAGGCTGCGACGGCGAAAGGCGGCACCGCCACGAACGCGGCGAGCCCGACCGGCGCCGCGGCGCGGCTGAGGGCGGCGTTCGGGACGGAGCCGGGCGCGACACCACCGCCTCCGCCCGCAGGGCAGGAGATCGATCAGCGCTACGCAGCGTTGCGCGCTTTCGTGGGCCAGGGACCCGGCGCGCCGATCGACGGCGTGCTGCAATTGCTGAACCAGGTGCAGGCAGAGGTCGCGCGACTGGCGGCGACGACGCCGGGCACCGCCGCGCCGCCGGCGCCGACCGGGGATGATCCGGCGCTACTCCTGAAAGCGGAGGCGACGCGCGAGCCACAGCCGGTGGCCCGCTGGTTGGTCGGCATCGCCGGCACGGCGGACGCGCTCCGCAGCGGCGGCGCGCGCACACAGGTTGCAGCGGCGTTCAATGGCGCCGCCGGTCCGGCCGAGCTGTGCCGTCAGGCAATCGCCGGGCGGTTTCCGTTCAGTGCGGATGGCACCGGCGACGTGCCACTCGGCGATTTCACGCGGCTGTTCGCCCCCGGCGGCCTGATCGACGGATTCTTCAATACGCAGCTTCACCCCTATGTCGACACGTCCGGGCGCGTCTGGCGTGCCCGCGCGGTGGACGGCGTGCAACCGCCGGTGAGTGATGCCGAGTTGGCGCAGTTCCAGCGTGCGGCGCAGATCCGCGACATGTTCTTCGGCACGGGCGGCAATGCGCCGATGGTGAGCCTGGAAATCGCGCCGCTTGGCGTCGAGGGTGCCAAGCAGACGGTGCTGAATCTCGGCGGGACCAGCATCACCGCGACGGCGAAGGGCGGCAATCCGGCGCAGATCACCTGGCCACAGGAGGGCGCCGCGCAGGCCTCGCTCAGCTTCGGCGCCGACACCCAAGGTGGCGCTCTGCAGGCGAGTGGGTCATGGGCGCTGTTCCGGCTGATCTCGCAGGGCAGTCTGCAGGCGGATGGCGGGTCGGACCGCTACCGCCTCACCTTCCAGGAAGGCGGTGCGCAGGCGAGCTTCGAGTTGCGTGCCGGCTCGGTGCTGAACCCGCTGAACCTGGCACCGCTGCGGGCTTTCCGGTGTCCGACGCTGCATTGAGCACGCCGGTGGGGGGCTTCTATGGCAAGTTGCCCGCCCGCGGCGATTTCGTGCGCCATGGATTGCCGGGCGATTTCGTGCAGGCCTGGGATGGCTGGGTGCAGTCGGTGCTGCCGGCAGTTCGCGAGGGGCTCGGCGCCGAGTGGGACAGCGTGTGGAGTGCGGCGCCGGGCTGGTGTTTCGCGCTGCCCGGCGGAGTGTGCGGAAGCGCTAGCGTGACGGGAGTATGGATGCCGAGTGTCGACCGCGTCGGCCGCGCGTTTCCGCTGGTCATAGCGGTTTGCGGCGCGGTTGATGCTGTGGATGCGCAGGGCTTTCGGGCAGGCGCAGCGGAGCAGGCGCGGGCGGCCATTGTCCATCGCTGGCCGCCGGAGATGTTGCGCGCGAGAATTGCGGAGTTGCGCGTGGCTGGCACCGATGCTGCGGACGAGGCGGACGGGACGGCGCTGTGGTGGAGAAGTGGCGAATCTCCGCCTGCGATCGGGCCAGGGCTCCCGCTTGCCATGCCGGACGCCGCGACGCTGGCGACGATGCTGTGCGTCGCAACGCGGGCGTGATGCAGCAGCAGGGACGATTCCGGTCCTGGGCGGCCACGCATGCCGGGACGAAGCGCGCGCATAACGAGGATCGCTGCGTGGATCGGCCGGACCTCGGGCTCTGGGCGATTGCCGATGGCGCCGGCGGACATGAGTGCGGTCAACTGGCGGCGGAGATCGTGACGGAGGCGCTGGAGGCGATGCCGGGCGATCTGTCGCCGGCGGATCTGCTGCCGGCGGTACGCGCCTGCATCGGGGAGGCGCATCAGCGATTGCGGGCAGAGGCGGCGCGGCGCGGGAACGGGGTGACCCTGGCCTCGACGATCGTCGTGCTGTTGGCCGGGCGATCGCATTATGCGTGCTTGTGGGCAGGCGACTCGCGAGCCTATCGGGTTCGCAATGGCGAGCTGCTTGCGATCACGCGCGATCACAGCCTGGTGCAGGAGATGCTGGACGCCGGTGCGATTTCTGCGGAGGAGGCGGCGGCCCATCCGCGCGGCAACGTGATTACGCGGGCGGTCGGCTGCGACGCGGCGCTGGTGCTGGACAAGGCGACGGAGGTGCTTTGTTCCGGCGATCGGTTCCTGCTGTGCAGTGACGGGCTATGCAAAACGCTGGGCGACATAGAGCTGTGCGCGTTGCTCGCGCTTCCGCCGGATGCGCAGCCTGCCGAGTTACTGGTCGCGGCCGCGCTGGCGCGCAGCGCTGCGGACAACGTCTCCGCGGTGGTCGTCGACGTGCTCTAAGTAGTGCGGTCCAGGACCGCAGGTCCTGGCGGGGTGCGGGGCGGAGCCCCGCCTCTTCTTTGACACCCCGTCTGGACGGCGCTGGATTGGATGCAGACGGCAAGCCCGATCGTCTCTCCGATGCGGGCTTGCCGACTGGAAGCTCGGCCGGCTCAGGTGATGTCGTACTGAAACGCGCCTTCGGCGGTCAGGTTGACGGAGACGCCGCTGACCGACCGGTCCTCTGCCATGCGTGCCAGCAGCTCCGCCGACAGTTCGGGCAGCAGCGTGCCGGCGAGAATCGTCTCGACGTTGCGAGCGCCGGCGGAGCTTTCGGTGCAGCGCGCGGCGATGCTGGTGACGAGGTCCGGCGCGTAGCGGAAGCTGGCGCGGTAGGCGCGCTGCACGCGTGCCGCGATGCGGTCGAGCTGCATGGCGACGATGCGTGCGATGATCGCGTCGGGAAGCGGGAAGTAGGGCACCAGCGTGACGCGACCGAGGAAGGCCGGCTTGAAATGCTTCGCCAGTTCCGGCCGCAGCGCGTCGGCGAGTGCCGACGCGTCGGGTGCGGTGTCCGGATCGGCGCAGAGTCGCGCGATCAGCTCGGTGCCGGCGTTGGAGGTCATGATGATCACGGTGTTGCGGAAGTCGATGTCGCGGCCTTCGCCGTCCTTCATCGTGCCCTTGTCGAACACCTGGAAGAACACGTCCTGCACGCCGGGATGCGCCTTCTCCATTTCGTCCAGCAGGATTGCGGAGTAGGGACGTCGGCGCACCGCTTCGGTCAGCACGCCGCCCTCGCCGTAGCCGACATAGCCGGGCGGGCTGCCCATCAGGAGGCTGACCTTATGCTCCTCCTTGAACTCGGTCATGTTGATCGTGGTCAGGTTCTGCTCACCGCCGTAGAGCAGTTCGGAGAGCGCCAGCGCGGTCTCGGTCTTGCCGACGCCGGAGGTGCCGACCATGAGGAAGACGCCGATCGGCTTGCGCGGATCGGTGAGATTGGCGCGGGAGGTGCGGATCGCCTGTGCCACCGTCTCCAGCGCGTGCGGCTGGCCGATAACGCGGCGTTCCAGCGCCGGGCGGAGGTCGAGCACTGTGCGGATCTCGTCCGCGCGCATGCGGCCGGCGGGAATGCCGGTCCAGCTCTCGACGATCTCCGCCACCGCCTGCGCGTCGACCGTGGTGTGGATCAGCGGATGCTCGCCCTGGCGGGTACGCAGCGTCGCGGTCAGATCATCGAGGCGCGCACGGGACGACGCCCGCGCGGTGCCCTGCGCGGCGTCGGCCTCGATGGCGGCACGCATCTCGGCGATCTGCGCCGCAAGGTCTCCTTCCTCCTGCCACTGCGCCTCCAGCGTCGCCAGCCGCGCCGCGGCGTCGGCGCGATCGGTGGAGACCTCGGCGTGGCGGGACGCGTGCTCGGCGCCGGTGGCGGATTCGCGGTCGAGGATGGCGAGTTCGGCATCGGCGCGCTCGATGGCGCGGCGCAGATCCTCGATCGCGCCCGGGATCGCAGCCTGGCTCATGGCGACGCGGGCGCAGGCGGTGTCGATCAGCGACACTGCCTTGTCCGGCAATTGCCGGCTCGGGATGTAGCGGGCGGAGAGGCGCACCGCGGCGCCCACCGCTTCGTCCAGGATGCGCACGCCGTGATGGCGCTCGAGCGCCGCCACCAGGCCGCGAATCATGGCGATCGCGACCCGTTCGCAGGGCTCCTCGACCTTCACCACCTGGAAGCGGCGGGTCAGCGCCGCGTCCTTCTCGAAGTATTTCTTGTACTCGGCCCAGGTGGTCGCGGCGATGGTGCGGAGCTCCCCACGCGCGAGCGCCGGCTTCAGCAGATTGGCAGCGTCGTTCTGGCCGGCCGCGCCGCCGGCGCCAACCAGCGTGTGCGCCTCGTCGATGAACAGGATGACCGGGCGCGGGCTTGCCTTGACCGCGTCGATGACGCCGCGCAGCCGGTTCTCGAACTCGCCCTTCACGCCGGCGCCGGCCTGAAGCAGGCCGAGATCGAGCGTGCGCACGGTCACGTCGCGCAAAGCGGGCGGCACGTCGCCATCGGCGACTCGCTGTGCGAAGCCCTCGACCACGGCGGTCTTGCCGACGCCGGCCTCGCCGGTGAGGATCGGGTTGTTCTGCCGCCGGCGCGTCAGGATGTCGATCACCTGGCGGATTTCACCGTCGCGGCCGATGATGCGGTCGATGCGGCCGGCGCGCGCTTCCGCGGTGAGGTCGATGGTGAACTGCTCGAGCGCGCCCGATCCGGCGGGCGATGCGGGTGCGGCCGCGACGTCCGCCGTGTCACCCGTCACACCGGATTCCGCGCTGCCGGCGGTGATCGCGGCGAAATCGCGGCGCAGCGCCTCAGGCGCGATGCGCGCGAGTGACGGCGCGGCCTCGCGCGCCCGCAAGGCAAGGCTCTCGTCGGCGAGCAGCGCCCAGAGCAGGTGACCCGACCCGAGCCGCGCCAGCCCGTGCTCGATCGAGGCAAACAGCCAGGCCTGCTTCGCCCAGGCGACGATGTCGGGCGACAGGCCGGGCGCGCGGGCATTGCCGGTCTTGAGGCGCTCTAGCGGGCGGTTCAGCTCGGCGGCCAGGCGGCCGGGATCGATATCGTGGTGCCGCAGGATGGCGGCGATGTCGCCGTCGGTCGGTTCGGCGAGCTTGAGCAGCCAGTGCTCGATCTCGACATTGAAATGGCTGCGCGACAGCGTCAGCCCGGCCGCCGCTTCCAGCGCACGCCGGCAGGGATCGTTGAAGCGCCCCAGCAATGCCTTCAGGTCGACGGCGGCCATGTGCTCTCCCTCACGCCCGGATCAGGTGGCGCCGCGTCGGGCGTTCCGGCCCGCGGCGCCGCCGTGTTACGACGATTGCGCCCGAAGGCGCGGGCGGCATCAGGTCACGGGGAGCACGGCCGCACCAATGTCCGAGATCACGTCCGACGCGTTCGATGCGCTGCTTGCCCCCGCGCCCGATGGCGGCGCCGGCCCCGACCTGCGCGGCGACACCTCGCCGCAGTCGCTGTACTACCGGCTGCGCGACGCGCGCGCCGAGGCGCGGGCGGCGGAACGCGCGGCGGATGCGGAAGACGACGGCACCGCCGCGCCGCCGGCACCATGGCGCGACGTCGCGTCGCTGGCGCAGACCGCGCTGGGGCAGAGCAAGGATCTCGAGATTGCCGCCTGGTACAGCGAAGCCTTGCTGCGCAGCGACGGCATGGCGGGGCTTGCCGCCGGCTTCGCGCTGATGGGCGGCCTGGTCGAGCGCTACTGGGACGAACTGCACCCGCTGCCGGACGAGGACGGGATCACCACACGGGTGGCGCCCGTCGGCGGGCTGAACGGCGAGGGTGCGGAGGGCACGCTGATCCAGCCGCTGCGCAAGCTGACCCTGTTCCATCGTCCCGACGGCGCGCCGCTCGCCTTCTGGCAGTACGAACAGGCGGCGGAGGTCAGTGCGCTCGGCGATGCGCAGCGACGCGAGCAGCGGCTCGCCGCCGGCGTGTTGCCCTTCGACACCGTCGAGACCGAGGCGCAGGCAGCCGGCGCGGCGCTCGCCCGACTTCGCGATGCCACGCTGCGTGCCGCCACCGCCTGGGATGGGCTGGCCGCGGCCCTCGATGCGCGGGCCGGCACCGACGCGCCACCCATGCGTCGCGTGCGTGATTTGCTGACGCAGATCGCCGAGGCCGCTTCCCGCTACGCGCCATCCGCCGCCACGGAACCGGACGCTGTGACGGAGATGCCGTTGCCCGTGCCGGGCGGCACCGTGACACCGTTCACACCAGGCACCATTGCGACGCGCGAGGAGGCGTTGGCACGGCTCGACGAGGTCGCGGTGTTCTTCCGCCGCACCGAGCCGCATTCGCCGCTGGCCTATACGCTGACCGAAGCGGTGCGGCGCGCACGCCTGACCTGGCCGGAACTGCTGGCGGAGATCGTGCCGGATCAGGACGCGCGCGCCGCCATCCTCACCACGCTTGGGATTCGCCCGCCGCCGACTGCGTGAGTGCTCTCACAGACCCTCCACCCATCGCGCGATAGCTTCCCCGCCATCGGGCCGATCCTCCGCACGCACTCCGATCCGTGCGGCAGGGCGCGCGAAGTCAGGAGGAGAGATCGCGATGAGTGCGAGCGTGCATGACAAGCTCAACCGCGTGCGCAAACCGCGCGTGCACATCACCTACGACGTGGAAACCGAAGGCGCCGAAATCCAGCGCGAGCTGCCCTTCGTGGTCGGCGTGCTCGGTGATTTCTCCGGCGATCCGACCCAGAAGCTGCGCCCGCTCACGGAGCGCAAGTTCATCCAGATCGACCGCGACAATTTCAACGAGGTGATGGCGCGGATGACGCCGGGCCTCAACCTCAAGGTCGACAACAAGCTCGCCGATGACGGCAGCCAGATCTCGGTCAACCTCGCCTTCAACGCGATCGAGGATTTCGAGCCGGCGCGCGTCGCGGCCCAGGTGCCGGCCCTCGCGGCGCTGCTCGAGACGCGCAACAAGCTGCGTGACCTGATGAGCAAGGCCGACCGCTCGGCCGAGCTGGAGGTGCTGCTGGAGCAGGTGCTGAAGCACCAGGACGAGCTGCAGGCGCTGTCCGGCGAGCTCGGCATCGGCAAGGAGGGCTGAGCCATGTCGGAGACCCAGACCGCGCCGCGTCCCGCGGCGGCGACCGAAACCCCGGCCGGCCTGCTCGACCAGGTCGTGGCGGCGACACGTCAGACCGAGCCCGACCGGGCGCAGGACCTGGTGCGGACGATGGTGGAGCAGGCGCTCGCCGGCACCGTCACCTTCGACCGCAACCTGACGCGCACGTTCAACCGCGCGATCGAGGCGATCGACCGCAAGCTCTCCGCCCAGCTCAATGCGATCATGCACCATGACCGCTTCCTGCAGCTCGAGGGCAGCTGGCGCGGCCTGCACCATCTGGTAATGAACAGCGAGACCGGCACCAGCCTGAAACTCAGGGTGCTGAACGCCTCCAAGCGCGACCTGCACCGCGACCTGACGCGGGCGGTGGAGTTCGACCAGAGCCAGCTGTTCAAGAAGATCTACGAGAACGAGTTCGGCACCCCGGGCGGCGAGCCGTACGGCGCGCTGATCGGCGACTACGAGTGGAGCAACCACCCGGACGACGTCGAGACGCTGCGTCTCGTCTCCAACGTCGCGGCCGGTGCCTTCGCGCCGTTCATCTCCGGCACTTCTGCCGCGATGTTCGGCTTCGAGGACTGGACCGAGCTGTCCAAGCCGCGCGACTTGGCCAAGATCTTCGACACGGTCGAGTACACCAAGTGGCGCAGCTTCCGCGACAGCGAGGACGCGCGCTTCGTCTCCCTGGTCATGCCGCGGGTGATCGCGCGCCTGCCCTATGGCGCGGCGACGAAGCCGATCGACGAATTCGCCTACGAGGAGACGCCGGCCGATCCGGACGGCACCGCCCGACCGATGGTGCACGGCGAGTATTGCTGGATGAACGCCGCCTACGTGATGGGCGC
The DNA here is from genome assembly GCA_035504175.1 of Acetobacteraceae bacterium. Classification (GTDB taxonomy): domain Bacteria; phylum Pseudomonadota; class Alphaproteobacteria; order Acetobacterales; family Acetobacteraceae; genus DATJSJ01. The sequence continues at coordinate 92,986 of DATJSJ010000025.1, forward strand.
GCGGCTGACCGACGCGTTCGCCCGCAGCGGCTTCTGTGTGACGATCCGCGGCGCCGAGGGCGGCGGCAAGGTAGAGAACCTGCCGACCCATATCTTCACCTCCGATGACGGCGATCTCGATGCCAAGTGCCCGACCGAGATCGGCATCACCGACCGGCGCGAGTTCGAGCTCTCCAATCTCGGCTTCCTGCCGCTCTGTCACTACAAGAACACGGATTACGCGGTGTTCTTCGGCGCCCAGAGCGTGCAGAAGCCGAAGAAATACGACCGGCCGGAGGCGACCGCGAATGCCGCGATCTCGGCCCGCCTGCCGTACCTCATGGCGAGCAGCCGCTTCGCGCATTACCTCAAGGTGATGGCGCGCGACAAGATCGGCAGCTTCATGGAAGCGAGCAATGTCGAGCAGTGGCTGAACCGCTGGATCGGCAACTACGTCAACGCCAACGAGCAGGCGGGTCAGGAGATGAAGGCGCGCTTCCCGCTGCGCGAGGCGCGGGTCGAGGTGAAGGAGATCCCGGGCAAGCCCGGCTCGTACAACGCCGTCGCCTATCTGCGTCCCTGGCTGCAGATGGAGGAGTTGACCACCAGCCTGCGCCTGGTGGCCCGCATTCCGCAGAAGGCCTGAAGCCGGCCGCACGGACGATCGTGTCGTGACGATGTCGGAGATGCGCGCGACGGTGGCCGGTCCGCAGGACGGTCCGCCGGCCGCGGCGGCAGAAGCCGCACCGCTGCGCGAGGCGGTGCTGGCCGGTGCCTTCTTCGGCACCGGCCACGCGGCTTCGGCCGCGGCGGTAGCAGCGTTCCCGCAGCAGGATCCCGCCGCGGCGCTGTGCGCCTGGTTCGGCGCCACGGCCGCCTTGCGCATCGCCGCCGATCCGGACGCGCTGCGCGGCGCGCTCGATCGCGACATCGCCGCGATCGACGCGCTGATCGCGGCCCAGCTCGACGCGCTGCTGCACCACCCGCGGCTACGCCGGCTGGAGGGACGCTGGCGCGGCCTCGCCTGGGTCGCGTCCGGCATGCCGCGCAGTCCGCGGGTGCGGCTCAAGCTGCTGCAGGCGAGCTGGCCGGAGATCTGCCGCGACCTGGAACGCGCCGCGGAGTTCGATCAGAGCACGCTGTTCCGCCTGATCTACGAACAGGAATTCGGCAGCCCGGGCGGCGAGCCGTACGGATTGCTGGTGATCGACCACGAGCTGCGCCATCGCCCCGGACCGGGCGCCGCCACGGATGACGTCGCCGCGCTGACGGCGCTCGCCGGCGTCGCCGCCGCCGCGTTTGCCCCGGCGGTGCTCGGCGCCGCGCCGGCACTGCTCGGCGCCGACGACTTCGCCGACCTGGCCGGCGGCACCGATCTCGCCGATCCGTTCCGCGGCCCGGACTACGCGCGCTGGCGCGGCCTCGCGGCGCGGGAGGACATGCGCTTCGTCGGCGTCGCGCTGCCGCGCCTGCTGGCCCGCCTGCCCTGGGGCGACGATCCCGCGCGCGGCGACGGCTTCCGCTACGCCGAGCACGCACCCGATGCCGGCGAGCGGGTCTGGATGCAGGCGGGCTACGCGCTCGCCGCCGTCGCGATCCGTGCCTTCGCCGAAAACGCCTGGCCCGCCGATGTGCGCGGCACCGATCCCGATCGCATCGGCGCCGGGCTGGTCACCGGCCTGCCGCGCGAGAACTTCCGCACCGATCCGGACGGCGTCGCCACGTGCCCGGCGCCGGAAATCGTGTTCACCGACCGGCAGGAACGCGCGTTGGTCGAGGCCGGGCTGATCCCGCTCGCGGCGTTGCCGTTCTGCGACGAGGCCTGCTTCGGCACCGTGCGCAGCCTGCAGGCGCCGGCGCGCTTCGCCGGGCCGAACGCCGCCGCGGCAGATGCCAGCGCCCGGCTCTCGACGCATCTCAACGCGATGCTCTGCGCCTGCCGCTTCGCGCACTGCATCAAGGTGATGGGGCGGGAGATGGTCGGCGCCTTCCGCACCGCCGACGAGATCGAGCGGCGGCTGCAAACCTGGCTCGCGGGCTACGTCAATGCCAGCATCAATGCCGGGCCGGAAAGCCGTGCGCGCCATCCGCTGGTCGCGGCGCGCGCTTCCGTACGCGAAAAGCCGGGACGCCCCGGCGTGTTCGGCTGCGTCATCCAGTTGCAGCCGCACCACCAGCTCGAATCACTCGCGGCCAATTTCCGGCTGGTCACCGACCTGACCGGACTCGCCGCCGCCTCGGGAGAGATGCGATGATGATCGAAACCGACTCCGCCGGCGCGCTGTTCCGCGCCGGCCGGCTCGCCGACGCGATCCTCGCGGCCAATGCCGCGGTGCGCGGCCGGCCGGGTGATCTCGGCGCACGATTGCTGCTGGCCGAACTGCTGGTGTTCGCCGGCAATCTGGAACGCGCCGACGTGATCCTGGACGCGGCGGCGGTGGCCGATCCGTCCGCCGCCGTCGTGGTCGCGGAGTTCCGCCAGCTGCTGCGCGCCGAGATGGCGCGGCGGCAATGGCATCGCGACGGCAGGCTGCCGGAATTCCTCGGCGAGCCGACGCCGTCGCAGCGCGCCCTGCTCGCCGCCGGGGTGGCGCGGCGCGTCGGCGACGCCGCGGAAGCGGCGCGCGCCGTGGCGGAGGCAGAGGCGCTGCGCCCGCACGTCGCCGGCCAGGCCGAGGAGACGCCGTTCGACGATCTGCGCGACGCCGACGACCTCGCCGGCGGCACGCTGGAAGTGCTGACCACCACGGGCAAGTATTTCTGGGTGCCGTTGGAGCGCATGCTGGAGATGGCGTTCCATCCCCCGGCGCGGCCACGCGACCTGATCTGGCGCCGCGCCACGGTCGCGGTTGCGGACGGGCCGGACGGCGAAGTCTACATCCCGGCACTCTATTGGCCGGACGCGCCGGACCTGCCGGAGGCGTTGCGCCTGGGCCGCGAGACCGACTGGGTCGAGCAGGACGGGCTGGTGCGCGGCCGCGGCCAGCGCTGCTTCCTGATCGGCGACGTGGCATTCGGGATCATGCAGCTCACGACGCTGCGGTTCGGCGCATGATCGCGCGTGACGCGATGTCCGCCGGATCGGGGCGCGCCGGGGCCGGGCGCGCGCAATTGCCGCTGCTCGACCGGCTGCTCGACGACGCGCCGGACGATCCGCGCGATCCGCCGCTCGCGCCCGCCGAGGCGATGGCGGCGCTGCGCCGCGCCGTGCGCCGCGACCTGGAGGCGCTGCTGAACGCGCGCCGGCGCTGGCGGAGCTGGCCGGTGGCGCTGGGCGAGCTCGCGACCTCGCCGGTCGGCTACGGCATTCCGGATTTCTCTACCGGCGGCTTTGCCGAGCCCGGAAAGCGCGAGCGGCTGCGCGCCGAGATCGAGGCGACGATCCGCCGCTTCGAGCCGCGCCTCGCCGCGGTGCGCGTGAGGCTGCCCGACGCCGCGCCACGGCTCGACGGCACGCTGCGCCTGCGCATCGAGGCGATGCTGCGCGCCGAGCCGGCGCCGGAGCCGATCGCCTTCGACACGCGCCTCGATGCGGCGACGGCGGAGGTCGTGGTGCGCGATGACGAGGGCGGCGCCGATGTCTGACGCGCTGCTGCCCTACTACAATCGCGAGCTGCTGGCGATCCGCCGGCTGGCGGCGGATTTCGCCGAGGCGCATCCGAAAGTCGCCGGGCGGCTGCGCCTCTCCGCCGACGCGACCGACGATCCGCACGTCGCGCGGCTGCTGGAGGGTGTCGCCTTCCTCGGCGCCCGCGTGCAGCACCGGCTGGACGACGAGTTCCCCGAGCTGACCGACGCGCTGCTCGGCGTGCTTTACCCGCACTACCTGGCGCCGGTGCCCTCGGCCGCGATCGCGCGTTTCGCCTGCCAGCCCGATCTCGCCGGGCCGGTGCGGCTTGCCGCCGGCACCGTGCTCGACAGCGAGAAAGTGCGCGGCGAGACCTGCCGCTTCCGCACCGCGGGACCACTGACGCTCTGGCCGATCGAGATCGAGCAGGTGCGGCTGTCCGGCCTGCCGCTGACCGCGCCGGCCAATCCGCGCGCGCCGGGCGCCGTCGCGGTGCTGCGCATCGCGCTGCGCTGCATGGCCCCGGAGATGAGCTTCGCCCAGCTCGGCCTCGACCGGCTGCGCCTGTTCCTGCGCGGCGCGCCGTCGGTGACGCTGCGGCTGCACGAGCTGCTGGGCGCGCATGCGGTCGGCATCGCCTGCGCCGACGGGCCGGCCGATCCGGCGCCGGTGCTGCTGCCGCCCGCCGCGATTGCCCCGGCCGGTTTCGCGCCGGAGGAGGCGCTGCTGCCCTGGCCCGCGCGCAGCTTCTCCGGCTTCCGCCTGCTCACCGAGTATTTCGCCCTGCCGGAAAAATTCCTGTTCGTCGATCTCGCCGGGCTGGAGGCGAAGACGCTGCTCTCCGGCGGAAAGCGGCTCGAGATCTTCGTCTATCTCGACCGTGCCGTGCCGGAGCTGGAGCGCGCCGTCGATGCGGCGACGCTCGCACTCGGTTGCGTGCCGATCGTCAACCTGTTCCCGCAGCGCTGCGAGCCGGTGCCGGTGACGCAGGCCGAGACCGAGTATCGCGTGGTGCCGGACGCGCGCCGGCCGGGCGCACTGGAGATCTGGTCGATCGACCGCGTGCGCGAGACCCGCGCCGACGGCACGCAGCGCCCCTGGCGTCCGTTCTACCGCCTGACGCATGGCGATCCGGAGCCGGAGCAGCCTGGCGGCTTCTACCACGTCACCCGCCGGCCCGGCGCGGCGCAGGCGGGAACGGAGGTGTTCCTCGGCCTGCACGACCCGTCGCTCGATCCGGAGGCGCCGGGCGACTCGGTGCTGTCGGTTGACGTCACCTGCAGCAATGGCGACCTGCCGGCGGCGCTGCCGTTCGGCGGCGGTCATCCGGCGCTGCGCCCGGTCGATGGCGTGGCCGGGGTCGCCGGGGTGGAATGCCTGACGCCGCCGACGCCGACGCTGCGGCCGAAGCTGCGCGAGCGCGGCTTCTGGCGGCTGATTTCGCATCTCTCGCTCGGCCATCTCTCGATCACCGGCGGCGGCGACGGCGCGGCGCTGTTGCGCGAGGTGCTGCGCCTGTACGACCGGCGCGACACCGCGGAGAGCCGGGCGGCGATCGCGGGGTTGGTCGGGGTGGCGAGCCGGCCTGGCGTCGCCCGCGTCCCCGGCGCGCGCGCCGGCGCGTTCTGCCGCGGCGTCGACGTCACCTTGGAATTCGACCCGGCGGTCTGGGAGAGCGGTGGCCTCCATCTGCTCGCCAGCGTGCTGGACCGCTTCCTCGGCCTGCACGCCACCGTCAACGGCTTCACCCGTACCACCGCGACGCTGCGCGGCCGGCCGGGCACGGTCGCGGCCTGGCCGGCGCGGGCCGGGGCGCGGGCGCTGCTGTGACCCGGCATTCGCCCCTCGAGCGCGCGCGGCGGGCGCCGCGGCGCTTCGGCTTCGATGCGCTGGTCGGGCTGCTGCTGCGCCGGGCGCGCCAGCCGGATCCGGCCGCGGCGATAAGCTTCCGCACGCCACCGGGCCTCGCCTATCCGGGCGCGGAGGTGCTGGCGCTCGACGACGCGGCGCGGCCGCAGCTTCAGGTCGGCATGATCGGCCTGACCGGCCCGTCCGGCGTGCTGCCGCGGCTGTACACCGAGAGCGTCGCGGCCGCGCTGCGCCAGCGCTCGCGGGCGCTGCATGATTTCCTCGACCTGCTCGGCCAGCGCATGGTCGCCGCCTTCGCCCGGGCGGGATTCAAATACCGGCTGCACCGCGCCGCCGACCTCGCCGTGCTGACCGAGCCGGCGGCGCCGGACGCGGTCGGCCAGGCGCTGCTCGCCTTCACCGGCCATGCCGATCGGCCGCCCGCGTCGGGCGCTGCGGTCGAGGAGATGGCGCTGCTGCATTATGCCGGGCTGTTCGCGATGCGGCCGCGCTCGGCAGACCGGCTGCAGGCGCTGGTCTCCGACTGGCTCGGCCGGCCGGTGACGGTGGAGCAGTTCGCCGGTACCTGGCTGACGCTGCCGCCGGACCAGCGCACCGCGCTGCCGCTGGGCGCGCTCGGCGGCGCCTGGAACCGGCTCGGCGTGGACGCGACCGCCGGCGTGCGCGCCTACGACGTCCAGGGCCGGATCGTGCTGCGGCTCGGGCCGCTGGACCGCGCCGCCTTCGAGTCGCTGCTGCCGGACCGGACCGGCCTGCGCCGGCTGGTGGCGCTGGTGCGGGCCTATCTCGGGCTCGAGATCGGCTTCGCGGTGCGTCCGGTGCTGGCGGCCGCCGCGGTGCCACCGCTGTGCCTCGCCGCCGCCGCCGATCCCGGCCCGCGCCTCGGCTGGAACGCCTGGCTCGGCGGCGGAGAAGGGCGTCACGATGCGACCGAAGCGCTGTTCGAGGCGGAGGTCGTGGAACGGCGGGCGGCGATGGCCTGAATCGCGGTGCCGCTGGCGAGCGGCAATGCAATCTGGTCCGGCGACATGCCGGAATCCGCCGCTTGCAATCGCCGCCACGCACCGGAACACTGAACCGGCTGCGTAATCGGTGGCGCGATCGAGCGCCAAAGCACCGTCGGCCGGACCAGCCTGGGTCCGGCCGGTGGCGTTGCTCGCCGAGAGAACGATGCAGACCGGTTCCGGGCCGACGCAGCCGGCATGGAACCGGGCCGGACGGGAGGAGCCTCGGGATGGACCCGCTTGTGGTGGGCCGTGTCCGCTCGGACGCGGTCTTTGCGGCGCTGGAGCGCAAGCGCAACGGGTTGAGCTGGCGCCTGACCATCGCCACGCTGGCCGTTTACTTCGGACTCCTCTGCCTGGCATTCTTCGCGCCGCATCTGCTGGCAACGCCGGTGTTCGGCGTGATCTCGCTGGGCATCCTGCTCGGGCTGCTGGTGATCGCGAGCGCGGTGGTGTTTGCCGCACTCTACGTGTGGCGGGCGAATACCGAGTTCGACGCCATGGCGGCTTCGGTCCGACGCAACCTGCGATGGCCGTCGTGACGCTGCGTCGCTGGCTGCCCGCACTCGCCTTCCTGTCCGCCACCGGCCGTGCCGTGGCCGCGCCACCCGGCGTGGGCGCCGCCGTCGGCGACAACCCGACGGCAATCGCTCTCAGCGGATTCTTCGTCCTGGCGACGCTGGCGATCACGGTCTGGGCCACCCGCCGGCTGCGTGGCCCCGCGGATTTCTATGCCGCCGGCGGCAATGTCGGCGCGATGGAAAACGGGCTTGCCATCACCGGCGACACAATCTCTGGCGCGATCTTTCTTGGCCTTGCGGCGCTGGTCTACTCCGACGGCTTCGACGGGCTGATCACCGCCGCGAGCGTCCTGATCGGCTGGCCGCTGATCTTGTTCCTGGTCGCGGAGCGGCTGCGCAATCTTGGCCAATACACGCTGGGCGACGTGCTCAGCGTCCGCCTGCGTCCGGGCGCGCTGCGCAGCCTCGCAGCCGGCACCACCCTCGCCATCACGGCGTGTTATCTGGTGGCGCAACTGGTCGGCGCGGGACGACTGATCGCGCTGCTCTTCCCCGATCTCGGCTACAGCCCGGCGGTGCTGCTCGTCGGCGCACTGGTGCTGCTGTGTGTGGCACTCGGTGGCATGCTCGCCGCGACCTGGGTGCAGATCCTCAAAGGGATGCTGCTGCTCGGCGGGGCCAGCGCCGTCGCCTTCCTGGTATTGACCGAGTTCGGCTTCGACGCGAACGCGCTGTTCGCCGCGGCGACTGCCGCGCACCCGCGGCACGACGCGATCATGGCGCCGGCCGGCATTGCCGCCGATCCGGTCTCGGCCCTTTCGATCGGTCTGTCGCTGGTGTTCGGCACGATCGGCCTGCCGCACCTGCTGATCCGCTTCTTCAGCGTGCGCAACGTGCGCGAGGCCCGGAAGTCGGCGTTCTGGGCGACGAGCTTCGTCGGCTATTTCTGCGGACTCAGCGTCATCATCGGCTTCGGCGCCATCGCGCTGGTGCAAAGCGATCCGCGCTCCCTGGCCGTTCCCGGAGTGCTTCCAGCCGGCAATGCCCTCGCGGCGCTGCGTCTCGCCGACGCGGTCGGCGGTCCGATGCTGCTCGGCGTGATTGCGGCGGGTGCGGCCGTCGCGGTGCTCGGGGTCGCCTCCGGCCTGCTGCTCGCCGGCGCGAGCGCGCTCGGCCATGATCTGTATGCCGGCCTCTTCGCGCGCCTGCGCCCGATTGGCCTGCATGAGATCGGCGTCACGCGCGCCGGCGCCGTGGTGCTGGGCGTTGCCGCGATAGTGCTGAGCCTGGCGCTGCCCGGGATCGATGTGGCGCTGCTGGTCGAGCTCGCCTTCGCCCTGGCGGCGAGTGCCAGTTTTCCGGTGCTGCTGCTGGCGATGCACTGGCGGGGCCTGACGACGCGCGGCGCGCTGCTCGGCGGCGGCGCCGGCCTCGCCGCGGCGGTGGTTCTCACAATCCTCGGCCCGGCGGTTTGGGTGCGGCTGCTCGGCTTCGCGCAGCCGGTGTTTCCCTGGGCGTCGCCGACGCTGCTTTCCATGCCGCTCGGCTTCGCCGGCTGCTGGATCGGCTCGGCGCTGGACCGCAGCGAGGCCGGAATCGCCGAGTCGATGGCGTTCGACAGCCAGTATATCCGCGCGCAGACCGGGATCGGCGCCGAGGGCGTGCAGGCAGGCTGAGCGGGCGCGGGGCCCTGTCGCCCCGCGCCACGGCACTATCGCTTTCGCGGCGAGCGCCGGGCGAAATCGTCCGCCATCTCGTTCATGGTCACGAACTTCACGCCCGGGTGGCGACTGATGTGCGTGTACAGCCGCTCCAGCATCATCAGGACGTGCGGCCGGCCGCCCACGTCCGGATGGATGGTGATCGGGAACACCGCGTAGTCGTATTCGCGATACACCCAGTCGAACTGGTCGCGCCACATATCCTCGATGTCGCGCGGGTTGACGAAGCCGTGGCTGTTCGGCGCCTTCTTGATGAACATCATTGGCGGCAGGTCATCGAGATGCCAGCTCGCCGGGATCTCGATCAGGTCGGTCTCGGTGCCGCGCTTCAACGGCACCATCCAGTCCTGCGGCTGCTTGCTGTAGTCGATCTTGGTCCAGCTGTCGCCGACGCGCACATAGTACGGCTGGAAGTCGTTGTGCATCAGCGAGTGGTCATACTTGATCCCCTTCTTCAGCAGCAGTTCGTTGGAGACGCGGGAGAACTCCCACCACGGTGCGACGTAGCCAGTGGGGCGCCGGCCGGAGAGCTGCGTCACGAGGTCGATGCACTTGTCAAGCACCGCCTCCTCCTGCTCCGGCGTCATCGCGATCGGGTTCTCGTGGCTGTAGCCGTGAATGCCGACCTCGTGCCCGGCGGCGGCGACCGCCTGCATCTGCTCGGGGAAGGTCTCGATCGAGTGGCCGGGGATGAACCAGGTGGTCTTGATGCCCCAGCGGTCGAACAGCTTCAGCAGGCGCAGGCTGCCGACCTCGCCGGCGAACAGGCCGCGCGAGATGTCGTCGGGACTGTCCTCGCCGCCATAGGAGCCGAGCCAGCCGGCGACCGCGTCGACATCGATGCCGAAGCCGCAGAAGATTTCCTTGGTCATGCTGTTTCCTTTCCTGTCGGCGGCGCCTGGCACCTCACCCGGCGATCAGGGTCGCTTCCTGCGGCTGCCAGGCGATCCACACCTTGTCGTCCGGGGCGAGCCCGTCCCGGCCGTATTTGTCGACATGGCCCTCCAGCGTCACGGAGCGGCCGGATTCGATTCCGATCGTCATGAGGACGACGTGGCCGACGATTTCGCGGCGCTCCACCACGCCGGGCAGCACGTTCGATCCGTAGGTCGAGCCGAGCGTCTCGCGGCCCGACGCGGCCGCCGGGAAGAGTTCGAAGGCTTCCGACGGGATCACGATCTTGCCCGGCCGGCCGAGCGGCAGGTCGGCATTGGGACGGCCGGCGAAGGCGCCGAACCGGGTGGCGAGCACGCCCGCCTCGCCATCGGCCGACTGCACCGCGCCGTCGAAGATCGTGTTACGGCCGATGAACTGCGCGACGAAGGCGGTACGCGGGCGGGTGTAGAGATCGTAGGGCGAGGAGACTTGCTCGATCCGGCCCTGGTTCATCACCACGATCCGGTCCGACAGGGTCAGCGCCTCGGACTGCGCGTGGGTGACGAACACGAAGGTGATGCCGAGATTGCGCTGCAGCAGCTTGAGTTCCGCCTGGATGGCGCGGCGCAGATTGGCATCGAGCGCGCCGAGCGGTTCGTCCAGCAGCAAGATGTCGGGCTCGACCACCAGGCCGCGGGCCAGTGCGATGCGCTGGCGCTGGCCGCCGGACAGCCGGTCGGTGCGCTGGTCGGCGACGTCGGCGAGGCCGAGCTTGTCCAGGATGCGCTCGACCTTGGCCTCGCGCTCCGCCTTCGGCATGCGCTTGACCTCGAGACCGAAGGCGACGTTGCGCCTGACCGACATGTGCGGGAACAGCGCGTAGTTCTGGAAGATCATCGACGTCGGCCGCCGCTCCGGCGGCAGGTCGTTGACGCGGCGGCCGCGGATCAGGACGTCGCCTTCGGTGATCGTCTCGAACCCGGCGACCATGCGCAGCGTCGTGGTCTTGCCGCAACCGGACGGGCCGAGAAACGCGACGAACTCGCCCTTCTCGACACGCAGGTTGAAATCGATGACGGCCGGCGTGCCGTTGTCGTAGACCTTGCCGACGCCGGCCAGTTCCAGGTCGTGCTGCACCGGGCAGTCTCTCTCCGTGATCGAGCGGGCACGCGGGACCGACGGTGCCGGTCCCGCGATGGCGGTCAGGCGCTCAGAAACTCATCCCATTTCTGGATCAGGTGGTCGTACTCGTCCGGCCACTGATGCCAGTAAGCGACGTTGGCGGCGCGCGTCGCGAGCGAGCCGCCGTCGCGCAGATCGCCGGGCTTGATGCCACGTTCGGCCGGGCCGACCCACGGCTTGCCGAGATACCAGAAGGCGTATTTGTTCGGATCCATCACCTTCTCGATATTCGTGGTCGGCGAGTAGTAGCCCTGCTCGGAGACCGTGATGCCGGGCGGCCCGGACAGCCAGTAATCGGCATAGGCGTACACGGCGTCCTTGTCCGGCGAGCTCGCGATCAGCGACGGGCCGATCGCCCAGGCGCGGTAGCCTTCCTTCGGCACGGCGTATTTGCACGGCTTGCCCTGCGCCTTGACCGCCATCACCGCCGGCTGCCAGGCGTCGCAGACCACCATCTCGCCGGAAGCGAGCAGGTTGACGAGCTCACCGAAATCACCCCAAAGCGCACGGAACTGCCCGTCCTTCTTCTTCGAGACGAGGAACTTCGAGGCCTCATCGATCTCCTTGACGTTCGGATTGCCGGGGTTCTTCTCATCCATCAGCCCGAGCGTGTTCATCGCCATGATCGCCTGGCCGAAGGCGATCAGCGGATCGGTGTTGAGCCCGGAGCGGCCTTTCCACTTCTTGTCGAAGATCGCCGTCCAGGTGTTGGCCTCCTCGGCGGTCAGCACGTCCGGATTGTACCCGATCGAGTCATAGTTGTAGACCGCCGGCACCATCCATAGCTCGGTATGCGCGGCATCCTTCCAGATCTGGCCGACGATCTGCGCCTTCTCCGGCCATTTCGGGTTTACCTTGGTGAAGGTATCGCGGATGTTCGCCCAGTTCGGCACCGCGGAAACCGGGATGGGATCGACATTGTTGGTCTGGATCACCGCCGGCAGGCGCTCGGCGATGATTTCCCAGCAATCGTAGTCCCGGGAGCCGGACAGGATCTTGGTCTGCGCATCGGGGTAGGTCGCGGCCGTGCCGGTGGTCGAGCCGACGCCGGAGCGCTTCTTGAAGTCGGCGAGGATGCGGTCCTGCACCGTGACCGAGAGGCCGATGGTGCGAAGCTGCTCGTTCGCGAGGCTCTGCGCCGCGGCGTAGGCGCGGCGGGAGTTCAGGAAGGGCGTGCCCGCGCCCATGGCGAGCGCGACCATGCCGGTTGTCCGCTTCAGCAGGCTGCGCCGCCCGAGTTCCATTCGATCGATCATCGTAACCACCCCTGGTGCTGTTGTCGTTGCGATCTCGTGCGTCAGTACCGGCCTACCAGCAGCCCGCCATCGACGACCACGACCTGGCCGGTCATGTAGCGGGCGGCGGGCGAGGCGAGGAACAGGATGACATCGGCGATGTCCTCCGGCTCGCCGAGCCGGCCCATCGGGATGAAGCTGGCAGCGGCTTCCGCGCCGGCGGGGCCGAGCGAGTGCTGCGCCGAGAGCAGTTGCGCGGTACGGATGTAGCCGGGAGCGATACCGTTCACGCGGATGCCGGCGCGCGCCAGTTCCACCGCCAGGCCGCGCACCAGCCCGACCACGCCGGCCTTCGCGGACGAGTAGTGCACGTGCTCATCCCAGCCATAGGCGATGCCCATGATCGAGGAGATGCAGATGATGGCGCCGCTGCCGCGCGCCCGCATGCCGGGCAGCGCCGGGCGGATCACCCGCACCATGCCCTTGAGGTCGATTTCGAACGTATGGTCCCATTTCTCGTCGGACAATTCGGGCAGCGGCACCTTGTGGGCGATGCCGGCATTGGCGACGATGCAGTCGAGCGCGCCGAGCCGCGCCGTCACGTCCTGTACCAGCGCTTCCGCCGCCGGGGTGGAGCGCACGTCGAGCGGATGGAACTCCGCCTCGCCGCCGGCAGCGCGCACCTGCTCGGCCACCGCCTGGCCCTCGTCCGCCAGCACGTCGGTCGCGACGACGCGGTAACCCGCGCGGCCGAAGGCAAGGGCGGTCGCGCGGCCGATGCCGATGCCAGCGCCCGTGATCAGAACCGCGCCTGCCATCTGACCTCCTCTTCCGACACGCGCCGGGCGCGCATGATGCGCGCTCGACACCGTCGAGCGCACCTCGAGCCCGCGCCATGGGGTTGCAACGCTGTCAAGGCCAGAGCCGCGCTTCGCGCGGTGCGGCCGAAGGCCGCAGCCTTGACAGCGTTGCAACCCCATGGCCGGCAGCAATGATCGCCTTCGACGGTGTCGAAGGCGCCCAAGGACGCCTTCGCGTCACACAGAGAGAAGCCGCGAGACCGATCACAGCATCACGTCCCCGGAGTTGGGGCCGAGCGTCTGGCCGACGAACAGCGAGGCGGCATCGGAAACCAGGAAAGCGACCGTCGCCGCCACCTCCTCCGGCTCGCCGAACCGCCCCAGCGGCAGCTCTGCCGCCTTGGCCCGCTTCCAGTCCTCGGACAGCGCCGCGACCAGCGGCGTGTTGATCGGACCGGGTGCGACCGCATTCACCCGCACGCCCTGGGCGCTGACCTCGCGCGCCAGCGACTTCGTCAGGCCGATGATCCCCGCCTTGGCGGCGCTGTAATGCACCAGCTCCACGCCGCCGATCTGGCCGAGCTGCGAGGCGATGTTGACGATCACCCCGCGCCCGCGCGTCAGCATGCCCGACAGCACGGCACGGGTGCACAGGAACGTGCCGCGCAGATGCACCGCGATCATCCGGTCGAAATCCGCCGGCGACAGCTCGACAAATCGCGCCTGGTGCACGTAGCCGGCGTTGTTGACCAGTGCCGCGCACGGCCCGAAGGCAGCTTCCGCCGCGCCAACCAGCGCCGAAACCGCCTGCTCCTGCGCCACGTCCCCGGCCACCGCGATCGCGCGACCCCCAGCAGCAACAATCTCGGCCGCGACCGCCTCGGCGCGCTCCATCGACAGATCGTTGCAGGCGACCGCATACCCGTCGCGCGCCAGCCGGGCCGCGATGGCACGGCCGATACCCGAGCCAGCGCCGGTGACGATGGCCGTGTCCGGCATCACACCTCCTCCTGAATCGCAACGCGCCGCGCCCGCCGCACCGAGGCCCCCATCAGAATCGCGTAGATCGCCAGGAGCGCCAGCGAGAACAACGTCGTCAACACGCCGAAGGCGAAGATGTCCGGGTGTATCTCCACCGCGAACGTGCCGTAGATCGCAAGCGGCAAGGTCAGGTCGGGGCCCGAAGCAAACAGCGTGCGTGCGAATTCGTCATAGGACAGCGTGAAGGCGAACAGCATCGCCGAAAGCACGCCGGGAAAGATCAGCGGGAAGGTGATGCGCCGGAAGGTGCGCACCGGCGAGACTCCGAGCGACCAGGCCGCCTCCTCCACAGACGCGTCGAACCGGTTGAAAATCGCCAGCATGACCAGGAACGCGAAGGGGAAGGTGTAGACGACGTGCAGCACGAAGGCGGTGCTCCACCAGTGCCGGTCGATGCCGAACCAGTTCGCGACCAGCGCCATGCCGAGCCCGACCAGCACGCCCGGCACCATCATGCCCAGCACGATCAGGTAGAACACCGCGCCAGAGAACCGGAACCGGCTGCGGAAGGCCTGCGCCGACAGCACGCCCAAAACCGTCGAGACCACGGTGGTCATGAAAGCGAGCGTCAGCGACCGGACCAGCGCATCGCCGATCGGCAGCGGCGCGATGCGCGACGGCGGCGTCAGCCCGAAAATCTGCCGATACCAATAGGTGGACCAGCGGATGATCGGGAATTGCGGCCCGCCCTCCGGACCGGCCTGGAACGACAGGATGCCGAGCACGAAAAACGGCCCGTACAGGAACAGGATGAACAGCCCGGTATAGACCGCCAGCGCCGGCTTGATCACCGTGCTGCGCATGGCTCAGAGCTCCCGCCGGAGATCGACGATGCGCAGGAACAGCGACACCACGATCCCCATCACGATCGTCAAGACCACACCGACCACCGCGGCAAAGGCCCATTTCAGCGAGCCCACCTGGGTGAGGATGATGTTGCCGAGCATGTTGACCTTGCGCCCCGACAGCGCCGCGGAGGTCGCGAACTCGCCGAGGACCATCACCGAGACGAAGATCGCGCCAACCACCACGCCCGGCATCGACAGCGGCAGGATGATGCGGGCGAAGATGCGCCAGAACCCGGCGCCGAGATCGCGCGCCGCTTCGATGATGTTGGGGTCGATCCGGCTCAGCATGAAGGCGATCGGCCCGACCATGAACACGCAGTAGATCTGCGTCATGCCGATCACCACCGAAAGCTCGGTGTAGAGCAGCGCGCTGATCGGATGCTGGATCAGGTGCAGCGAGCGCAGGATGATGTTGATCGCGCCCTGCTCGCCCAGCATCGGCCGCCAGGCGACGACGCGGATCAGGAACGAGGTCCAGAACGGAATGACGCACAGCACCAGCAGCACGGTGGACAGCGTCTTGTTGCGCACGAACAGGCCGACGAACAGCGCGGTCGGGTAGCCAACCACCAGCGTCGCCGCGAGCACGATCAGCCAGATCCGCAGCGTCGTCCAGAGCGAGGCGACATAGGTGGTGCTGGAGAAGAAATTCACCCAGCTTCGCGTCGTCAGGATCGGCTTGATCGCGAAGGTGGTCTGCGTCCAGAACGAGACATAGACCATCATCAGGATCGGCAGCACCAGGAACACCAGCATCCAGATCACGCCCGGCGCGATCAGGACGTAGGGCACCAAGCTCCGGCGCGACACGCGCGGCCGCGCCGGCGGCGCCGTCTCCGCGGTCAGCGACGGGGCGGTACCCGCGGTGATCGTATGCTCCATGCGCGGGCGGCCCCTCAGGCGAACACGACGGCGCGCCCGGCATCCCAGGCCAGGGTGTAGCGCCGCTGCGGCTCGAGCTCGACCGGACGACGATGGCTGAGATGCGCCTCCACCTCCACCGTCTCGCCGCGCGCGGTGCGGAAGAAATAGGCGATCGAGGCACCGCTGTACTCGGAGGCGATGAACTCCGCCGGCAGCGCCGCCTCGCCGGACGCCACCGGCGCATCCGCAGCGCGGATCTCGATCAGATCCTGGCGGATGCAATAGGCCGGCTCTCGGCCCGCGCCATCGCCCCGCGCGACGGACTCCGCCAGCGGAAACGCCGCGATCTCGGAGACGAAACGGGCGCCATCGCGCCGGCCGGGAAAGATGTTGTAGCAATTGAGGAAGCGTGCGACCTGGGCGGAATTCGGCCGGTTGTACACCGCATCGGGCCGGTCGTGCTGCGCGATCGTGCCGCGATCCAGCACGATCACCTGATCGCCGATCGCCAGCGCCTCCGTGTCGCTGCCGGTGACATGCAGGAAGGTCACCCCCAGTTGCTCGCGGATCCGCCGCAGCTCGCCGCGCATGCGGGTGCGCAGATTCGCGTCCAGCGCGCCAAGCGGCTCGTCCAGCAAAACCAGCCGCGGCTCGGTCACCAGCGTGCGCGCCAGCGCGACGCGCTGCCGCTGCCCGCCGGAAATCTGGTGCACGCCGCGCTCGCCGAGCCCTTCCAGCCCGACCAGCGCGATCATCGCGTCGACGCGCCGACGCAGCGCCGCCGGATCGCGCACCGGCTCGACCGCGCGGCTCGCCAGGCCGAAGCCGATATTGTCGCGCACCGAGAGATGTGGAAACAGCGCATAGTTCTGGAACACGAAGCCGATGCCGCGCAGATGCGCGGCCATGCCGTCGAGCCGCCGGCCGCCCAGCCGCACGCTGCCCGCATCCGGCGCCTCGAAGCCCGCGATCACGCGCAGCAGCACGGTCTTGCCGGATCCGCTCGGCCCGAGCAGCGAGACATAGGTATTGCCGGGAATGGTGACGCTGATCCGATCGAGCGGTGTCAACGCGCCGTAGCGCTTCGTCACGCCGTCCAGAACGAGATCGTCAGCCATGCGAAACCGCGGCCCGACCGCCGACCGCCATACGCCGTGCGAAGCGAGGTCTCACGCTGCTGCCGCCGCCCTGTCCGATGCCGCCGCCCAAGGGACAGCCCATTCCGGCCGTCCGTTTCGCACCCTATCGAGAACGGATATTGCGTGCAAGACACCAATCCGTCACGCTGCAGGAACGCGAAACAACCGTGGCCGGGCGGCAATCCGGCCGTGGAGAACCGCAGGCAGTGTGCAAAGCGCATCTTTGTATGGGCGAGACGCTCCGGCGCCGATGGCCGAACCGCTGTACGAAGTGATCCGCCGGTCGCTCGCCGACCAGATCGCCGGCGGCGCGCTGCCGCCCGGCCTGGTGCTGCTCGAGGGCCCGATCGCCGAAGCCTTCCAGGTCAGCCGCGCGCCGGTGAAAACCGCGCTGCGCCGGTTGCACCAGGCCGGCATGGTGCAGCGCTTCGGCGGCCGCGGCTACATGATCCCCGGCAGCGACCGGCCGCTGCGCCTCAGCCCGCGCGCGGCGGGATTGCGCACGCCGGCGCAGGGGACGTCCGACCTGCCGCCCCGCGCCGGCTGGGAACGCATCTACACCGAGGCCGAGCAGGCGATCGGCGGCGCCATCGCCTTCGGCCGGTTCCACATCCTCGAAGCGCGCATGGCGGCGCATTTCGGCGTCAGCCGGACGATCATCCGCGACGTGCTCTCCCGCATGCAAGAGCGTGGGCTCGTCACCAAGGATGCACGGTCACACTGGATGGCCGGCCCGCTCACCGCCGCCGCGCTGCGCGAGTACTATGAAATCCGCCGCATCCTCGAGCCGGCGGCGCTGGTGATGGCGGCACCAAGGCTCGATGCCGACGAATTGCGCGCGATGCACGGCCGCGTCGCCGCGGCGATCCGCCGCGATCCGCCGCTCGCACCGGAGACGATGTTGGCGATCGACGAGGATCTGCACATGCGCTGCGTGCAGCGCAACGGAAACGCGCGCCTGTCGGAGATGATCCAGGACAGCCACCTGGTGCTGCTCGCCAATCACACTTTCCTGCGCCATCTCGGCGTGCCGGAGGAGGTGCCGGAACTGGCCGAGCATCGCGTCATCTACGAGTTGCTGCTGCAGGGCGATCCCGAGGCGGCGGCGGCGGCACTGCGTGCGCATCTCGATCGCTCGCTCGACCGGGCGCTGGCGCGGCTGATGGTGCTCTCGGTCATCCCCATGCCGGCGCTGCCGCCGTTTCTCGCCCCGACCGAGCCGTAGTGATGTCGGCGGCGAGGAACTGGCCCCAGCGGCGGACGAGGTGATTGTGCTCCGGCACGGTGCTGCTCCAGACGCCGATATGCGAGAGCCGCTGCCATTGCGCGCCGCCCTCGCGCGCCTCGCCCGGACGTACCGCGGTACGGCCGTACGGATCGCAGAGCGCGGTGCGCGCCGCCTCGCCCTGATACCAGTAGCCCCATTCCGCGGCCGACAGCTCCGCCTGCACCCGGCTCGGGATCGCGAAATAATAGCCCTGGCGCGCCATCACCGCGCCCGGCCAGCCGGCCAGCCACCAGTTGATGTACTCGTATGCAGCGTCGAGCGCCCGGCCGCGCAGATGCGCCGACAAGGCGAGGCAGCCGTGCCAGGCGCGATAGCCCTCGCGCGGCCGGGCATAGCGCACCGGCACGCCGCAGGCGCGCAGGTCGATCAGCGTCGGCGACCACATGCTCTCGACCGCGGCGCCGCCCTCGAGCATCAGCGCCCGCGCCTCGGCGGTCGATTGCCACAGCCCGGCGAAATGCCCGGCTTGGCGCTTGCGGATCAAGAGCCGCACGAGCTGGTCGATCTCGTCGATCGTCGGCCGGTCGATCTCGCCGAACCGCACCAGGCCGAGCGCGCTCGACGCCATCGCCGCGTCCGCGGCGCCGATCGTCGCGTCCGCCACCAGCGCGACGCGGCCGCGCAGCCGGTCGTCGAGCAGCCAGCCCCAGCTTTCCTCCGCCGCCGCGAGCTCGCGCGGCAGCGCCTCCGGCAGGTAGCCGAAGGCATCAACGTTGAACACGGTCGGAACCGCACTGATCCGCTCCGCCGGCAGCCCGCCCAGCCGCAGATCAGCCTGCACATACAAGCGTTCCTGCGGCGTGTCGGCCGGGCTGCCGAGCCGGCTGCGGATGCCGATCGCGAGATTCTCCCGCACCAGATCGTCCCACAGACGCAGCCGCGCGGTCCGGATCGGCTGCAGCGCGCCGGACGACCAGACGACGGCGATGTTGTGGAACCACTGGTCGTAGACGTCGTAGCTGCTCGGCTGCAGCGCCGCGCGCCGCTGCGCCGTGACGCCGTCGAGCACGTCAAAGTCGAGCTCGATCCCGAGCTCCTGCATCGCACGCCGGCGCAGCGGCTCCAGCAGCGTCACCGCCGTGCCGAGCACGCGCAGCCGCACCCGCCCGGCACTGTGCAGCGCCGGCACCGGCAGCGCGTCGGGCCTGCCGTCGTCATTGCTCGCACCGGCGGGCCTGCCGCCGCTGTCGCGCTGCGTCCGTCTGGTCATTCCGCGTCCGTCATTCCTGCCGCCGCGGCGCGCAGAGTAGAAACCGCCGCCGGCGAAGCCAACCGGCGTGACGCCCGCGGCGGGCGGGGTTTCGTGCGGCCGGGCATGCCGATAGGCTCGCGAGTCGCTGCCGCGCCCGACCGGCGGCGGAACGCCCCCGCCCGGGCGACGGCCCGGCATCGTCCGTCGCGCGCCGGCAGCGCCCCCGCCGCCGCCCCTCCAGCGAGGAGACAGGCTTCATGTCCGTGAAAACCGTCGCCGCGCCGCTGCCCGGCACGTTCTATCGCAGCCCGGCGCCGGGCGAGCCGCCGTTCAAGACGGAGGGCAGTACGGTGGCACCCGGCGAGACGGTCGGCCTGATCGAGGTCATGAAAACCTTCACCCAGGTCGCCGCCGAGGAGGCCGGCAAGCTCGTGCGCTTCCTGGTCGAGAACGAGGACGCGGTGATGGCCGGCCAGCCGCTGTACGAGCTGGAGAGCTGATGCCGGTCTCGCGCCTCCTCATCGCCAATCGCGGCGAGATCGCGGTGCGGATCATCCGCGCCGCCCGCGAGCTCGGGCTTCAGACCGTGCAGGTGGCCAGCCGCGCCGATCTCGACATGCCGGCCGCCCGCCTCGCCGACCAGGTGGTGGAGATCGGGCCGCCGCAGGCGGCGCGCTCCTATCTCTCGATCGAGGCGATCCTGCGCGCCGCCGAGACGAGCGGCGCCGACGCGGTGCATCCGGGCTACGGCTTCCTGGCGGAGAACGCCGCGTTCGCGGAGGCGGTGGAGCGCGCCGGCCTCACCTTCGTCGGTCCCCGGCCGGAGACGATCCGGTTGATGGGCGACAAGGCCGCGGCCCGCGCCGCGGCCGCCGCCGCCGGCGTGCCGACCGTGCCCGGGACCGAAGGCCGGCTCGCCGATAGCGCCGCGGCGCGCGAGGCCGCCGCCCGCATCGGCTTTCCGCTGATGATCAAGGCTGCGGCCGGTGGCGGCGGACGTGGCATCCGCATCGCCGAGGACATGGCGGGACTCGAAACCCTGCTGCAGCAGGCGGCGGCCGAGGCCGGCGCCAGCTTCGGCGATGCCGGGTTGTACCTGGAGCGCTGCGTCCCGCGCGCGCGGCACGTCGAGGTGCAGGTGCTGGGCGACGGCGAATCCGTCATCCACCTGTTCGAGCGCGAATGCTCCGTGCAGCGGCGACGGCAGAAACTCTGGGAGGAGGCGCCGGCCGCCTGCCTGGACGACGCAACCCGCGCCGCGTTGTGCGACTCCGCCGTGCGGCTGGCGCAGTCGGTCGGCTATCGCGGCGCCGGCACGCTGGAGTATCTGTTCGACGCAGCGAGCGGCGATTTCTACTTCATCGAGATGAACACCCGCATCCAGGTCGAGCATCCGGTGACCGAGGCGATCACCGGCATCGACCTGGTGCGCGAGATGATCCGCATCGCCGCCGGCGAGCGCCTGCGCTGGCGGCAGGACGCGATCACCCGCCGCTTCCACGCGATCGAGTGTCGGATCAACGCCGAGGATCCGGCGCGCGGCTTCCTGCCCTCGCCCGGCCGGATCGAATCGCTGCGCCTGCCCGGCGGGCCGGGCGTGCGCTTCGATGCCGCGATCGAGGCGGGCGGGATCGTGCCGCCCTTCTACGATTCGCTGCTCGGCAAGCTGATCGTCTGGGACGAGACGCGCGACGCAGCACTTCGGCGCATGGCGCGGGCGCTGGCGGAGCTGGAGATCGGCGGCGTCGCGACCACCATCCCGCTCGGCCGCGCGCTCGCCGCGGCGCCGGACATCCGGGCCGGGCGCGTGCACACGACCTGGCTCGAATCCTGGCTCGCGCAGCACGACTTCACCCCCGAGAGAGAGGCGGAACCGATCCCATGACACGCACCTCCTTCGGCGCGGATGAGCACGTCTTCGTCGAAGTGGCGGAGGAGATGTCGCTCGAGGCGTTCTTCACCGCGCTGTCCGTCACCAAGGCGCTGCGCGCCGCGCAGATCCGCGGCGTCGCCGAGATCTGCCCCGCCAATGCCTCGTTCCAGGTCAAGTTCGACCCGGACGTGATCGCGCCGGACGACATGCTGGCGGAGATCAAAGCGGTGCAGGCGCAGGCCGCCGGCGCCGACCACACGCTCGCCACCCGCATTGTCGAGGTGCCGGTCTACTACAACGACCCCTGGACGCATGCGACGCTGATGCGCTTCCGCGAGCGGCACCAGGACCCGCAATCGACCGATCTCGACTACGCCGCGCGGATCAACGATTTCGGCTCGGTCGACGACTTCATCACGGCGCATTCCGGCGCGCCCTGGTTCGTCTCGATGGTCGGCTTCGTCGCCGGCCTGCCGTTCCTGTACCAGATGGTCGAGCGACCGCGGCAGATCGAGGTGCCGAAATACCTGCGCCCGCGCACCGACACGCCGAAACTGACGGTCGGCCATGGCGGTTGCTTCGGCTGCATCTATTCGGTGCGCGGCGCCGGTGGCTACCAGATGTTCGGCATCACGCCGATGCCGATCTACGACCCGAAGCAGGAGATCAGCTACCTCCGCAACTTCATGATCTTCTTCAACCCGGGCGACATGGTGAAATTCCGCCCGGTCGACCGCGCCGAATACGAGGCGATCGAGCAGGACGTCGCGGCCGGCCGGTTCGAGCCGCGCATCCGCCCGGTCACCTTCTCGCTCGATGCATTCCGCGCCGATCCCGGCGCCACCACCGCCGCGCTGCTGGAGACGCTGCATGGACATTGAGGTGCTCAAACCCGGCCTCTCCACCTCGGTGCAGGATCTGGGCCGGCCCGGCTACTATCATCTCGGCATCCCGCTCTCCGGTGCGATGGACCGCCTGGCGCTGGCTGCGGCCAACCGCCTGGTCGGCAATGACGAAGGCGACGCCGCACTGGAAGCGGTGTTCATGGGACCGGAGCTGCGCTTCGCAACCGACACCGTCGTCGCGGTC
>DATJSJ010000026.1:0-30009 GCA_035504175.1 Acetobacteraceae bacterium
CCGTCCGCCAGCGCGCCGGCGCGGATCGTCACTGGCAGGATCTCGGGATTGCCGGCGGCGAACCGGCCGGCGTAGGAGCGACGCCCGACCCAGTGGATCGGCCGCGCGACACCGTCCCTGGTGATCAGCCGGTCGCCGATCTGCAGCTCCTCGACCGGCACCTCGCCGCAATCGGTGCGGATCAGGGTGCCGCGGCAGTAGCAGGGCGTGCCATCCGCCGTGATCGCGGTGCTGTTGCCGCCATTGGCGGCGGCGAGGTGGAAATACTGCCCGGTGTAGTCACCGCTCAGCGTGAAGGTCGTGGTGTTGGCGCCCTCGGTCACGGTCAGCGTGCTGCCGGTGAGGTTGGCGGAGCCCCCGCCGGTATAGGCGACGCCGAGCTCGATCGCGTCGTTGGTGGCGAAGCCGGCGAGCGTGTTGCCGAGCGCGCCGCCGGTCAGCGCCGCCGCGTCGACCACCAGCGCGTCATTGCCGGTGCCGAAGGTGATCGCGCCGGTGCCGGCCGCGCCCTGCTGCGCGAGTTCCAGCGTGCTGCCGGCGTGGATCGTGGAGCCGCCGGAATAGGTATTGGCAGCGTCCAGCACCAGCGTGCCGCCGCCGGTCAAGACGACGTCGCCGGCGGTGGCACCGTCGGAAATCACCCCCGATTGCGTGACGGTGTCGCCCGTGGGCACATTGAAGGTGGGATCGCCAATCACGGTGATCGCCTGCGTCAGCGTGAAGCTGTTGCTGAAGGCGAGGGTGGAGGCGGGATCGAGCGTGAGCGCGCCGGTGCCGATATTCGCGGCGGCGCCGAGCGAGAGTGTGGCCCCGGTGTCGACCGTGGTGCCGCCGGAATAGGTGTTGGTCGCGGTGAGCGCGACGGCGCCGCCGCCGCCCTGGGTGATCAGTACGCTGCCATGCGCGCCGCCGGTGTTCTGATCGGCGATGACGTCGGCAACGGTGAGCGTGGCGGTGCCGACCGGGCCGAGGCTCACCGCCTGGCTGCCCTGCAGGAAGATGCCGCTGCCGAGCGCCGAGCCATTGCCGCCGCCAAAGGTGCCGGTTCCCGCGGTCACCGCGCCGCCGCTCAGCCCACCGCCCTCGATCAGCAGCGAACCGCCCTGCTGGATGAAGATGTCCCCGCCCGAGCCGAGGCCGCCGCCGGCGCCGCCGAAGCTGCTGCCGTTGCCGCCCCCGAAGCCGCCTGCCCGGGATGACACGAAGCTGCCGCCGCCTCCGCCGCCGAAACCAGCCGCGCCGCCAGCCCCGATCGAGGAGCCGCCGCCGCCGCCGCCGAATCCACCGGCGCCGGCAACACCGTTGAACGAGCCGCCACCACCGCCGCCGCCGCCCCACCCGCCGGCGCCGCCATTCTGTCCGCTGGCACCGCCGGCGGAAACGCCGCCGCCGGCACCGCCCTGCGAGCTGGCGCCTCCCGCGCCACCGCCGCCCTGATTCGAAGCCCCGACGATCACGCCGGGCTGGCCGCTGCCTCCGGCTGCACCACCCGCCGCGCCGGTGCCAACGCCGCCGCCGCCGCCGCCATTGTTGGATCCGGCGGCACCGCCATTCCCGCCCAGCCCGCCGCCCCCGCCGCCCGCGGAGGAGCTCCCGAATCCCCCGCCATTGCCGCCAACGGCCGAATCGTCGAGGAACGTGACGGAGTCGAGCGTCACGGTCGCGCCGGACGCGACCAGCAGGCCGCCGCCCAGCCCGGCCCCGCCGCCACCGCCAGGGCTGCCGGCGCCGCCATTTCCGCCATGCGCCACCGTGTCCTGAATGGTGAGGTCGCTGACGGTGACGGTGCCCGCATAGGCGAGCAGGCCGCGATGCGTGCCGGCGCCGTTCAGCGTGAAGCCGGCGCCGTCGATCGTGACGTTCACGCCCGCGGCCAGGTTCAGCGCATCGAGCGCCACACTCTCGGTGATGTCGGCGCCGAGCGTGATCGTGTAGCTGCCGGCGGTGGTCAGACCGTCGACATAGGCGATGGCGGTGTTGAGGTCGCTCTCGGTGGTGACGGGATTGTCGATCGGCGTGCTCATGCGGTCAGCGCGTCCTCCCTCCGGGCGCGCCGTTGCGGTGCCGCGCCCGGTCTGCGCCAGGCGTGCCCCACGCTGCAGCGATCCCGCCGCGAGCGGCGGACCGGGCCGTCAGCGCCCGGCCAGCATACACGCATGCGTAGGGCGGGCCAGGGAGCCGCACGGCCACGCCGCGACGGTGAGGCGATCGCGCAGCGCCGGAGCGCGGTGGCTTGCGCGGCAATGCGCGCCCCGCCGCGCTGCGTATCGCCGCGCCTCGGCGAAAGCGGCATGAACTGCCGGGGCACTGCCAGCGGTGATCGCCGGAGGCAGGCTCACCGAAACGCGCGAATCATGGCCCAGAAGCAATGGACGGG
The DNA here is from genome assembly GCA_035504175.1 of Acetobacteraceae bacterium. Taxonomy (GTDB): domain Bacteria; phylum Pseudomonadota; class Alphaproteobacteria; order Acetobacterales; family Acetobacteraceae; genus DATJSJ01. The sequence goes on from DATJSJ010000026.1 coordinate 2,378, forward strand.
AGCGGCATCGCGCGGCCTGGTCAGAGCAGGTCCGGGCTACGGCCGGGCGGCCCCAGCCACCGCCGACTGATCCGCCCAACTCCGCCCGGCCGCCACCTCGCGGACGCGGAACGCCGCCGATTCCGCCTCGCCCGCCGCATCCAGCACCGTCACCCGGTAGAAGCCCGGGCCGGGCGGCGTCCACTCCGTGCGGCGCAGCGCCGGCACGGAGTCGAGCGGCCGCCCATCGAGCAGGAACTGCAGCGGCCGCCGCCCACCCATCGCGCGGAACTCGATCGCGCCGGTGCCTTCGATCACCGAGGCGGGCGGCGGGAACAGCAGGCGCAGCGGGTCGGCGGCCGGCGCGGCGGCGAAGGAACGCGTCGCCGGCGCCCGCGGCGCGGCGCGCGGCGCCGCGGGCAGCAGGGCAAACACCCGCGCCAGCACCGGCACGGCGCGGTCGGCGGCATCGCCGCCCGCCATGGCCGAGCCATCCGGCCGCCCGACCCAGACGCCGACGAGATGCGCGCGGTCAAAGCCGAACGCCCAATTGTCGCGGTCGCCCCAACTCGTGCCGGTCTTCCAGGCAATGCCGCGCGCGCCCGGCAACCCGGGCAGCGGCCGGGTCAGGATCGCGGCGATCGCGGACGCCGCCTCGGGCGGCAGCAGACGGTGCCGCCCGGCCGCTCCCGGTGCCGCGACGCGCCCGTCGGTCGCGAGCCCGGCGTAGAGCGCCATCAGCCCGCGCATGCTGATCCCCGCTCCGCCCAGCACCACGGGCAGCGCCGGCGCCCGTCCGGGCGGCAGCCGCAGCGCCACGCCGGCCGCGGCGAGCGACGCGGTGAAGCGCACCGGTCCGTAGCGGGCGAGCAGTTCGACCGCCGGCAGGTTGAGCGAGCGGCGCAGCGCGTCGGCCGCCGTCACCCGCCCGGCGAAGCGGCCGGACAGATCCTCCGGCGCGTAGCCGCCGAACCGCGTCGGCGTGTCGGCGAGCAGCGTCGAAGGCCCGGCCAGCCCGTCGGCGAAGGCGAGCGCGTAAAGGAACGGCTTCAGCGTCGATCCCGGGCTGCGCACCGCGCGCGTGAGGTCGATGCCGCCGCCGCGCGCGGCATCACCCCAATCGCCCGGCCAGATCGCGCGCAACCGCCCGTCCGGCAGGTCGGCGATCATCACCGCGAGCGAGACGGGCGGCGGCAGGCCGGACGTCGCGCTCCGCGCCAGCGCCGCGAGCGCCGCCTGGGTGGTGGCGTCGAGCGTCGTCGCCAGCACCGGCGGGTGGTGCACATGCGCGAACAGCGCCGGCAGCGCCCGCGGCATGGCGTGGCGGGTGGTGGGCAGCGGTTCGGCCAGCGCGGCGCGGGTCTCGGCGGGACTGAGCAGGAAGCGCGCCGCGGCAAGGCGCAGGATGCGGTCGCGCATGCGCCGCGCCGCGACCGGATGGTGGTCCGGCCGCAGCGCCTCGGGCCGGCGCGGCAGGGCGACCAGCAGCGCCGCCTCGGCCGCGTCCAGCGCCCCCGGCGGCTTGCCGAACCAGGCACGCGAGGCCGCTTCGACGCCCACCAGATTGCCGCCGAACGGCGCCAGCGACAGCCAGAGCCCGAGCACGCGCTCGCGACCCAGCCGCGCCCGCAGCACGAGCGCGCGGGCCGTCTCCAGCACCTTGGCGGAGAGGGTGCGCGGCCGCGGATCGAGCAGCTTCGCCACCTGCATGGAAAGGGTGGAGGCGCCGGAGACGACGTGGCCGTGCCGCGCCCATTGCCAGGCCGCGCGCACCACCGCCGCCGGATCGACTCCCGGTTCGGTCGCGAAATGCCGATCCTCGACCGCGATCAGGAGCTGGCGCAGGTAGGGCGAGACGGCGTCGGGGGCGTCGGCGAACCGCCACACGCCGCCCGGCGCCGGAGCCAGCGCCAGCAGCGTGCCGTCGCGGTCGACGACGCGCGTGCCCCAGCTTGCGGCCGGCGGCAGCGGCGCGGGATCGGCCAGGCCGAGCACCATCAGCCCGGCGACCCCCACCACCGGCAGGAGCGCCAGGACCAGCACCCTGCGAAGCAGGCGGCGCCACCCTCCCCGCGGGACGCGCAGCCGCCGGATCACCGGCCGCCCGCCCAGGGTCCGCGCATGCCGTCGGCGCATCCCCGCCGGGCCGATCGCCGGCCGCCCTGCCGCGGGCGGCACGCCGCCACCCGGGATATCATGGCGTGGTCGAAGGCGCCTCGCCCGCCGGCAAGACGGTGATGCGCACGCTGCCCTGCCGCGCGAACACCGCCGGGCGATACATGTCGGCGACCGTGATGCCGGGATACTCGAACTCGCCCGGCGTCACCGCGCGCAGGATCACGGCCAGGCGGAAGCCGGGCTGGTCGGCGGAGAGGTCGAGCGCCGCGGCGTAGCGGTCATCGGCCGCGACCTGGCTCTCGGTGTCCGAAAGCGTGCCGAGCCAGTCCATGCCCGGCACCTTGCCCGGGCCAAGCCGGCCGGCAATCTCCCAGCCCGCCGGCAGCCCCGCCAGCACCATGGCCCGGTGCGCCTGCCCGTCCGTCGCCCGGCCGTCGATCACCAGCACGAAGCTGGTGTTCTGCGCCAGCTTGTCGGGCCCGAACTCGGTGCCGTCGAGCCGATAGAAGTGTCGGTGCACCTCCATCCCGGCACGCGCGGCGGGCGGCGCCCGGACCGGCACGCCCTGCACCACCAGGCTGGCGGGCAATGGCTCGGTGCCGGGATTGCGCACGGCGAGCCTGCCCTGCAGGGCGAGGCTGATCACCGGCGCCGGGCCGAGCGTCCGCCCACCGGCGACGACTGAAACGGGCGCCGCGCCCTCGCCCATCGCTGCCGCGGCGGCGCCGGCCCAGGCCTGTTCCTGCGTGTCCAGCGTCGCCGGGTCGAGATCGGCGCCGGGCAGCCGGGCGCGGATCGACGGCAGCGCCGCCTGCATCACGCCGCTCTCCTGCGCCAGCACCGCGATCGCGAGCTGGTCGCGCAGCGCCGAGCCGTAATCCGCCGACCAGTCCTCGCGCGCCGGCTCGGCGAGCACGGCGTCGAACAGCGCCCGCGCCTGCTCGTCCTGGCCGAGCCGCGCCAGCGAAGCGGCAAGCTGGGCGCGCGCGAGCGGCGTCGGTTCGTCCGCCGGCCCGGTCGCGGCGACGCGGATCGCCCCGGCCGGTGCCTCGCCGGCCAGCGCCAGCACGTACAGCGCATAGGCCTGCGCCGCCCGCGCCTTCGCGTCGTCGGGCGGGGTCGCCACTTCCTGCGACAGCCAGGTCAGGGCGGAGGCGATCGTCGAGGCGGGCACCACCGCACCCGCCGCCCGCGCGCGCAGCAGGAAGTCGGTGGCGTAGGCGGAGAGCCAGGGCTGCGCCTCGCCGGTCGAGGACCAGAGGCCGAAGCTGCCGTCATAGCGCTGCCGGTCGAGCACCGCCTCGGTGGTCTGCTCCAGCTTGCCGGCGCGATCCGGCCCGGCCGCCAGCCCGCGCAGCATGGCGAGCGGCAGGCCGCGGCTGACGAGCTGCTCCAGGCAGTCGAGCGGATAGGCTTCGAGCGCGCGCACCAGCGCCTGCGGGTCGTAGCGCACGCCGCGGCCGAAGCTGACGCTGGCGTGCCAGCTTCCCGGCACGAAGCCGCCGGCATCGGGGGAAAGCGTGCGCGTCGCGCCGGGGGCGAGCGACAGCGCCGCGACGCGCGTCGTCGTGCCGCGCGCCGGATGCACGCCGATCGTCGCACTGTGCGCGGCGTGGAACCCGCCCGGCCCGTCCACGGCCAGCGTCAGCGTGCCCGGCCCGGTGCCGCTGGCGGCGAGTGCCACCGGCACGACAGTGCGCTGCCCGGCGGCGAGCGTCACCGGCGCCGGATCGCCGTCGACCAGCGCGATCGTGCCGCTGGCGGCGAGATGCAGCGTCACCGTGCCGGGCGGCAGTTCCAGGTTCTGCAGCAGGATGCCGGCGCGGGCGAGGTCGCCGGGGGCGAGGAAGCGCGGCAGCAGCGGCTCGGCGATCAGCCGGTCGCGGGTGGTGATGTCCTGCGCCGCGGAATTGCTACGGTCGCCCTGCCAGCCGACCGCCATCAGCCGCAACTGGCCGTCGAAATCCGGCAGCGCCAGGGGGATCCGCGCCACCCCGTCCGGACCGGCCTGCACCGGTCCGGCGAACAGCGCCACGATCTTCTGCGGGATGTTCGTCGCCGGCGCCTCCTCCTCGCCGCCGCCGCCCTCGCGCAGCAGCGTATTCGCCGCCCCGGCGGGCGGCAGCAGCCGCGCGAAATCGTCATGGATGCCGACGCCGAGGCTGCGCTGGCCGAAGAAATGCTGCAGCGGATCCGGCGTCGCGAAATCGGTGAGCGACAGGATGCCCTCGTCGACCGCCGCCAGCGTGACGTAGGCGCCGGGCGCCGTGCGGATCGTGATCGTCGCGGTGGTGCGCGGCCGGTCGAGCGGCGCCGCCTCGATCGCGAGCGGCAGGGTGCGCGGCTTCGGGTCGAGCGCCACCCAGGTGAGACCGATGGCGCGATCCGGCGCGATCCGGCCGTCCGCGCCGCCCGGGCGGAAGACGTGGACGCCGACATAGGCGCCCGGCCCCCAATCGGCGCCGACCGGCACATGCACGTCGAAGCTGGTGCCGGCGGCCGGGAGATCGATCACCCGCCGCACCCGGTCGGTCATCACCAGCACGGTGGCCGGCCCGGCGAACGGCGCCTCGACATGAATGCGCGCAGTGTCACCCGGCGCGTAGGTCTTGCGCTCGGCGCGCACCGAGACGCGCGGCGGGACGTCTGGATTGTCGCTGGTCGCCCAGCCGGAATAGAAAATCACCGAGCTCGCGGCGAGCCCGCCCGTCGCCTGCAGCACCTGCAGCCGGTAGCGGCCGAACGGCAGCGTCTCGGTGTAGGCGTAGGGCGCGCCGTCGGCTGGCAGGGTGATGCTGCGGGCATCGACCGGCTCGTCACGCCAGACCGTCTCGTAGCGCGCCTGGCCGGCCTTCACCGCCAGCCGCCAGTCCGGCACCTGCCGCACCAGGCGAAGCTGCACCGGCATCGCGACGCGCTTGCCGTCGGGCGCGACAGCGATCAGGCGGAATCCGGCCGGCGTGTTGGCGTTGACCGAGTCACCGGAGAAATCCTCGGCGATGCCGATCATCGGTGCCGCCGGGCGAATAGGGAGCTGCGCCGTCGCGGCGACGCTGCGTCCCGCCGGATCGTTGATCGTCGCCTCGAGCTTCGCCTGCAGCGCGCCGCTCACGTCCGGCAGGGTCGCGAGGTTGACCGGCAGCGTCGTTGCGCCGGCGGCATCGGTGGTCGCCAGCGTGACCTCGCTGGTCTTGCCGGAGAAGCCCTCCTCCGCCAGGCCGAAATGATAGGCGGCGAAAGCGTCGAACGGCTTCGGATCGGGCAGCAGCGTGACCGAACCCGAGCCCGACAGGTCCGAGCCCGGCGCGCCGTACAGGAATCGCACCGCGACCGGCAGATCGGTGGTGCGGCCGGGGTCGAGCGCCGGCGGCAGGTGGTCGAAGCTGACGGCGAGCCGCGGCGGCACGAAGGCATCGACCAGGAAGCTGCGGCTGGCGATCGGCGGCGCTTTCGGCCCTTCCTGCACCGCCACCGTCCAGCTCCCGAACGGTGCGCCCGGCGACAGCGTGACGGCTTCGTGGATCGCGGCGTCGTCGCTGCGGTCGGGGACGAGGTCGCGGAACACCCGCCCGTCCGGCCGCGTCACCACGAGGTGCAGCGGCAGGTCGACCGGCGCGCCCGCTTCGTTGCGCAGCAGCGCCATCACCTGCACGGTCTCACCCGGCCGATAGATGCCGCGATCGAGCCAGATGAACGGATCGATCGGACCGGGCTGCGGCGTGCCGGCGACGCCGCGATCGGAGAGATCGAAATCCGGCGCGGTCAGGTCGAGCCGGGTGAAGTCGCCGCCCGGACCGGTGATGTGCAGCGCCGCCGGCGCGAGCCCGTTCTGCCCGGCGAGCAGCGGTTGCGCGAAGCGCGCGACGCCGTCCGCGTCGGTGGTGGCGTGACCGAGCCGCTCATTGTCGCTGGCGAGCAGGTCGATCGCGGCGCCCGCGACCGGCAGCCCGGTCGCGAAGCTGCGCACCTGCACCAGATCGCCATCGGCGCCGTGCCAGACGGTGGGGGCGAGATCGGTGCGCAGCACGAACTGCACCGCGCCCGGCGCATCGCCCTGGGCGAACGGCGTGCCGTCGCCTGGCGCTGCGATCAGCGCGTAGAGCCCCGGTGCCGCAAGCGCGGGCGGCAGTGGCAGCACCACGTGCTGCAGCGCGTTGCGGTGGAAGTCCGGCACCGCGGCATGGCCGGTCCAGACGACGCGGCCCTGGTTCTGCGCCAGATCATTGGCGCCGTCCGAGCCGATCGGCCCGTTCGCCGGCGGGTAGGTCTGCATCACGTGCAGCAGGTTGCGCTCGCCGATGCGCACCAGACTCAGCTTCACGGCGGAGAGGTTGACCACGTCGAGCGCGACGGTCGCCGCCGCATCGCGCGGCTGCAGGTAGCGCGCGCCGTCGAACACGAGGCGCGGCCGGCGATCCGGCATGGCGATGCGGATCGTCATGTCGTGGCGCAGCGCGATGCCGTCATCGCCCGGCATCCCCTGACGCAGCGTCACCGTGGTGGTGGCTCCGGCGGGCAGGCCGGTGAGGCAGATGCGTCCCGATTCCAGCGTCACCGCAACGTCGTGCCGCGACGGCGTCAGGCTGACCCAGTCGCCGGGGTGGAAATCCGGCGCGCTGCTCGGGTGGCCGACGAAGCTGAGACAGGCGCGTGCCGGGAAGGCCTCGGAATCCGTGGCGACGCCGCGGAACAGTAAGCCGAGCGCCTGCTGCCGCTGCGCCAGGCGCTGCCGCGCTGCCGCGTCATCCGGCCGGCGCGCGACGATTGCCCGCAGCACCAGCAGCTCCGGCACCGGCCGGTCAAGCGCCGCGAGCGCCGTCGCCATCACCGCGAGCGCCGTCGCCTGATCCGCGGCCAGGGTGTCACTGGCATGATCGACCGAGGTGAACGCGAACCAGGCGGCCTCGAGCGCTGCCTGCGGCTGCGGCGGCGCGACGCCGAGCTCGGCCCGGGCGAGATCGAGCCAGGTGTGCCAGCCCCAGGCGACCGAGTGCGGACTGGCGCCGATCAGGAAGGCGAGCGACCGGCGCGCGGTATCCCAGTCGCCGGCGCCGACCGCCGCATCGGCGGTGGCGGCCGCCTGCCGCAACTGGCTCTCCGGCGCGCCGGCCGGGTAGGGCTGGCGCAGGCTGGTCAGGAAGGCATCGGCATCGGCCTGCAGCCCCGGCAGGTCGAACGCCGCGCTATCCTGGGCTGTGGCGGGCCGGCCGGCGACGAGAAGCAGGCCCAGCCACAGCAGCAGCGATGCCGCCAGCCTTGCCATGACGCCGGGCACGATTCTGGACATGATCCTGGGCATGATCCTGGACCTCTCCGCGATGCCGATCGTGCCGGCAGCGTGACGCCGCCGCCAGAGGGCGGGTCGTGACGCTTGCATCAATAAGCGGGGCATCAATAAGCGGGGCATCAATAAGCGGGGCATCAATAAGCGGGGCGAGACTCGAGGGGGCAGCGCGTCGGCGCGGTCGGGGTCAGTGCGACGCGGCAAGACCCGGGAATCGAGCAACGTCCGGCCGATCAAATGCCGTCGCGGAGGCTGCGGCGGCGCGATTGTCTCCGGCATGGTGCAGCGAGGATTCGCCCGCGCCGGGCCAAGGCGTTGCGCAGCGGCAACCGCTGGCGCGACGCAGTGTTAGTGTCGCGATACAATTCCGGCGAGCCGTCCTGCGGGAGCAACACATGATCCGCGTCACCTTCGCCATCCTCCTCGTTCTGACCCTTGCCGGGTGCGCCCTGTTCGGTGGCGGGAGACCCGACTACGTCGTGTTTTTTCAGGAGCGTTCCGCGACGCTCGACCCGCCGGCGCACGACGTGGTCGCGCATGCCGCCCAGCGCGCGCAGCAGTCTCCGACCGCGGCGGTGCAGGTGATCGGCTATACCGACAGCGCCGGCAGTCCGCAGGCGGACATCGTCCTGTCGCAGCAGCGCGCACAGGCTGTGGCCGACGCTCTGGTGGCCGACGGCGTGGCATCGTCACGCCTGGTCCGTCTGGGCCAGGGACAGACCGGCGGGAATCCCGGCGTCATGAGCCGCCGCGTCGAAATCCGGATCGAATGACGCTGCTGCTCGCAAGCCGCGAGCAGCAGCGTTCGCAAGGAGCGCGCGCGGCCGCGGATGGCGGGATACCGCGTCCGGACATGACGCGCCCCCACCTCGGCCGCGTGATTGCGGAGCTCACATGATTGTTTGACGGCCCGTCGCATGCAGGCGCGGCCGACGGCCGGGCATTCGCGCAGTTCTCGCGGGTGTCGACCGCAGCGCCGGTGACCTCGCGAAGGCGCGGGCCCCCAGCCGTGACGCAGGGGATCAATCTCCCCACGGTTGATGGGCATACAATACCTCTCAATCCCTGGGCAAATCCTCGCCTGCTTCCGTGGCGCGCGGCCCGGCGCGGGCGCCACTCTGGGTTGGCGATCCAGCCCGCGCCGCCGTTCTTGCGTGGTGGTGAGGTTCGCGACATGACTTGATCGCAGTCGCGCACCGCACCGATGCGCGGGAAGGAATGCCCGTATGAGCGGCAGTTCGGATGTCGCGCGCCAGACGGAAGGCCCCGCCGTAACCCGGGCCGCCGGCCGGCGGCTGCTCGCGCTGCTGCCACGCCTGCTCGCGGTCGTGCTGGCGGGCGGGCTGGCCGCGGCGATCATGCTGAACTGGGACCGCTGGGTCGGCGCCGCCGGCGCGCAATGGACCGACGATGCGACGCTGGCCGCCGATCTGACGCCGCTCTCCGCCCAGGTTGCGGGGCGGATCAGCGCCGTCCGGGTCGGCGATTTCCAGCACGTGCATGCCGGCGACCTGCTGGTGGAGATCGACGACGCGCCGTTCCAGGCCCAGCTCGCCCAGGCCCAGGCTTCGGTCGCGGCGGCGAAGGCCGCGATCACGAACCTGCAGGCGCAGGAGCGGCTGCAGGCGGCGAACATCGCCGCGGCCGAGGCGCAGCTCGAAGGCAGCCGCGCCACCGCCTGGCGCAACCGGCTCGAGGCCGAGCGCCAGCGCAAGCTGCTGGCGAGCCGCGTCGCCGGCACCGAGCAGGCGGTGGAACAGGCCGACGCCGCGGCTTCCCTCGGCAATGCGCAGGTGCTGCAGGCCGGCGCGGCGCTGGAGGCGGCGCACCGGCAATTGCAGGTGCAGCAGAGCCAGGAGGCGCAGCTCGCCGCCAATCTCAAATCCGCCGAGGCGACGCGCGATCTGGCGCAGATCAATCTCGGCTACACCCGCATCCGCGCCCCCACGAACGGCCTCGTCGGTCAGCGTCGTGTCTATCCCGGGCAATATGTCGGAATTGGCACGCAGGTGATCGCGGTCGTGCCGCTGCCGCATCTCTACGTGCTCGCCGACTACAAGGAGACGCAGCTCACGCATCTCCGGGTCGGCCAGCCGGCCGAAATCCGCATCGACACCTTCCCGGGCGTCGTGCTGCACGGCCACGTGCAGTCCTGGTCGCCGGCCACCGGCTCGGAATTCGCGCTGCTGCCGCCGGATAACGCGACCGGCAACTTCACCAAGGTGGTGCAGCGCGTGCCGGTGAAGATCGCGCTCGACGACGACGGCGGGCTCGGCGACCGGCTGCGGCCGGGCATGTCGGTCGAGACCACGATCCACACCGATGCATCGGGCACACAGGCGGCACGGTGAGCAGCCTCGTCGCCCGGCTGGCGCCGCTCGCGCACCACGAAGCCCCGCCGGCGCCGCCCTGCCGGCGCCCGATCATCGGCATTGCCGCGGTGCTGTTCGGCGCGGTGATCTCGACGCTCTACACGCGCATCACCAGTTTCGGCCTCGCCGATCTGCGCGGCGCGGTGCATGCCGGGTTCGACGAAGGTGCCTGGATCACCACCGCATCGACGGTCGGGCAGATGTGCATCGGCCCGGTCGCGGCCTGGATCGGCCTGGTGTTCGGACCGCGCCGCGTGCTGATGGTCTCCGCCGCGGTGTTCGGCGTGACCTCGGCGTTGATCCCCTTCGCGCCCGACCTGCCGAGCCTGCTGGTCGGCCAGGCGGTGGCGGGGCTGGCGTCGGGCACCTTCATCCCGCTCACTATCGGCTTCGTGCTGCAGAGCCTGAAGCCGGCGCTCTGGCCGTACGGGATTGCCGCGTACGGGCTGAACCTGGAGCTGTCGCTGAACATCCCCGCCTCGCTGGAGGGCTGGTATCTCGACCATCTCTCCTGGCACTGGATTTTCTGGCAGGGCGCGCTGCTGGCGATCCCGATGCTCGCCTGCATCCGCTTCGGCATGCCGCGGCCGCCGGTCAATCGCGAGGCGCTGCACGACGCCGATTTCTGGGGGATGTTCTTCGCCGCGTCCGGCTTCTCGATGCTCTACGCGGCACTCGATCAGGGCAACCGGCTGGACTGGCTGAACTCGGGGCTGATCTGCGGTCTGCTGGTCGGAAGCGTCGTGCTGATCGCCGCCTTCGTGGTGCAGACCTGGGTCGCCGAGCACCCGTGGATCAATCCGCGCTTCCTGCTGCGACCGAACATCGGGATCATCATCGTGATCCTGGTGCTGTACCGGTTCATCATCCTCTCGACCAGCTATCTGATCCCGCAATACCTGACGACGCTGCAGAACTTCCGGTCGCTGCAGGTGGGCAAGGTGCTGCTGTGGATCGCGGTGCCGCAGCTCGTGCTGGCGCCGGTGATCGCAGCCACCCTGCGCTGGCTCGATCCGCGGGTGATGCTGGCGATCGGGATAGCGGCGGTCGGCATTGCCTGCGCCATGGCGTCGCTGGTGACGTCGGTGTGGGCGACCGATGATTTCCTGCCGTCGCAGGTGCTCCAGGCGTTTGGCCAGTCGGCGGCGCTGATCGCGCTCGTTCTGTTCGCCGTGCGGCATCTCAAGCCGGCGGATGCGATCACCTTCGGCGTGCTGCTGCAGACGGCGCGGCTGCTTGGCGGCGAGGCCGGCAGCGCCTTCATGCAGACCTTCGTCCGGATGCGCGAGCAGGTCGCCTCCAACCTGATCGGGTTGCACGTGGAATCGGGCGGCGCGATCACCGGCGAGCGCCTGTCCGCCTACGCGGCGGCGGTGGCCGCGCGCTCGGATGGTCTGCCGGACGCCTCCGGGCGGGCGGCGCAACTGCTCGGCCAGGCGGTACGGGCACAGGCGAACGTTCTCTCCTACGAGCAGGGATTTGCCGCGGTCGCGGCGGCGGGCATCGTCATGCTGCTGCTGACCGCGTTGCTGCGGCCCGCGCCGGTCAATGCCTGACGCAGCCCCCGCCGGACACACCGGAGAAACGCGATGAGCGTTGCCAAATCCCGTTGGGGGCAGCTCTTTCCCGAGCTCACCACGGCGCAGCTCGACACGGCACGACGCTTCGCCAGCGGCGAGGCGCAGCGTTTCGCGCCTGACGAGACGATCTTCGAGGTCGGCACGCGGCACGCCCCGGCCTGGCTGGTGCTGGACGGCGCGATCGAGGTCCGCCGCCGCGACGGACTTGGGCACGAGGCGCCGATCGTGACCATCCGCCCCGGCCAGTTCACCGGCGAGCTCAGCCAGCTTGGCGGCCGCAGCTCGCTCGCCGCCGGTCGCGCCGGCCCGCATGGCTGCACCGCCCTGCCCTTCGATGCCACGCATCTGCGTGCGCTGGTGATTGCCTCCGCCGAGCTCGGCGAACTGATCATGCGCGCGCTGATCCTGCGCCGTGTCGCGCTGATCGAGATGCCCGGCGTCGGCTCCGTGCTGGTCGGCGACCCGGCCGCGGCCGATCTCGTGCGGCTGCAGGGCTTCCTCGCCCGCAACGGCTATCCCTGCACGGTGCTCGACGCCGCCAGTGACGAGGAAGGGCTGGCCCTCGTCCGGCGGCTCGGCGTGCGTCCCGAGGAACTGCCGCTGATGGTGTGCCCGAACGGCACCGTGCTGAAGCGGCCGAGCGAGGCGCAGGCGGCCATGTGCCTCGGCATCACGCCCGAGCTCGATCCCGCGACGCTGTACGATGTGGCCGTGGTCGGCGCCGGGCCGGCGGGCCTGGCGACCGCGGTCTACGCCGCCTCCGAAGGATTGTCGGTGATCGTGTTCGACCAGCGCGCGATCGGCGGACAGGCCGGCGCCTCGGCGCGGATCGAGAACTATCTCGGTTTTCCGACCGGCATCTCGGGCCAGGCGCTGGCCGGCCGCGCCGTCAGCCAGGCGCAGAAATTCGGCGCCGAGCTGGCGATTCCGCTCGAGGTCTGCCGGCTCGACTGCGATGGCGGCGACGCGGCGCCGCTGCGGCTCGTTCTCAGCGACGGCAGTGCGATCCGGGCCCGCACCGTGGTGATCGCCTCCGGCGCGCGCTACCGCCAGCCGGCGATCGCCGATATCGCGAGCTTCGAGGGCGCCGGCATCTCCTACTGGGCCTCGCCGATCGAGGCACGGCTCTGCGCCGGCGAGGAGATCGCGCTGGTCGGCGGCGGCAACTCGGCGGGACAGGCCGTTGCCTATCTGGCGCCGCAGGTGCGGCGGCTGCACCTCGTGGTGCGCGGTGCCGGCCTGGAGGCCTCGATGTCGCGCTATCTGATCGACCGCATCGCGGCCCTGCCGAATGTCGAGCTGCATGTCGGAACCGAGATCGTGGCGCTGGAGGGAAGTCGCGCCAAGGGACTGACCGGCGCGGTTTTCCGCACGCGGGCGACCGGCGCGGTGAAGCGATGTGCGATGCGCCACCTGTTCCTGTTCATCGGCGCGGACCCGAACGCGGAGTGGCTCGCCGGCTGCGTGCGGACGGATGACAAGGGCTTCGTCGTGACCGGCGGGGGGTTTTCGGTCGCGACCACGCGGCCGGCGCTGCCACTCGAGACCAGCCGGCCGCGCATCTTTGCGGTGGGCGATGTCAGGGCAGGTTCCACCAAGCGCGTCGCCGCGGCGGTCGGTGAGGGCGCGGCGGTGGTCGCGCAAATCCACCAGGTGCTGGGGCAGGACGTGCGGGCGCAGGGCGCCGTCGAACGGATGCTGGCCTGAGGGCGGCGGCAGCCCAACTTTGGCGTCGCGCCGATGACGTGCCGATGGACAACCGACGCATCCTGATCTGCGGCGCGGGCATCGCCGGCCCGACTTTGGCCTACTGGCTGCGAGCGGCGGGTTTCACCCCGACGATCGTTGAGCAGTCCCCGACCCTGCGCAGCGGTGGCTACGTCATCGACTTCTGGGGCCTCGGCTACGACATCGCCGGGAAAATGGGCCTGCTCCCCGAGATCAGCCGCATCGGCTATCACATGCGCGAGATGCGCGTCGTGAACGGCCGGAACGAACGCGTCGCCGGGTTCGGCGCGGCCATCTTCGACGAACTGACCGGCGGGCGGTTCGTGACGCTGGCGCGGAGCGATCTCTCGCGCCTGATCTTCGAGCGGATCACGGACCACGCCGACATTCTGTTCGGCGAGCAGATCGTCGGAATTGCGCCGCAGGATGACGGCGTCGAGGTGACATTCGAACGCCGCGACACCCGCCGCTTTGATCTCGTCATCGGCGCCGATGGCCTGCATTCGAAGGTTCGTGAACTCGTTTTCGGGACGCAGGACCGTTTCGAGACCGCCCTCGGCTACGCGGCTGCGGCATTCGAGGTCGACGGCTATCAGCCACGGGACGAATCGGTGTACGTGCTTTACAATCGACCGGGCCGCATGGTGGCGCGCTTTGCGTTGCATGATGCGCGAACGCTGTTTCTGTTCGTCTTCGCGATCGGCCCCGACGATCAGCCGGCGCCGCGGGTGCCGGAGGCGCAAAAAGCGCAATTGCGCCGGATCTATGCCGATGCCCGATGGGAATGTCCGCGCATTCTCGATGAACTGGATCGCGCGCCGACACTGTATTTCGATCGGGTCAGCCAGATCCGGATGGACACCTGGTCGCGTGGCCGCATCGCGCTGGTCGGCGATGCCGCGTTCTGCCCGTCGCTGATGGCCGGGCAAGGGTCGGCGCTGGCGATGACCGCCGCCTATGTGCTGGCCGGCGAGCTTGCGCAGGCGGATGGCCGCCACGACGAGGCGTTCCGCGCGTATGAGGCGCGCCTGCGCCCCTTCATCGCGGCAAAGCAGGCAAGTGCCGCGCATTTCGCCGGGTTGTTCGCCCCGAAAACACGGGCGGGCCTGTTCCTGCGCAACCAGATGCTACGGGCGTTCGGCATACCGGGCCTCGCGCGTCTGGTCATTGGTCGAGACCTCGTCGATTCGCTCAGGCTGCCCGCGTATCACTTCGCCGGCGCTGCTTCGTGAAGCAAACGTTCTTGCCGGTGACGCAATCGATCAGCCTCGCCGAAGCCTGACGCTGAATTCGCGGCTGAGGAGCGGAGCACGTGGCGGCGGAAGGCACGGCGATACCGGCCAACGGGCCTGCTTACGCGCCAAAACGTTCCCAGGCGGTCTGCCGGGAGACCCCAAGCCGCTCGCCGATCCTGGCCCAGCTGACGTCGCGTGCTCTGAGCGCATCGACGATTTCACCGAGATGGCGGCGGTGCTCCTCGACACTGGCGTTCAACGGGCCGAGCACCTCCAGCAGCCTTTCGATCGGCCAGTTCGCTGCCTGGAAGTCCCGCGGCAGCGCGGTCTCGCCGCTCATGAACAGGCGACATGCCTCGACGCATCCGTCGCAGATGTGGATGCCACCTGGCCCGGCGGCGAGCTTGGCCACGTCGCGCTCTGACCTGCCGCAGAACGAGCAGAACAGCCGTTTCCTCACCGACACTCGCATGACGGTTCCAGTCGCATGCTCACGCAGACTGTCAGGGAGAACCTGACACGTGTCAAGTGGCAGCGCGGCACGACGGAACCGGGGATCTGTCGAGCCGCCGACGCCACGATCGCCGGTGGCGTGATCCCCAACGGCGTCGGCCGGACCTGCGAACGGCAAATCTGGCCCGCACTTCCGCGCGCAAGCGGCTGCATCCCGACGTCGCGAACATCATGCACCAGACCGCTTGCGGACAGCCCGTCGAAGGTCGTGCCGCAACGCCGCGACCCGCGCATCGCTGAACCGGGCGACTGATGTCCGCGGCGGGATTCGAACCCACGGCCCCAGGATTCATCCCACTTCGGCTTTCGCCGCCGCCGGCGGACCGTCGCCGCCGACGTTCGTGGTCTGGACTGTCCCTTCACCCCGGGCTCCGGGGTGCCGCCCGTCCAGTCTCTACACCTTCCCGCAACCGGGGCCGCGGGCTTGGCTCGGGATCGGCAAGGCGATCAGCGCGCCCGAGCTTTCCCCGACTTTGAGCGGATCCGCCGCGCCGTCACCGCGCGCGGCGCCCAGTTCTTCACAAGGAATCCTGTGCTCTATCCTGCTGAGCTACGCGGACATCGAAGTCACCCGCACGGCCACGTCCCGCCGGCGGATCGCACGGTCTGTATCATCGCCGCGCCGGACCGGGCAAGGCCGCGCAAATCCGCGGAACCGGGGCGAACCCCGCCGGCCGCGATGACATTGCGGCGGCGGATTTAGCGCAATGCGCGATTGATGCGCCGCGTCGCACCCGTGTAGCGTGCAACCGCGAATCGCCCATACGCGCCGCCGGATGGGCGGCACCGGTCGCAGGCAGGCCGCTGCGCCCACGGAGTTGCGATGATCGAGTTGCCCGAGACCGCCGCGTGACCGCAGCCATCGCCCAGGCACGGCACCGCCACCCCTGGTGGGCCGGCGAACGCCGCATCACCGCCGCGCGAGCCGGCCTCAGCCAAGGGGATCCCGCGCCGCCACGCCGTGCTTTGCCCGCCGATCGCATGGCACCGGGCTTGCCCGACCGGCTCGCCCGGCTGCTCGACCGGCCGGATCTCGCGGCGATCTTCCGCGACGTCTCGGTGCGGGCCGAGCCGGGTCTCGGCGCCGCCTTCGTCGTGCCCGGCCCCGGCCTCGTCCTGCTGGACAGCGCTCTCGGGAACGCCGGCAGCGAAGCGACGGTGCTGGTGACGCTGCGCCACGCGGGCGAGCTCGCCTGCTGGACCGAGCTCTGCCCGGACCGGCCGGCGCTTGCGGGACTGGCGGCGGCGCGGGTGGCCGCGGCGTACGGCGCGCTGCTCGGCGCGGCGCCCGCGCCCGAGAGTGCGCTCGTCGCCCTGGGGGGCTCGGCGCCCGACGCGCCGGCGCTGGCGCGGCTCTGGTCCCGCCTCGCTCGCCACGCGCCGCACTGCGCCGACCCGCTGCCGGCGGATACGCACGCCATGCTGGCGCAGCTCTGGCCGCTGCTCGCGCCGGCCGAACGGCTGATGCAGACCGGCGGCGACGTGCGGCTGCGGGTCGATCCGCGCACCGGCCTGAACGGCTACGGATGCAGCCACGCGCCGCGGCCCTGGGCGGTGACCTTCGCGTCCTCCACCGCCTCGTCCAGCTCGGAGCGCGGCTACGCCGCCGCCGAGGCGGCGCGGCGGCGTCTGCTGCAGTCCGCCCTCGCCGGGCGGGATGGGGTCACGGCGGAACTGGCCCTGGTGCGCGAGGATCTGGCCCGATTCTACGGCGTGCCGGCGGGCGGCGCGGTGGTGCTGGCCGCCTCGGGCACCGATGCCGAGCTGCTGGCGCTCACGCTGGCCCTGCGCCACCCGGGCGGACGGCCGGTCAGCAACATCCTGATCGCGCCGGAGGAGACCGGCAGCGGCGTGCCGCTGGCCGCCGCCGGCCGGCATTTCGCGGTCGATACCGCGTGCGGCGTCGCCGTGCCGCGCGGTGCGCCGGTCGAGGGACTTCGCGCGGACACCGAGATCGCCGCCGTGCCGCTGCGCGCCGCCGGCGGCGGCCTGCGCCTGGGGACCGCAATCGAGGCGGATTGCGCGGCGATCGCTGCCGCCGCCATCGCCGCCGGGCGACGGCCGCTGCTGCACCTGCTCGACGTCTCGAAGACCGGCCTGCTTGCCCCTTCCGTGGCAGCGATGCAGGCGTTGCACGCCCGGCACGGCGAGTCGCTCGACGTGGTGGTCGATGCCTGCCAGGCGCGGCTCGGGCCGGCCCGCGTCGCCGCCTATCTCGAATCCGGCTGGATGGTGCTGGTGACCGGCTCGAAATTCTTCACCGGCCCGCCATTCTGCGGCGCGGTGCTGCTGCCGCCGGCGATCGCCACTCGCCTGCCGGGCGAGGCGCTGCCGCGCGGGCTGCACGCCTACACCGCACGGCCGGACTGGCCGGATGATGCGCCGGCGGCGCGCGGGCTCGACCCGGCCGGCAATCTCGGCTGCGCCCTGCGCTGGCAGGCGGCACTGGCGGAGATGCACGCCTTCGCCGCGATCGCCCCAGCCGAACGCCTCGCTATCCTGCAAAGCTTCACCGGGCGCGTCGGCGCCGCCATCGCCGCCAATCCGGATCTGTTGCCGGTGACGGTCCCCCCGCTCCGCCGCCCGCCGACGGACGACGCTTGGGACGAGACCGGCACGATCCTGAGCTTCGCGCTGCGCCGGCCGGACACCGGCGCGCGCCTCGATGTCGGGCCGGCGCGGCAGGTCTATCACTGGCTGAACGCCGATCTCGCCCCCGCCCTCGCGGACCTTGCGACGGCGGAGCGGGCGCTCGCCGCACGGCGGTTCCATATCGGCCAGCCCGTGCCGCTGCGCGACACGGCCGGTCCGTTCGGCGCGTTGCGGGTCTCGGCCGGGGCGCGGCTGGTCTCGGGCGAGCCCTCGCTCGCGCATCTGCCCCCGGCGGAGCGTCTCGAGCGCGAAATCGCCGATGCCTGCGCCGTCCTCGCCAAGATCTCGCTGATCCTGCGCCAGTTCGAGCGGCTGCAGGCGATCGACCCGGCGCCGACGTTTCTCTAGCCGCCCGGCCGATCCCCGGGCGCGTCAGTCGGCCGCGGCCGCGACGCCGGTCGCGACCAGGCGCTCATGCTCGGTCGGATCCCGCATGGTGGTGACGATCTGCGGACAGCGCAGGCAGGCGGCCTTGCCCTCCTGGCGGAACCAGCGGCAGACCGGCCGGATGGCGCAGCGCGGCAGGCCGGCGACCACCGGCTCCATCATGGTCGCGACGCGGGTCGCGAGCCGGCAGCTGCTGCCGTCGAAATGCTGGCAACCCGTGCCCATGCAGGGGGCGGCGATGCGCAACACCTCGGCCGGCTGCGCATTGCCGGTCGCCGCAAGCAACTCGGGCGTCACCGGCACCGGTGCCGTCAGGTAGCCAACCCGCCGCCCCTGCCCGGGCGCCACGGTCTGCACGCCGAACACCTGCGCCCCGTCCCAGTCCGGCTGGGCGCTCGGGCAGGCGATGGCCGGCGGCTCTTTCGGGATCTCGGTCATGCGCGGTCTCCGCGGATCGAATGCATCGGGGCGGAGCCGCCGACGCCGCTCATGGGCGCCGGCGGCGAGCCGGTTATTCGACGGCGATGCCGCCGCCGGCGACGGGCCCGAGGCCACTCAGGGACGGCACGCCGCCGCCGTAGATCGGCCCAATGGGATAGCCGCCGCAGATGATCGGCTTCAGCGCGATCACGGTCAGCGCGAGCGCGGTGCCGCCTGCGACCGCGGCGATCTGATCCGGGGTGAGCGAGAGCGGCGCCGGCAGCGCCTCGAGCTTCGGGGTTTCGGTCATCGATGGACTCCTTGCTGGGTCGGATGCCGCGCCCGGCCGGGTTGCATCCGGCTGGGCACGCTGGTCCGCGCACCCGGCCGGTGATCGGACGGGTCCGACGCGGCCACTCGTTAATGATACGGAACGATACCCTCTGGGTGTGTGAGCCGGCTCACAGGCGGGCTGCGGTGCACGCGCCGCAGGAGGGCGATTAACCGGTGCTTAGGCCATGTCTCACATTCTGAGGATATGCGCGGAGCGCCCCAATGAGTGTCGCCGTTCGCCGACCTGGCAGCGGCGTTTTCGTGACCAATCGGGGAGCAGCGCTCTCCGATGCGGCCGCGAGCTGAGCGCATGGCGCCGGCCGGCGCAGCGGGCGCGCGCCCCGCACCGACCAGCGCCTCCCCGGGGATGGGGCGGTTCAAGGCCGTCGTGCTCGGGCTCGCCGTCGTGGTGCTCGCCGCCGGTCTCTACACGCGGTCGCTGATCGACGAGCAAAGACGCACGCTGCACGATTTCGCCCAATACGACGTGCCGGCCGATGCGAGCCAGGGCGCCGCCGAACTGCTGCGCATGCTGATCACGCTCGATCGGTTCCGCCTCGGCGAGGACGGCGCGGACGTGGACGCGGTCACGCTGCGCCTGGAGATCCTGATCAATCGCGTGCATGTGCTGAACCGGCCGCAGGTCCGTGCCTTCGTCGCCGGGCATGCGGGCATGTCGGCGACGATCGACCGCTTCACGCGCGCGGTGCACACCGCGGAGCAGATGCTGCCGGACATCGCCCGACCCGGCACCGCAGCGCGCATGGCGCGGGTGTTCCAGCCATTCGCGTCGGACATGGTGCAGCTCGCTTCCGAAATCACCATCAGCACGGCCGAGCACGTGGCCCGGGACGAGACGCATCTGAGCCGCCTGCACTGGCTGCTTTCCGGCGTGCTCGCGGCCCTGCTGCTCTCCAGCGTGGTGCTGATCGGACTGCTGCTGCGGCACAACCACCTGCTGCGCATTGCGCACCGGCAACTGCACGGGCTTGCGGCGACGCTGCAGTCGGCGGGCGACGAGCTCTCCCGCGCCAACCGCACCGCACAGGCGGCGAACGATGAGCTGATCGTGCAGAATCGTGCCCTGCACATGCGCGACGCGGCGCTCAATCGCAGCAATGCGCATTTCGACGCGGCACTGAACAACATGTCGCAGGCGCTGTGCATGGTCGATGTCGAGGAACGGGTCATCGTCTGCAACCGGCAATACCTCGCCCTGTTCGGCGTCGGCGCCGGACAGGTCGTACCCGGCCGGCCGATCCGCGAGGTGTTCGCGGCGATCGCCACCGCCGGCCGCTACCTGCCAGCCCATATCGAGGCGGTGGCCGCGCGCCAGGCGGAGAAGGCCGCCGATCGCCGCGCCGGCATGTTCTGCGAGGAGGGCGCCGACCGTCGCGCACTGGCGGTATCGCATCAGCCGATGGCGGACGGCGGCTGGGTCGCCACCTACGAAGACGTGACGGAGCGCCGGCGGGTCGAGGCGCATATCGAATATCTGGCGCATCACGATGTGCTGACCGGCCTGCCCAACCGGCACGTCTTCCGCGGCAGCATCGCGGATGCGATGGCGGCGCTGCCGCGGGGCGAAGCGCTGGCCGTGTACTTCCTCGATCTCGACCGGTTCAAGGACGTCAACGATACCCTCGGCCACGCGGCGGGCGACGCTCTGCTGCAGGCTGTGGCGCAGCGCCTGCGTCGCTGCCTGCGCGACGGCGACGTGGTGGCGCGCCTCGGCGGCGACGAGTTCGCCGTGCTGCAGCGCCTGGACGACCCGCTCGACGCCTCGGAGACCCTGGCGCGGCGCATCGTGCAGACGCTGAACCGCCCCTACGACATCAACGGCCATCGCGTGACCAGCAGCGTCAGCGTCGGCATTGCGATGGCGCCGACGCACGGCTCGGTCGCCGAGGATTTGTTGCGCAATGCCGATATGGCGCTGTATTGCGCGAAGGCGGCCGGCCGCGCCACCTGGCGGCGGTTCGATCCGGACATGGATTCCGCCCTGCGCGCCCGGCTGGCGATCTCCGAGGATCTGCGCGAGGCGCATCTGCGCGGCGAGATGACACTCACCTACCAGCCCGTGCTGCGGCTGCGGGACGAGCGGATCACCGGCTTCGAGGCGCTGCTGCGCTGGCACCATCCGCGACGCGGCCTGGTCTCGCCGGAGATCTTCATCCCGATCGCGGAGGAGGACGGCAGCATCGTGCCGATCGGCCGCTGGGTGCTGGCGCGGGCCTGCCACGAGGCGATGCGCTGGCCGCCCGACGTCCGCATCGCGGTCAATCTGTCGCCGCGGCATTTCGGCAGCGAGTCACTGACCGCGGACGTCGCCGCCGCGCTGGAGGAGAGCGGATTGCCGCCGGAGCGGCTGATCCTGGAGATCACCGAGACCGCCCTGCTCGACCACACGCGCGAGGTCTTGGCGTCGCTGGAGACGCTGCGCCGGATGGGCATCATCATCGCGCTGGATGATTTTGGCACCGGCTACTCCTCGCTCGGCTATCTGCGCAGCTTCATGTTCGATCGCATCAAGATCGACCGCTCCTTCATCCAGGAGATCGAGACCCGGCCGGATTCGCTCGCCATCGTGCAGGCGATCTCCGATCTCGCCACCAAGCTCGGCATGAGCACGACGGCCGAGGGCATCGAGACCCGCAGCCAGCTCCGCCGCCTGTGCGCCGCCGGCTGCGCCGAGGGCCAGGGCTATCTGTTCGATCCGCCGCTCGCGCCGGAGGAGGCACTGCGCCGGATCGCCGGCGTCGTCGAAACCGGCGCGGCACTCGTCCAGCCCGGCGACTGACCGGCGGCGGCGGCAAGCTCGGCGAGCGTCGCCGGCGGCCGCAGCCCGCCATCGCGCAGCAGCAGCACGCGGTCGGCGGAGGCAATCGTCTCCGGCCGATGCGCGATGATCACCCGGGTGAGCCCCAGCGCCGCGATCGAGGCGTTCACCCGCGCCTCCGTCGCCGTGTCCAGGTTGGAGGTGCCCTCGTCCACGAACAGCATGCGCGGCCGGCGATACAGCGCGCGGGCAAGCAGGATGCGTTGGCGCTGCCCGCCCGAGAGCGAGGAGCCCATGTCGCCGATCAGGCTGTCATAGGCCATCGGCATGCGCATGATCTCGTCATGCGCGCCGGCGAGGGCGGCGCAGTGCTGCATGTGCTCGACGTCGCAGCGCTCCTCGAAGAAGCAGATGTTGTCGGCGATCGAGCCGGAGAGCAGGCGGTCGTCCTGCATCACCACGCCGACCTGCTCGCGCAGCGCCCGCGCCCCGAAACTCGCGAGCGGCAGCCCGTCGATCAGGATCTCGCCCTCGTCCGGGTCGAGCAGCCCGAGCATCAATTTGAGCAGCGTCGTCTTGCCGCAGCCCGAGGCCCCGGTGATCGCGACGTGTTCGCCGGGCTCGATGCGAAAACTCAGCCCGCGCAGGATCGGTGGCTCGCCCGCCGCGTAGCGGAAGCTCAGGTTGCGCACCTCGATCGCGCCCCGGACCGCACGCGGCACCAGGCCGGATTCGGTTCCATCCGGCTCCGGCGTCGCATGGGCGACGTCGGCGAGACGTTCGAGATGCAGGTCCAGCATGCGGAACTCGATCGCCTTCTCCACCAGCCGCACGGCGCGATCGACGAATTGCTGCTTGTACGCCATGAACGCGAACAGCATGCCGATGGTGATGCGTCCGTCCAGCGCCGCGTTGGTGCCGAGCCAGACCACGGCCAGGTTTTCCACCCCGAAGATCAGGTCGTTCAGCAGCTTGAACCCGGCCTTCAGCCGCTCGACCGCGGTGTTCGCGGTCAGCACCTCGCCGTAGCGGCTGCCCCAGAGCGCGACGCGACCGGCCTCGCGGTTGAAGATCTTCACGCTCTGCATCGCCCGCGCCGTCTCGATGAAGGCGGTGCCCTCCCGCGCCCGTGCGTGCACGAGATCCAGCGAGCGCTGCCGGAAGGCGTGATAGAAGCCGATCCGCAGCAGGAGGTAGGCGGCCAGCGCGCCGAGCACGACGAAGCCGAGCGTCGCGCCATAGATGAAAATCATGACCGAGGTCGCGACCGCCATCATGCCGTCGACCAACGCGGCCACCATGCCCTCCGCCAGCAGGTCGCGGATCGGCTCGATCGAGGCGAAGCGGGAGACCAGGTCGCCGACATGCCGCCGCTCGAAATAGCCGAGCGGCAGGCGCATCAGGTGGCGGAACAGGCTGACCCCCATGCCGAAGGCGAAGGCGGTCTGCACGTGCACAAGCGTCCAGGCGCGCAGCAGACCGGACGCGGCATTGATCAGCACCAGGAGGGCGAAGCCGAGCGCCAGCGTGGTCAGCAGGTCGCGGTCGTTTTTCGACACCCCCTCATCCACCGCAAGCTGCAGATAGAACGGGCTCGCCAGGACGAAGACCTGCAGCACCACCGACAGGCCGAGGATGCGCCCCAATGGGCCGCCCAGGCCGCGGGCGCAGCCGAGCAGATCGGCGAGCCGCAGCCGCGCGACGCGATCGGCCGGGGCAAACCCCTCGACCGGCGTCAACTCGAGCGCGACGCCGGTGAAATGCCGCGACGCCTCGGCGAGTGTCATGCTGCGCGGTCCGGTCGCCGGATCGCGCAGCATCAGCCGACCGCCGCGGCCGAGGCGTTCGAGCACGACGAAATGGCTCATGTCCCAGTGCAGCACCGCCGGCAGGCGCAGCTGGCGCAGATGGGCCATCTCGATGCGCAACGCCCGCCCGGCCAGGCCAATGCGCTCCGCCGCGCGCATCAGCCCGGCCAGCGTCATGCCTTTGAGCGACACCGGGTGCAGCCGCCGCAGCGTGCCGAGATCGGTGCGGTAGCCATGCGCCGCCGCCACCATGGCGAGGCAGGCGAGGCCGCATTCCGCCGCCTCGGCCTGGCGGATATCGGGCAGGCGCCGCCCGGCGAGCGAGGGCAGCCGCCAGCCGGCCGGATCGGCGCTCACAGCCCGCGCCGCCGTACGGTCGCGACCGGCTCGAGCAGCCAGTCCAGCAGCGAGCGGCGGTCGAACAGGATCTCCGCGTGCAAGGTCAGGTCCGGGGCAAGGTCGAGCGTGCGATCGCCGACCGCGATGTCCTGGTGGTCCAGCGTGACGGTGACGCGGTAGGACGGATCCGAGACGACGACCGGCGCCAGCAATTCGGCCGGGCGCAGCAGCGTGCGCGAGACGGTGGCGACCCGCCCGCCCTGCAGCCCGAAGCGTTGGAACGGGAAAGCGTCATAGGCGAGGCGGACGCGCTGCCCCGGCGTCACCTCGCCGATCGCCCGCGCTGGCACCAGCAGCTCGGCCTGCAGCGCGCTGCCCTGCGGCACGATCGCCAGCAGCGGGATCGCCGGATCGACGGTCATGCCGACCCGCGCCTGCAGCGCCGAGACCCGCCCTGCGACCGGCGCCCGCAGCAGATAGCCGCTCTGGCCGCGGCGGTCGGCGAGCCGCGTGTCGATCTCCGCGATCGAGCCGCGCAGCGTCGCGATGCTGGCGGCGGTCGCGTTCGGCAGTTGCGCCAGCGCCTGGCGCTGCTGGTCGGTTTGCGCCTGTTTCTCGGCGATCTGCCGCGCCAGCCCGACCAGCGCCTGGCGCTGCGCCAACGCGTTGTCCTCGCGGCGCTGGAGTTCCACCCGCGCGATATCGCCGCGCCCGACCACCGCGCGCCCGGCCGCGACCTGCTGCTCCGCCACGTCGGTGCGCTGCCGCTGCAGCGCCAGCTCGGCGCGCAGCGTCGCCGATTCCGCGGCAAGATCGGCGAGCTGGGTGCGCAGCGCCGCCGCCTCGGCCGCCGCCTTCGCCTGCTCGAGCCCGATCTGTGCCAGGAGCTGGCTTCGCTGGCGCTCCAGCGCCGCGACCACGCTGCGGCCGACATCGCCGCCATGCGCGTCCGCCTCCTCGACGCGGACGGTGACGAGCGGCGCGCCGTCCGCCACGACCTGCCCCTCATGCACCGCGACCGCCGTGACAACGCCGGCGCGCGGCGGCAGCACCTTGGCGATGCCGAGGCTGGGCGTGAGATAGCCGATCGCCGCCGCCTTGCGCGCGTACTGGCCGGTGGCGAGGAAGACCGCGATTCCGAGGATCGCGCCAACCAGCAGCCAGGCGATCCCGGCCTGCGCCGGTGGCGGCGGCAGCGGCAGGCTGCCGGCCAGGGCGTCGCGGCGGAAATCCACGGCCTCCGGCCGGAACAGCGATACCTGGGTCATGCGCCTCCTCCGCCACGCCGCGCGCCTTCGGACGGCGGCAGGCTAGGCGGAACGTTGCGCTTCCGGTGTGGCCTGGATCACGTCGCGCGGCAGGGTCCGGCGCGCCGGGGAGTGACGGTGCGGGCTACAGCCAGCGCACCTGGGCGATGTGGTCGGCGCCGCCGGCGATCATTGCCAGCCGGTCGAAGCCGAGCGCGATGCCAGAGGCGGGCGGCATGCCGTGCGCCAGGGCGGCGAGGAAATCCTCGTCCAGTGGCCAATCCTCCTCGCCGGTGATTGCGTTGCGTCGCGCCCGGTCGGCGAGGAAGCGGGCGCGCTGCTCCGCCGCGTCGGTCAGCTCCTCGAAGGCGTTGGCGAGCTCGATGCCGCAGAGGAACAGCTCGAAGCGGAGGGCGACGCGCGGATCGGCCGGATCGCGCCGCGCCAGCGCCGCCTGCGCCGCCGGCCAGTGGGTCAGGAAGGTCGGGCGGTCGCGGCCGAGACGCGGCTCCAGGCGTTCCAGCAGCAGGCGGAAAAACAGGTCCTCCCAGTCCTCGCCGTCGCGCAGCCGCGCCCCGGCCTCGCGCGCCAGCGCCGCCGCGTCGCCCGCGGTCGCGAGCAGGTCGGCGCCGGCATGGCGGGTGAAGGCCTCGGCCACCGTGAGCCGGTTGAAGCGCGCGAGATCGGTGGTGACGCCGCGGCAGGTCACGACCGGCGGCAGCACGGCGCGCAGATACGCTTCGGTCTCGTCCATCAACTCGGCGAGCGTCGCGCCGGGGTGGTACCATTCCAGCATGGTGAATTCCGGGGCGTGGAGATCGCTCGCTTCGCCGTTCCGCCAGACGCGGGCGAGCTGGAAGATCGGGCCGGCGCCCGCGACCAGCAGCCGTTTCATCGCGAATTCCGGGCTGGTGTGCAGCCAGAGCGGCTCGGTGGTCCCGTCCGGGGCGCGGCGTTCGGTGCGGAAGGCGGCGAGGTGCACCTCCTCGCCGGGAACGGGGACGGCGTACGGTGTCTCGACCTCGGTGTAGCCGCGCGCCTCGAAGAAGGCGCGCGTCGCGCGGGTCAGCAAGGCGCGGCGGCGCAGGAACGGCCGGCGGGCGGCAAGGGAGTCGGGAAACCAGGGGGGTTCGGGGAGGGTCACCGCACTCCGGGGCTGGTTTGCGAGGCAGAGGGGAAGAAGGTCGTGGATCGGACTCCTTATATCGAAACTTGCCATTCCCGGCTTTTCAACGGTCAGCGCGCGCGTTTACCCGCAAGCCGGCACGATGCGCGCGGCGGTCCGGCGAATAGGTCGAGTCCGGTCGATCCGCACGCGGGCACGGTTGCGTTTGATTAGCGTGCAGCGGCTGACGCCCGAGCGCGTGCCGTCGGTCACCGGCACGACGACACCGCAGGTCATGGCGAAGCCGTCGATGAAGCAGAAGCGATCGGCGAATGGAATGCCGTCCCCGCTGCCGCGTGCCGGGGCCTCGACAACCACCCAGGTTTCTTTCTCCCGCAGAAGATTGGCGACGACGAGATCCGCTGCGTCGAGTCGGAATCGCCGCCGAGCGGCGCGGCGCAGATCGGTGAAGATATCGAGTTTGTGCATGACCCGCTCGAATTCGGCCAATTCGCCAAACAGCCGCAGTGCCAGAACCTACAGCTCGGCCGGTGAAAGGCCATCGATCGCAACGGCGGCAACCACACCGAGATCGAATCAGATCGCGTCGCGTCCCGGGATTCGAAGACTTACCCCTCGCCCGGGTGCCTTGCCCCGGTTACCAGGTGAGAAACTCGGGAAAGGTGATGGCGCATGAGCCCGTTTTCGCCTTGTGTTCACTACAGCATGCCGCTGCCAGGCTATCCTGGAGAATGCTGACAGACACTGCCGATCCGTGCTCGCCGATCAAGCGGTAGAGTAGGAGCAAGCCAGAGCGCCGGCAGGGGCGGCATTCAACCATGAGATGATCGCTGCGACGTGCTACCTCGCCAAGACTAAGGGTGTTATCGGCCATGACCTCTCGCGCCTGCGTTCCGTCCCTGCACGGTAGCGAACGCCAAGAGATCGATAGCCCGAGGTTTTGGTTTCTGAGTGTAACAGGCTGGAAAGCAGCCGCAGATTCGGATGGCACCCAACAGCCCGGAGGCCGGACGGCAAAGACTCATTATTCTGCCGGTCGGTCTCGGGCTACGGGGACGGCAATTCTATCCCTGCTCGCTTGCCGACGTGCGACACAACCGGCCGTTGCAGGATGTCAGAATTTGCAGATTGTCGTGCTTCCCCGGCGGGCTCACCGGCTGGGCGGAGATGGTTCCACTCTCCGCCCGGCCGGGGCCCAGGGCAGTCGAGGGAATCGTCCCTCTGGGTACCCTGAGAGCACTGGGCACGCTGCCCGTTGCACAAATCGGCTTGCTCAGGTGAAGGCCTGGCTTGGCTCAGGCGCAGCCTGCGCCACGCTGGCACGATAGCGAGTCACTCGGCGCTGACGGAAAAGGGTTTCGGTGTCTAATTGTAACGAAGAATGCGCACCTATCTCGCCAGTCCGCTCTGAGTGGGCATTTTTGCAAGTCGGCGATGGGGGCTCGCGGCGAGCTTCGCCGCCCGGCCGGCCCAGGAGTTGGTGGGGCGCCGACATCCTCGCGCGCGTTCAGCACCGGCCGAGTGGCGGGTGTCGCCCTCCTGTCGGCATGACGCCCGAACCCGAGACGCGGTCGCCGTGCAAGATGGCGACCGGACAAATCGTATCGACCGCTGCCAAGCGGCCGGGGTTACACCGTAACCGAGGGTCCTTTGGGCGCGAAAGGAACGGGACAGCCGTCGAGGCGGACTCTACCCCATGATGACGCGGCGGACCCGCGGACCCCCTTTGGAT
>DATJSJ010000027.1:0-18260 GCA_035504175.1 Acetobacteraceae bacterium
GCACCGCGCCGCCGCGCGCGTCGATGCTGGCTTCGTCTGGGTGAACGAGGTCGGCAAGCATTTCCTCGGCGCGCCCTTCGGCGGCGTCAAGCAATCCGGCATCGGGCGGGAGGAGTGTCTCGGCGAGCTGCTCTCCTTCACGCGGGAGAAGAACATCCATATCAGCCTGAAGCGCGTCGCCGCGCATGACTGAGGCCGCGACCTACGACACCATCATCGTCGGCGCCGGCTCGGCCGGCTGCGTGCTGGCCTCGCGGCTGACCGAGGATGCCGGCCGCTCCGTGCTGCTGCTGGAGGCGGGCGGCTGGGATCGCGATCCCTGGATCCACATCCCGCTCGGCTGGGGCAAGATCCTGCAGAAGCGCCTGCACGACTGGATGTATTTCTGCGAGCCCGAGGCCAATGTCGGCGACCGCGCCGTCGAATGCGCGCGCGGCAAGGTGGTCGGCGGCTCGTCCTCGACCAACGCCATGGCGCATGTGCGCGGCCATCCGAGCGACTACGACCGCTGGGCGCGGGAGTACGGCCTCGCCGAGTGGTCCTGGGCGCACGCGCTGCCCTATTTCAAGCGCCAGGAATCCTGGGAGGACGGCGAGAGCGCGACGCGTGGTGGCGGCGGCCCGATCACCGTGCAGCGCTGCCGCTACCGCGATCCGCTGCTGCCGGCGGCGTTCGAGGCCGCCGGCATGGCCGGGCATCGTCTGGTCGAGGACTACAACGCGACCGGCGCGGACGGCGTGGCGCGGCTGCAGATGACGATCCGTCGCGGCCGGCGCTGCAGCGCCGCCACCGGCTATCTGCGCCCGGCGCTGGACCGGCCCAATCTCACCGTCCAGGTCGGCGCGCTCGCGACCCGGATCGTGATGGAAGGCGGGCGCGCCGTCGGCATCGCGTATCGCCGCGGCGGTATGGAACACGTCGCCCGCGCCGAACGCGAGGTGATTCTCGCCGGCGGCGTCATCAACTCGCCGCAACTGCTGATGCTGTCGGGGATCGGCGATCCGGAGCAGCTCCGCGCCCACGGCATCGACGTGCGCGTGCCATTGCCCGGCGTCGGCCGCAACCTGCAGGACCACCCGTCCGTGATCCTGATGTACGACCGGGCGATCCCGAGTCCGTTCCAAAGCATGATGCGCTACGACCGGATCGCCCTCGCTTTGGTCGCGGCGCAGGTGCTCGGGCTCGGCTTCGCCGCCGACGTGCCGGGCGGGCTCACCGCGTTCCTGCGCAGCGCGCCGGATCGCGTGCTGCCCGATCTCCAGATCCTGCTCACCGCGGCACCGCTCGGCGCCTGGCCCTACTTCGCGCCATTCAAGCAGCCTTTCACCGACGGGTTCGCGATGCGCACCGTGCTGGTGCATCCCGAAAGCCGCGGTGCGGTGACGCTCGCCTCCGCCGACCCGGCCGCGGCACCGCGCATCCACCAGAACTTCCTCGCCACGGATCGCGACTGGCAGAGCCTGCGCGCGGCGGTGCGCATGGTGCGCGAGATCGCCGCCCAGCCCTCCCTCGCGCGCTTCATCGCGCGCGAACGCGCGCCTGGACCCGGCTGCGCCGGCGACGCGGAGATCGACGAATACATCCGCAAGACCGCGATCACCGTGCACCACCCGGCCGGCACCTGCCGCATGGGCACTGAGGCCGATGCGCTCGCGGTCGTCGACTCCCAACTACGGGTGCGCGGCGTTGAGGGATTGCGCGTCGTCGATGCCTCGGTGATGCCGGACCTGCCCGGCGGCAACATCAACGCGCCGGTCATGATGATCGCCGAGCGCGCCGCGGACCTGATCCGCGGCCACACGCCGCTGCCGCCCGCACCAAACTGACCACCGAACGGAGGAGGGGGGACGATGGCCGACGCGCTGCGCGACCCGGTGGCGATCCTGTCCGCCGGCCCGGTTGCCGCCTATCCGTCCGTCTCGCGCGCCATGGCGCGGCCGCTGCTGTACGACTACGACCGCCAGTTCCAGGAATTCTACGAGGCCGCGGCGCGCAAGGCGGCGCGGGCACTGCGCACGCGGCAGCCGGCACTGATCCTGCACGTCGAGCCGGCGCCGGGCATCGAGGCCGCCGCCGCCTCGCTGATCGGGCCCGACGACGTGGTGCTCAATCTGGTCTCGGGCGTGTACGGCGCCGGCTTCACCGGGTGGGCGCGACGTTACGCAAAAGCCGTGCACGAGGTCGCGGTACCGTTCGACGACGCGATCGACCCCGAGGCCGTCGCCGTTGCACTGCGCCGGCACCCGGAGACGCGGATCGTCAGCGTCGTGCATCACGACACGCCCTCCGGCACGATCAACCCGGTGCGCGAGATCGGCGGCATCGTGCGCGCGCATGGCGCGCTGCTGCTGGTCGATGCGGTCTCCTCCTTCGCCGGCATGGACATCCATCCCGACGACTGCGAAGCGGACGTGTTCATCACCGGGCCGGGGAAGTGCCTGGGCGGCGCGCCGGGCCTGACCGTGATGGCGGTGTCGGACCGGGCCTGGGCGGCGATGCATGACAACCCGCGGGCGCCGCGCGCCTCGGTGCTCAGCCTGCTCGATTGGAAAGAGGCCTGGCGGGCCGACCAGCCCTTCCCGTTCACCCCCTCGGTCGCCGAGATGTACGGGCTCGATGCCGCACTCGACCAATATCTGGCGGAAGGGGCGGCCTCGGTCTGGGCGCGGCATGCGACGACCGCCCGCGCCTGCCGCGCCGGCCTCGAGGCGCTCGGGCTGAAGCTGTGGCCGGCGCGGCCGGCGATCGCCTCGCCGACCACGACGGCGGTGCGCATCCCGGAGGGTCTGTCCGGCGAGCACCTGCTGGCGGCGGCACGCGAAAGGCTCGGCGTCGTGCTTTCCGGCGGCCGCGGCGAGACGCAGGGCAAGCTGCTGCGGATCGGCCATATGGGGCCGGTCGCGGAGCCGCTCTACGCCACGGTCGCGGTGACCGCGCTCGGCGCCGCGCTGCGCCAGCACGGGCATCGCTGCGACATCGGGGCGGCGGTGGAGGCGGCGCTGGCGGCGATCGGCTGAACTCGGGTCCGGTCGAGGGAACGCGAGCGCTCGCCGTTTGTTGCTGCTGCGACAAGCAACTCTCGTCAAGGAACCGGGCGCCCCATGATACACACCGTCGCACCGCCACGCGCCCGTCACCCGGTTCCCGGCCGACCGTGCCGTGGCTGAGCCGGCCCGTCGGTCGCGGACGCCAGCGCAAGTGCCCCCTGCCGAAACACCCGGGCTGACCGGGCTCCTGACCCTCGCCGTCGGCGTCGTCGTGGTCGCCGGGCTCTATTTCGGGCGGGAGGTGCTGATCCCGGTGACGTTGGCGGTGCTGCTCAGCTTCGTGCTGGCGCCGATCGCCAACCTGCTGCGCCGGGTGCATCTCGGTCGCATCCTGTCCGTGCTGCTCGCGGTCATCCTGGCGCTCGGCGTCATCCTGCTGGTCGGCAGCCTGATCGGCAGCCAGATCGCCGACCTCGCCGGCGACCTGCCGCGTTACCAGACCCGGCTCGAGGACAAGTTCACCGCGATCGAGAAAGTCACGGCCGGCCGGCTCTCGCGCCTCGTCAGCGAAGTGACGCAGCAGGCCGAGAAGGCGGCCAAGCCAGCGAAGCCCGCACCGGCGCCGGCAACGGCGGCGGCGCCGGAACCGAACCAGGCAGCGCCGGCGCCACCGCCGCCGATCCCGGTCGAGGTGCATGAGCCGAGCCCCTCGCCGATCGAGCTGCTGCGCAGCGTCGTGGCGCCGATCCTGCAGCCGCTCGGCACCACGGTCATCGTCCTGGTCGTGACGGTGTTCGTGTTGTTGCAGCGCGAGGATCTGCGCGATCGGCTGATCCGCCTGTTCGGCTCGCGCGACCTGCACCGCACCACGGTGACGATGGACGACGCGGCGAGCCGGCTCAGCCGCTACTTCCTGACCCAGCTCGCGGTCAACGCCGGGTTCGGCGCGGTGATCGGCGTCGGGCTGCTGCTGATCGGCGTGCCGAGCCCGGCGCTCTGGGCGGTGCTGGCGGCACTGCTGCGCTTCCTTCCCTATGTCGGCGTGCCGATCGCGGCGCTGCTGCCGGTGGTGCTGGCGGCCGCGGTCAGTCCGGGCTGGGGCATGGCGGTCTCCACCATCGGTCTGTTCGCCGGCATCGAGGCGATCACCGGCCAGGTGGTCGAGCCGATGGTCTACGGCAACAGCACCGGGCTCTCGCCGTTCGCCGTGGTGGTGGCGGCGCTGTTCTGGAGCTGGCTGTGGGGCCCGATCGGGCTGATCCTGTCGACGCCGCTGACGCTCTGCCTCGTCGTGCTCGGGCGGCATGTCGAGCGGCTGGAATTCCTCGACGTGCTGCTCGGCGACCGCCCGGCGCTGACGCCGGCGGAGAATTTCTACCAGCGCATGCTGGCGGGCGATCCGGACGAGGCGGCGGAGCAGGCGGAACTGCTGCTGCGCGACCGGCCGCTCTCCTCCTACTACGACGAGGTCGCGGTGCGCGGGCTGCGGCTCGCCGCGCACGACGCCGAGCGAGGCGTGCTCGACGGCAAGCGCATGGAGCGCATTCGCGAGGCGATGGGCACCTTCGTCGAGGACCTGGCCGATCACACCGACCGCGATCCTGATTTCGACGGGGAGGAGGAGGCGGACGGGCCGGCGGCGCCGAGCCTCGCGGAGCAGGCCTTGCCGCGCGAGCCGGCGCCGTCCGACTTTGCCCCGCCCGCGGCGCAGCTCGGGCCGGCCTGGCGCTCGGCGGCCCCGGTGCTGTGCATCGCCGGCCGTGGCCCGCTCGATGATGCGGCGGCGATGATGCTGGCGCAGCTTCTGGAGAAGCACGGCCTCGCGGCGCGCACCGTGCCGCACGCCGCGATCTCGCGCACCGCCATCGGCCGGCTCGATCTGGACGGCGTCGCGATGATCTGCCTCGCCTATCTCGAGATGGGCGAGGGGCTGTCGCATGTGCGCTACACCGTGCGTCGGATCCGGCAGCGGGCGCCGGACCGACGGTTGCTGGTCTGCCTCTGGCCAGACAGCGCCGAGGCGGGGCGGGATCGGCAGGCGCGCCAGATCGTCGGCGCCGACGACTACGCCGGATCGCTGCGCCAGGCGGTCAGCGCCTGCCTGGAGGCGGCGCGCGCCGCGAGCCGCGAGGCCGGCGTGCCGGCGCCCGAGACGCCCGTCCCGGCGCCGCCGGCGCCATCGCTGCCGTCAGCCGACCTGATCGCGGCGCCGCGTCCCGCCTGATCCGGTCCGGCGGCGCGCGGCGGCTCAGGCCTTCAGCGCGCCGCCGAGCAGGCCGGCGACGAAATGCCGCTGCACGATCACGTACAGCACGATCAGCGGCAGCGCGATCAGCACCAGGATGGCGAACAGCGCCCCGGGATTGGCCATGTACAGCCCGGAATACTGCATCGGCACGAGCGTGAGCGTCTTGCGCGCCGAATCGGTCATCACGATCAGGGCGAGGAAGAACTCGTTCCAGGCGACGATGATCTGCCAGATGGCGACGAAGGCGATGGCGGGACGCACCAGCGGCAGCGCCACGCGCCAGTACATCTGCCAGGGCGTGCAGCCATCGATCATCGCCGCCTCGAACAGCTCGCGCGGGCTGTCCTCCATGAAGGCCTTGAGCATGACGATCGCGAACGGGATGCCGAGCGCCGCATAGGGCAGGATCAGCCCGCGATAGTCGTTGATCCAGTCGAGATGCTTGAGCAGGATCGCGAGCGGCAGCACCAGCGTCGTGATCGGCACCATCAGCGTGGTGAGCAGGATGGCGTAGACCGGGTTCATCCAGGTGACGCGCAGCACCGCGATGCCGTAGGCGAACATCGAGGCGGCGGCGAGCACGATCACGACCGTGCCGGCGGTGACGATGACGCTGTTGGCGAAGTTCAGCAGCAGGTGGTTGTCGTGGATGACGGTGGCGAAATTCTCCAGCGTGAAGGGCGGCTCGATCAGCGCCGGGTCAAACGCCTCGGCCGAGGGGCGGAAGGCGACGCCGAGCATGTAGGCGATCGGCACCATCCAGAGGCCGAGCAGCACCAGCAGCACCGCGACGACGCCTGGATGGCGGGGCAGGGCACGGCGCAGCGCCGGCGTCACGCGACGGCCTCCTCGCGCGCCCGCCGCGGCGCCAGCTCGGCGCCGAGGGCGGTGATCTGCAGCAGCGACAGGGCGAGCGACAGGACGAGCACCAGCACCGAGAGCGCCGCGCCGTAGCCGGTGTTGCCGAGCACGATGCCCTGGCGGAAGATCTCGGTCCCGAACACCTCGCTCGCGTGGTCGGGTCCGCCGCCGGTCATCAGGTAGACGATCGGGAAGGTCTGCAGCGTGCCGATCACGCCGAGCAGCAGCAGCGACTTGGTCACGGGAGCGACCAGCGGCACCACGACGCGCAGCACCAGGTGCCGGAAGCGGGCGCCGTCGATGCGGGCGGCGTCGAAGATGTCTTCCGGGATGGCGTTGATGCCGGCCACGTACATCATCATCGAGAAGCCGGTCCACTGCCAGATATTGACCACGATCAGCGCGAAGATGACGGTGCGCGGATCGGCCAGCAGGGCGATCCCGAGCGTCAGCCCGAGGCGCTGCAGCCAGGCCTGCACGATGCCGTAATAGGGCGCGTACATCTGGCTCCAGACGATCGCCACGACCGAGACGCTGGTGACCACCGGCAGGAAGAACATGGTGCGGAAGAAGGCGCGGGAGCGTCGCGTGTAGCGCTCGATCAGCAGCGCGATCAGCCCGCCGAATGCCATTTGCACCGGGATGGTGATGATCGCCCAGAGCGCCATGTTGCGCATCGCGATCCAGAACACCGGATCGGCGAAGGCGCGCAGATAGTTGGCGAAGGCGCCGCGCGGGCTGCCGGGCGCCGTGTCCGGTGCCAGGCTGCGAAGTGCGATCCACAGCACCGGATAGGCGACGAAGCCGAGAAAGATCAGCAGCGCCGGCCAGGCGAAGAGGCCGGCGCGTACCCCGCGCCGGTCCTCGCGTGCCCCGCGCGGTCGGGCGCGGGAGGCCGGGGCGGCGGCTGCCTGCCGATGCGGCCCGGCCGCGGCCGGGCCGGCATCGCGCGCACCATGCATCAGCTCTTGCCGAGCACCCGGTCGGTCACCGCCTGCACCTGCTTCAGCGCCGCCTCGGGCTCGAGCTTGCCCGCGGCGACCCCGGCGAGCGCGTTGTCGAGCGCGTCGGCGATCTCCGGATTGCCGAAGCGCTGGTTCTCGGCATGCGGCAGGGCGGTCATGAAGCGGTCGTACATCGCCAGGATGTTGGGGCTGATATCACCCTCCGGTTTCGGCCCGGCGATCGACGGCAGGTCGTTGAGGTCATTGAGCGCCGCCTGCAGCCCGTCGCCCTGCACCAGCGAGGCGAGGAAAGTCCAGGCCGCCGGATTCTTCGCCCCCGCCTTGGTCATGCCGTAGCCGATATCGATGCCGCCGACCGGCGGGCTCGCATGGCCGCCGGCGGCGAGTGCCGGGAACATGAAGAAGTCGAAGCCCTGCATGTTCTGCACCAGCGGCGGCAGCGGCGGCGGGTATTTCGCCTCCTGCATCCACCACGAGCCGAGCGCCATCATGCCGACGCGACCCTGCGCGAAGAGCTGCGCCCCGGTCGGATAGGCATGCGCGCCGAGCGCCCCCTGCTGGAACACGCCGTCCTTGAACAGGCCGGCCCAGTCCTGCATCGCCTGCACCAAGGCGGGCGAGGTCCAGGGGGCCTTGCCGGCCTGCGCCTGGTCGATCAGCCCGGGTGCGCGCTGGTCGGCGAGCATCAGGTAGACGTTCTCGTTCTGCCAGCCATCCGCCGCGCCCTGGAACATCGGCATGATGCCGTGGGAGGCGAGCGTCTTCGCCGTCTTGACCAGCGCGTCATAGGTGGTGGGCGGCGTCAGGCCGAATTTGGCGAACAGGTCCTTGTTGTACCAGATGCACAGCACCTGCGATTCCTCGGGCAGCATGTAGGTGCTGTCGTCGCCGGCCGGGTTGCCCATGTGCATCTGGCGGCGATCGACCGGGAAGATCTTCGATGCCCAGTCGGCACCCCATTCGCGCTTCGCATAGGCGTCGAGCGGCTCGAGATTGGCGCGGTATTGCTGCGTGAGCGAGCCGGGCTGCAGGCCGATCAGATCGGGCAGGCTGCCCGACGCCGCTGCGGCCTTCAGCGCGGTCAGGTACTCCGGCGCGTAGTTGTAGTAGGTGTATTTGACGGTGACGCCGGGGTGCTTCGCCTCGAAGGCCTGGATCGATTTCTGCATCGTGCTGGCGATGAACCAGGACCAGACCGTCACCGTCTGGCCCGACTGCGCCCAGGCGGCGCCGGTCGCGAGCAGGACGATGCCGGCGAGCAGGGAAGCGAGCCATCGCTGCCGCTTCATGGAGCGTTCCTCCTTCTGTCTTGCTGCACGGCTTGTCGCCGTGTCCGACGCCGCGCCGCGCGCCGGATCATGCCGGCTTGACGGGGCGCCCGTCGAAAAGTAACTTCCACCGGAAATGCCTGTAAAGAGGAAACTTCTTTCTGCCGGGGTTCCGGGGGCCGGTCGGCCGCAGGCGATCCCGCCCCGCGCGGAGCGGCCGGAGGCGAATGCGCCGCAGGCGGGCTTGTTGCAGGCGCTGGCGGGCCTCGCCCTTTCCGGTGAGAGCGCGCTGCGCCGCACCGCGCAATGGATCGCCGATCACCAGGACCAGGCCGCAGGTCTGTCCATCACCGATCTCGCCGCCGCGATCGGCGTCAGCGAAACCACCGTGTTCCGCCTCTGCCGCGCGCTCGGCTTCGACGGCTATCGCGCGCTGCGCCTCGCTCTGGCGGAACATCGCGGCCTCGCGCGCGGCACCCGCCTCGCCTTGCCGCCGGGCGCGGCGCCCGCGAACGGCGGCGGCGCGGAGCCGGTCGCCGCGCGCATCGCCCGGCGCATCATCGAGGCGGACGCGCAGGCGCTGTTCGACACGCTGCATCTGATCGATCCGGCGATGCTGGAACAGGCGACGCAGCAATTGCTGGAGGCGCGGCACATCTACCTGCTCGGCTTCGGCAGTTCCTTCCCGGTCGCGACCGATGCCTATCAGCGCTTCCTGCGCCTCGGCCTGGTCGCGAGCGCGCATTGCGACCCGCACGTGCTCGCGGCGCTCGCTTCCAACCCGCCGCCGGACAGCCTGTTCTTCGCCATCACCTATTCCGGCCAGACCCGCGACATCGTCGAGACGCTGGAGACCGCCGGCCGGCGCGGCTGCACGCGCATCGTGCTGACCGGCAATCCGCGTGGCCCGGTCACGGAATTGGCGGAAACCGTGCTGCTCTCCGCGGTGCGCCGCTCCGGCGTGGTGCGGGAGTCGATCGCGACACGCATCTCGCAGCTCGCGGTGATCGACATGCTCTGCGCCGGGCTGGCGCTGCGCCATGCGCGCAGCCCGGATTTTCTCTACGAAAGCGCGTTGTTCGAGCGCGAGATCGCCAAGAAACGCCTGCCGGCGAAGCGAGCCGGTGCCGCCCGCGGAAGGGAACCATGACGGATCAGGTCAAGCACGACATTGTCCGATACTGCCAGCTCATGGCACAGAAGGGCCTGGTCGCCGGCACCGAGGGCAATGTCAGCGCCCGCGCCGCCGACGGCACCGTCTGGATGACGCCGTCCAACGTCAACAAGGGCGAGGTCACCGCCGGGATGCTGGTGCGCCTCGATCTCGAGGCGCGGGTGATCGAGGGCGAGCGCGCGCCGACCTCCGAGCGCTACATGCATCTCGAATTCTACCGCCAGCGTCCGGGCGCCGGCGGCGTGGCACACGGCCACCCGGTGTTCGCGACCGCCTTCGCCGCCGCCGGGCGCAAACTGCCGCGCGACATATTGCCGGAGCTGATCGCGGTGATCGGCGACATCGCGCTGGTGCCCTACGCCCGCCCGTCCTCGCCGAAGCTCGCCGCGGCGATCGCGCCGTATTGCCAGTACCACAACGTCTTCCTGCTGCAGAATCACGGCGCGATCGCGGTCGGGCGCGACGTGCGCGACGCCTATCACCGGCTGGAAGTGGCCGAGGCCTACGCCAAGACCTGCTGGGCGGCCGAGGCGCTGGGCGGGGTGCGGCCGCTCTCCGCCGACGCCATCGCGGATCTGCCGTCGCCCGTCTTCGAGTGAGCTCCACGCGGCGGAGGCCGCCGATGCGCGATCCGGTCCTGCTCGGCCTCGATCTCGGCACCAGCGCCGCGAAACTGGTCGCCTTCGACCCGGAAGGCAACGCGCTCGCTTCGGCCCGCCGCGCCTATGCGGTGCGCAACCCGGCGCCGGGGCGCTTCGAGCTCGACGCCGATGCGGTCTGGCAGGCCGCCGCGTCCTGCCTGCGCGACGTCACCGCGCGTTGCTTCGCCCGTGCCATCCGGGCGCTCTGCCTCTCCGTGCAGGGCGAAGCGATCGTGCCGGTGGATCGCGACGGGCGCTGCCTGGCGCCGGCGCCGATCAGCCTCGACCGGCGCGGCGAGGCGGCCGTGCACCGCCTCGCCGAAAGGCTGGGCGAGACCGCGATCCGGCACACCACCGGCCAGCCGGTCAGCAGCCTGCCGTCGCTGCCGAAACTGATGTGGTGGCGCGAGCACGAGCCGGCGCTGCACGCCGCCACCTGGAAATATCTTTGCTTCGGCGAGTTCGCGCTGCTGCGCCTCGGCCTGGCGCCGGCGATCGACCGGACGATGGCGGCGCGCACCATGGCCTATGACATTGCGCGCGGTGCGTGGTGGCCGGAGGCGCTGGAGGCGGCCGGGATCGAGCCGCATCGCCTTGCGCCGATCCTGCCGGCGGGCACGGTCGTGGGGACGATCGCGCCGGACATCGCGGCGCCGCTCGGCCTGCCGGCCGGAGTCGCAGTGGTGCTCGGCGGACACGACCAGCCGATGGGCGCGCTCGGCGCCGGCGTGCTCGATCCCGGATCGGCGCTGTATGCGATCGGCACCACCGAGGTGATCGTGGCGGCGCTGCGGGACTTCGCGCCCGCTCTGCCGGCGCGCGGCATTCCCTGCTATCCGCATGTCGCACCGGAGGGCTTCGTGGCGCTGGCCGGCAGCCAGTCGGGCGGCCGCGTGCTGCATTGGTATCGCAGCGTCACCGCTACCGGCGGCGGCGACGCGGCGGCGGATGAGGATGTCGCGGCGCTGCTCGAGGAGGTGGAGGATTCCCGGCCGGGCGGACCCATCCTGCTGCCGCATTTCGCCGGCACCGGCTCGGTGCTCGGCGACGAGGGCGCCTCGGCGGCGTTGCTCGGCCTGCGCTTCGAAACCAGACGCGGCGACATCCTGCGCGCGCTGCTCGAAGGCGTCACCTATGAGCAGGCGATCGGCATCGACGCGCTGGATGCGGCGGGCGTCGGACCGGGCTCGCTGCGCGCGGTCGGCGGCGGCGCGCGCTCGCCGCGCTGGCTGCAGATGAAGGCGGACATCCTCGGCCGCACCATCGAGCATGCGCTGGTCGAGGACGCGCCCTGTCTCGGCGCCGCGATGCTGGCCGGCCAGGCGATCGGGCTGCACGGCTCGCTGCGGGAGGCCGCCGACCGGGTGCGCGTCACCATGCGCTATCGCTCGCGCCCGGAACACCACGCCATGCACCAGCCGCGGCGCGAGCTCTATCGCGCGTTGTACGAGGCGCTGCGACCGCACGCGGCGCAGCTTCGCGTGGCCGCGGGATAGACCAGGATCGCGGGACGCCGCGGCGGCGCCGCTCGCAACAGACTTCACACAACGACAGGAGACCGACATGACGCGGATGAAGCTTGGCGACAGGGCGTTGGTGATCGCGATGGACCATGCGCGCACGCTCGGCGCGGTGCCGGGGCTGGAGGATCCGGGCGTCGTGCTCGACCGCGTGATCGCCGCCGGGGCCGACGGCGTCATGACCTCCTACGGCGTGATCAAGCACTTTCGCGACCGGCTGATCGGCCGGGTGCCGACCTTCCTGCGCCTCGATGGCGGCCCGTCCACCTACCTGCAGGACTGGCTGCATTACAGCCAGTGGTCGCTGCTGCACACGGTCGAGGATGCGCGCGCGCTCGGCGTCGACGGCGTCTGCCTGATGGGGTTTCTCGGCTCGCCGGTCGAAATGCGGACCTACGAGATCATCGCCCGCGTGGTCGGCGACTGCGCCAGCGACGGGTTTCCGGTGATGGTCGAGGCGCTGCCCAATCCCGGCGAGCGCCTGCCCGACCCGATGGACGCGAAGCCGATGGCGGATGCCTGCCGCATCGCCTTCGAGCTGGGCTGCGACATCGTCAAGACCTACTACACCGGCTCGCCGGAGAGCTTCGCGCGCGTGACGCGCGCCGTGCCGGCCTCGGTGCCGGTGCTGATTGCCGGCGGCACGAAGATGGACACGCTGCGCGCGGCGCTGGACGTGGTGCACGGCAGCGTCGCCGCCGGCGGCAAAGGCGTCGTGTTCGGCCGCAACATCTGGCAGAACCCCGATCCCGCCGGCGTGGTGCGGGCGATGAAGGCGATCATCCATGACGGCGCCGACGTTGCGACCGCGGAGGCGCTGAGCCGCCAGGGATGAGCGCCGACGCTCCCGATCCGCCCAGCCTGATCGCTCCCTGCCTGATCGGGCTCGATATCGGCACCGGCAGCGTCCGCGGCCTGCTGATCGACCGGCACGGCGCCTTTCGCGCCGTCGCCGGCCGGCCGACCCCGACGCTGCACCCGGCACCCGACCAGGCCGAGTACGATCCGGAGGCGATCTGGCAGGCGGCGCTCTCGGTGCTGGGCGAGCTTGCCGCCCGCCTGCCGCGCGGCATCCCCGTCGCCGGCATCGCGGTCGCCAGCATGGGCGAGAGCGCGGTGCTGATCGACGACCGGGGCGAGGCGCTCGCCCCGGCGATCGCCTGGTACGACCGGCGCACCGAGCCGGATGCGGCGCGGCTCGCCGAGGCGCCCGGCGCCGAACGCCTGTTCGCGATCACCGGCCTGGCGCTCGATCCGTCCTACACGCTGTGCAAGCTGCTCTGGGCCCGGCGCTGCCTGCCGCAGCTTTTTCGCCGCGCCCGGCACATGCTGAACCTCGCTGACTGGGTCGCCTTCCGGCTCACCGGCGAACGCGCCACCGATCCGAGCCTCGCCTCGCGCACCCTCTGCCTCGATCTCGGCCGCCGCGACTGGTCGGCCGAGGTGCTGGCAGCGGCGGATCTCGACCCGGCGCTGCTGCCGCCGATCCGGCCGAGCGGCACGGCGCTGGGGGCGGTGCGCGACGCGGTGCTGCGGCAGACGGGGCTGCCGGGCCGACCGGTGGTGGGCGTCGGCGCGCACGATCACATCGGCGGCGGCTTCGCGGCCGGGGCCGGCCGGCCGGGCGTGCTGCTCGACAGCATGGGCACGGCGGAGGCGGTGTTCCTCACCGTCACGGACCGGCTCGCCTCGCCCGAGATCGTGCGCCGCGGCTATTCGCAGGGGGCGGTCGCGCAGCACCGGCCGCTCGCCTATCTCGGCGCCGGCATTGCGACCGCCGGCGGCGCGATCGACTGGGCGCGGCGGCTGTTCGGCGGCGGCGGCGAGTACGGCGCGCTGATCGCCGCCGCGGCCGCGGTGCCACCCGGCAGCGCCGGCGTCTGCTTCCTGCCGCATCTCGTCTACAGCACGGCGCCGCATCCCGATCTCGACTCGCGCGGCGCGCTGCTCGGGCTGCGGCTGGAGACCGAGCCCGCGGCGGCGTTCCGTGCCGTGCTGGAGGGGCTGGCAATGGAGGCGCGGGGGCTGCGCGACGGTATGGCGAGGCTGCCCGGAATCGTGCCGCCGACCGAGCTGCGCGCGATCGGCGGCACGATCCGCAACCGGCTGCTGTGGGAGATCAAGGCCAGCGTCTATGCCGCGCCGATCGCGGTGCTGGCCGAGGCGGAGGCGACCGCGCTCGGCGCCGCGCTGCTCGGCGGCATCGCCGCCGGGCTCTGGCGCGACCTGGACGCGGCGCGGGCCGGGCTGCTGCAGGAGATCGTGACGATCGATCCGGTGCCGGGCTGGGTCGAGCGCTACGCGGCGCTGCACGAGGCGGTGTATGCCGGGCTCTACGCGGCGCTGCGGCCGGTCAACCAGGCGCTGGCGCGACTGGCGGGCGACGCCGGCTGATCCGGCACCGCCCGCCGCGCGGTCAGGCGGCTGCGACCTCCAGCGTCACCGTGTCGAGCAGGAAGCTGCCGTCCCGCTCGATCGCGAAATGCTGCCGCACGAGCGGCGCCGCCCCGTCCTGCAGCGAGCGGATCGCCTGCACATGCGCGGGCGGCGTCGCGGTGCGCGCCGTCCAGTCGGCGAAGTCCATGCGCAGCCGCCGCGGCGTCACCGCGCGCAGCACGAAGCCGGCGCGGGCGAGGAAGTCGGTCCACTCCGCCAGGCTGTAGTCGCGCACGTGCGACGGGTCGCGCAGCACCTCCACCGTCTGCAGGTGCGTGTCGAGCACCGGGTGCCAGGGCGCGATCGCGTCGATGAACACCGCCTCGGCGCCGGGCTTGAGCACGCGGCGCGCCTCGTGCAGCCCGGCCGGCGCGTCGTGCCAGTGATGCACGGTGAAGCGGCAGGCGAGCAGGTCGAAGCTCGCATCTTCGAAGGGCAGATGCTCGGCGGTCGCGGCCTCGGTCGTGATGTTGGCGAGGCCGCGCGCGTCTGCGGTGCGCGCCACCGCCGCCAGCATTTGCGGCGACGGATCGCAGGCGACGACCGAGCCCGCGTGCAGCGCGAGCCGATAGCTGACATGTCCGCCGCCGCAGCCGAGATCGAGCGCCCGGCCGCCCGCATGGCGCTGCGCGAGCGCCGCCACCTGGTCGAGATCGGCGCCGCTCGCATGCACGGCGCTGGTGACATAGGCGTCCGCGCGCGGACCGAAGGCGTTGGTCGGCCCCAGGGCGGTATCGGCGGCAAAGGCGTGGCTCATTCTCTGTCCTCCGTCCCCGAGCGCTAGCGCGGGAACGGCGGGCGCGGCAACCGCGTCCGGCGCGCGGCTGCCGCGCGACGGGATCAGGCCGATTCGGTCAGTTCGGCCGCGACGCCGCTGCCGATCGGGCAGGCAACGCCGGTGCCGCCGAGGCCGCAATAGCCGCGCGGGTTCTTCGCCAGATACTCCTGGTGATAGTCCTCGGCGTAATAGAACGGCGGCGCCGGCAGGATTTCCGTGGTGATCTCGCCGCGGCCGGCGGCGCGCAGCGCCTCCTGGTACATCGCGCGCGAGGCCTCGGCGGCGCGCAGCTGCTCCGGGCCGAAGGCGTGGATGCAGGAGCGGTATTGCGTGCCGATATCGTTGCCCTGGCGCATGCCCTGGGTCGGATCGTGGCTTTCCCAGAACTGTCGCAGCAGCGCGTCGTAGCTGGTCTGCGCCGGGTCGAACACCACCAGCACCACCTCGGCATGGCCGGTGCGGCCGCTGCACACCTCCTCATAGGTCGGGTTCGGGGTGGCGCCGCCGGCATAGCCG
Source organism: Acetobacteraceae bacterium (assembly GCA_035504175.1). Classification (GTDB taxonomy): domain Bacteria; phylum Pseudomonadota; class Alphaproteobacteria; order Acetobacterales; family Acetobacteraceae; genus DATJSJ01. Next base: position 15,395 of record DATJSJ010000027.1, read on the forward strand.
ACGGCAGTGGTCCAGACGCCGGGCGCCTGCCAGAACTGCCGTTCCGCGCCCCAGAAGCAGCCGAGGCCGAACTGCGCCCGCTGCAGCCCGTCCGGGAAGGGCGGCGCGATGCGGTGGCCATTGACGAAGTGGCGCGCCGGAACCGGCATCGGCTGGGCGCGGCCGGGCAGGGCTTCCTCGGCGGTGGGTATGCGGGTCTTGTTGCGTGTCAGGCCGAACATCGGGTCCTCCCTGTCGCGAGGCCGGGATATGGGGAGGACGAGGGCGTGCGGCCAGGGTCGTGCCGGCCTCGGACGGGCGCGGTTCGAAGCAGCGTTCTCTCACCGCGCGGCGCTGGCGGCACAGGTGGCCAGCGCACGCGGCGGCACCGGGAACGGAGGCGTGGCCGGTGCGTCCGTTGCCGCGCGGCGGTCCCGGCCGGTCGGCCGGCGGTCAGGCCGCGCGAGCGTCGGCCAGGAAGCGGACGACCTCGGCGGAGAGCTGCCCGGAGCGGGTGGACAGGTCGGTGGCGGCGGCCAGGATCTCGCGCGCCGCACCGCCCGTTGCCGTGGCATCTTCGCGGGCGCTGTCGATCGTGCCCGATACGAGATCGGCGGCCGCGGCCGAGCCCGTCACCGCGCGGGCGATCTCCTGCGTCGTCGCACTCTGCTCGTCGATCGCTTGCGAGATCGCGAGGCCGAGTTCCGACATCTCCCGGATCACCGCGGTGACCCCGGCAATCGCGGTGACCGACTGACGCGTGAGGTCCTGGATGCCGGCGACCTGGCCACGGATCGCCTCGGTCGCCTGTGCGGCATGGGCGGCGAGCGTCTTGACCTCCGACGCGACGACGGTGAATCCGGCGCCCGCCGATCCGGCCTTCGCCGCTTCGATCGTCGCATTCAGCGCCAGCAGCCGCGTCTGGCCGGAAATGACGTCGATATGTGCCACGATCTCGCCGATGCCGCGCGCGCTTTCCTCGAGCCGCTTGACCATCTCATCGGCCTGCGCCGAATCGCGCAGCGCGGTCGCGGCGATCTGCTGCGAGCGGCTGGCGTGGCCGCCGATCTCGCGCACCGAGCCGGCGAGCTGCTCGGCGGCGGCGGCGACCGCCTGCGCGTCGGCAACCGCCGCCCTGGCCTTGGCCGCCGCCATGTCGGATTGCCCGACGGCCCGGTCGGCGCTGCGGCCGAGCTGATCAGCCGTCTCCTTCATCCGCCCGGCATCGGCCTCCAGCGCCTGCGACATCCGGCCGATCACCGTGTCGAAGGCGGCGATCGATTGCTCCATGCGCCGGGCGCGCGCCGCACGGGTCTCGTTGTCCGCGGCCGTCGCCGCGGCGAGGCGGCGCGCCTCACGCATGTTGTCGCGGAAGACGATCAGCGATCGGGCGATGGCCCCGATCAGGTCCCGCCGCTCCGTGCATGGCACGGCGATCTCGAGATTGCCCTGCGCGATCTCGGTGATGACCGCGCAGATGGCTGCCGCGGGGCGGACGAAGCGCCGGTCGGCGAGCGCCAGCAGCAGCCAGGCGATGGCAGCGATCAGTGTGACCACGGCGAACGCCGACCAGGTGAAGCTGCGCAGATCGCGATAGGCCTCACTGCCGTAGAAGGCGCTGTCCGGATAGCCCACCCAGTAGGTCCAGCCCGAGCGCGGGTCGGGCAGGTCGATGTGCACGGCGCGCGAGAACAGCAGGTGCGGATCGGCCACGCCGCGGATCACCGATGCGTGCGACGCCACCACCTGGCCGGGATGCGTCGACGCCACCACGAAATCGGCCCGCGGGTTCACCAGCGCCGTGTCGTTGCCCGGCAGCAGCCCGCGCAGCACGTTGGTCCGGACGATCGCGGTGATCAGCCCCTTGAACAGCCCGTCCGGCCCGTAGAACGGCACCGCCAGCACGATGCCCTTGCGGTCGGCATCGCGGCGGGTCCGGTCATACTCGGTATTGTCGCAGGTGATGATTTCCGGGCCGCTGATGATCGGCATGGCGAGCCCCTTGATCGATGAGGCGCGCGGGTAGTGCGCCGCCATCCAGGGGATCAGGTCATGCTGCATCTGGGCGTATTCGAAAGTCTCCACCTCGGGGTAATGCGTGACGCCCGTGTCGTCCGGAGCACCGGCGACATTGCTGTCGAAGCTGATGTCGGGTGCCTCGAGCTGGTGCGTCACGGGATCGGTCCGCGTGGGATTGAGCTCGCGCGGCACGACATAGATCTCGGTCAGTGCGATGGCGTTGAACAGATTGTCGTAGATGCGCTGGATCGTGCCGCGGTCGGCGGCAGAGAGATTGTCCGCGTGCCGGTCGATCGCGCGGACGCCGGGCATGCCGGCGATGACCCGCAGGCTTTGATAGATCTGCTGCAGCACGTCCTGGACGTGCCGTGCGTCGATCAGTGTGCGTTCCGCCGCGGTCTCCTGATACGTCTGCAGCAGGATGCGCTTGTCGTGCGCCGTCCGGGAATAGATGGCCAACACGGCTGCGCCGAGGAGAACGAGGATCCCGAGCCGGAGCAGCCACCCGATCCGGACGAAATATTGCGCGCCGGGCGAGGCGACCGGGCGGCCGGACACGGCTGGATCGGACATGGGCAGCTCCTGGGTCGCTGCCGCGATCATGACGGGCGTTGCTTAAGCGGCGGTTGAGCCGGTTCGCATTCCGTGTCTCGGACGACGTGGGACGGGCGGGCTCGCGGATGGGGATGGTCTGGAGGTGGGCGCCTGACGGGAGTGCTGCTTGTGCATCGCGAGGCGCCGAGCTGCAAAGTGCAGAGGGAATCTTTGTGCTGTCGATTTTCTGCGTGAGCGTCTGCTTCTGGCGAAAGCTCGAAAGACCGCCATGTGAAGAGTTGAGGAAATTCGCATAGAAACCAATTATCGGCGG
>DATJSJ010000028.1:0-14382 GCA_035504175.1 Acetobacteraceae bacterium
TGCCCTTTGGCGGGGTCCAGGGGCAGAGCCCCTGGCCTTCCTTCACCGCCGGCCCATCGAGCGTCATGCCGTGCCGGCGATCACCGCGCGGTCTTCGTCGGTCAGGGCGACCGGGATCCCGCTGCGTATCATCTCTGCGAACCCTTCGTTCGGCGTCATGAAGGTGAGGCAGTAGAGCTTTCCCGGTCCGGTGTTCTGCACCACGTGCTCTGTCCCGGGGCGCAGCACGAATGCGTCGCCCGGGCCGATCGGCATGGTCGCGCCGCCGGCGCGCGCGAGGCCGGAGCCGCGCAATACGATGAACGCCTCCTCGGCCTCCGCATGGGTATTGGGCGGCGTGGCCCCGCCCGGCTCGAAGATTTCCACCACCATGGTGAAGCTGACCCCGTCGGCCAGTGGGTCGAACAGGCAGGCGAAGTAGTTGGTGGAGTCGGGTGCGATGCGAAAGCCGCGCAGCTCGCCCGCGCGTTTCGCGATCACTGGATGCGCCATCATGCTTCGGTTCCTCCCTGTTCTGCGCCGATCTCGAGCAGCGCGTCCAGTTCGCGCCAGTCGGGCGGGGTGGTGTCGATTGGCTGGCCGCCACGCAGCACCACGCGGTCGGATTGCGGCCGCGCCAGCAGCTCGGTCATGCCGCGCGCCCGGAACAGCAGCAGGTCGGCCGCGGCACCGGCGCGGATCATGCCGCTGCCGCCGAGCCCCATTACGGCGGCGGGTGTCGCTGCCACGGCGCGTGGCCAGTCGCCCCAGGGATGGTCGAGCTGCGCGATGCGCACCGCCTCGCGATACACTTCCAGCATGTCGTAGTCGCCGCAGGCGTAGAACGGATCGCGGCAATTGTCGGAAGCACAGGAGACCGGCACGCCGGCGGCGCGGAATTCGTGCACCAGCGTGATGCCGCGCCAGCGCGGCGTGCGGCCCGGTGTCCGGCCCTGCAAGTACATATTGCACATCGGCAGCACGACGATGGTGATGCCGGCCTCGCGGCAGAGGTGGATCGTCTCCGCCGCGTACTCCTCCGGCTGCATGGCCAGCGAGCAGGTATGGCCGCACTGGATGCGGCCGCGAAAACCGCGACGCAGCGCCATCTCCGCCACTGCCCGCAGTGACCGCGCCCCGAGGGCGCCGGTCTGATCGAGGTGCAGGTCGAGATCGAGACCGCGCTGTTCGGCCAGCGCGAAGAAATGCGCGAGCTGGTCCTGGAACCCCGCCGGCAACTTCCCGTCCGGTCCGAGCAGCACGCCCGCCGACATGCCCAGCAGCCCGCCACTCTCCGCCACCAGATCGGCCAGCGCCGCGCCGTCCTCGCCGTCGAACCGCTCGAGCGGGCAGAGCGAGACCCCCTGCAGCGCGATCCGACCCGTCCATTCCTCGCGCAGCCGGCGGAACACCGCCCAGCCGTTCTTCGCATGCGGCCAGAAACTGTCGATATGCGTGCGCATCGCGACGGTCCCATGCGCGTAGGCGCAGGCGACGCCGAAGCGAAACCGCGCCTCGATATCCGCCTCCGACCAGTGTGCTTCGCGATCGGCCGACGCCGCAACGCCGGCACCTTCGAGATCGCCGGTCGGATTGGCGGCACGCGGCCAGATCTCAGTCTTGTCCAGATGCACGTGCGCGTCGACCAGTCCGGGCCAGACCTGGCCGCCCCCCATCGCGATGCCATCCGAAGCCGTGCCGGGTGGTGCCACTGCTGCAATGCGCCCGCCCTCGAGCCGCAGGTCCAGTCGCGCCAGACCCTCCACATCCACCGGCCCGGGTGGCGCCTCGAGCAGGACGGCCGGGACGCGGATGTCGCGCAGCCAGGTCGCGGCGGGCAGGCGATCAGGGAACCAGGGCTTCATCGCTCTCCTGCCTTGCGGCGGGGCCGCGGCGGACCTCGCCCGGGACGGCGGGATCGCACCAAGAATTGTGCCAGCCATAACTGCGCGCCGCACCGGTTCGTGGCCGCGGCGATGCATGCCCTGCGGCCAGGTTTACCCGAACGATGGGCAGACGCATCGGAGCCGCGGTCTCGGCTTCGCGCCTGACGTGGGGGTCGCGGCGGTTGATCCAGGTCAAGGCCGGGCCGGCCGCGATGCGGGAGGCTTGGCCGTCGGCCGGGTGCGGCGGGGGCTCGCGCAGCGGATCCGCGACCCGTCCGGACGATGCCCGCATCCGAACCGGTGCAGCCGACGCGACGGATGCCTCGATGATCCGATGGGAGACCTCGTCATGCCCCGCATGAAGGCAGCGATTTTCGTCGAGCCCGGCCGCATCGTGCTGGAAAGCAAGCCGGTGCCCGATATCGGCCCGCTGGACGCGCTGCTCCGGGTCACCACCACGACGATCTGCGGCACCGATATCCACATCCTCAAGGGCGAGTATCCGGTGGCCCGCGGCCTTACGATCGGCCACGAGCCGGTGGGCGTGATCGAGAAGCTCGGCTCGGCCGTCAGCGGCTTCCGCGAGGGCCAGCGCGTGATCGCCGGCGCCATCACGCCGAGCGGCCACAGCGCGGCCTGCCTGTGCGGCTGCGCCAGTCAGGACGGCGCAGGCACGAAGCACGGCTTTGCTGCGGCCGGCGGCTGGAAGTTCGGCAACACGATCGATGGCTGTCAGGCGGAATATCTGCGGGTGCCGGATGCCATGGCCAATCTCGCCGAGGTGCCCGACAGCCTCACCGATGAGCAGGTGCTGATGTGCCCGGACATCATGTCGACCGGGTTCAGCGGCGCCGAGCGTGGCAGCATCCGCATCGGCGACACGGTTGCGGTGTTCGCCCAGGGGCCGATCGGCCTGTGCGCCACCGCCGGGGCGAAGCTCTGCGGCGCCACCACGATCATCGCGGTCGATAGCGTGCCGGCGCGCATCGCGATGGCGCGGTGGCTCGGCGCCGACCAGGTGGTGGACTTCCGCGCCGTCGATCCGGTCGAGGAAATCATGCGCCTGACCGATGGCCGCGGCGTCGACGTCGCGATCGAGGCACTGGGCACGCAGGCGACCTTTGCCGCGGCCCTCGGCGTGCTGCGCCCCGGCGGCACGCTCTCCAGCCTCGGCGTCTACTCCGAGGACTTGACGATCCCGCTTGGCGCCTTCGCGGCCGGGCTGGCCGACCGCTCGATCGTCACGACCCTGTGTCCGGGCGGCAAGGAGCGGATGCGCCGGCTCATGGCGGTGATCGCCACCGGCCGCGTCGACCTCAGGCCGATGGTGACGCATCGGTTCAAGCTGGACGAGATCGAGGCGGCCTACGATCTGTTTGGCCATCAGCGCGACGGCGTGCTCAAAGTGGCGATCACGCCATGAGCCGGATCGCCGGGATCATCCCCCGCCGACCGGCCGATCCGAAGGAGGAACCGACCATGGCGGCCGAGGACCCCGCTGCCGCGGCAACCCCGAAGCGCGCCTTCGACGCGATGACCGCGCCGCCCGTCACCGTGACACCGGAGACGCTGGTGCGCGACGTGGCGAACCTGCTGGTGGAGAAGCGGATCAGCGCCGCTCCCGTGGTCGACGCCGCGGGCGACATCATCGGCATGGTCAGCGAGGGCGATCTGCTTGGCCGCAGCGACGAGGACCGCGCCGCCGGGCTTGACTGGTGGCTGTCGTTGCTGGCCGGAGCCGAGCCACCCCGTGCGGCCCTCGATGCCGCCGCGGGAGACCGGGAGGTGCGCGCGGTGATGCACGCCCCGGTTATCACGATTGCGGCCGACGCGCCGCTGCGGGACGTGGCCGAGCTGTTGCGGGCGCATCGCATCAAGCGCCTGCCGGTGATGCAGGAAGGGCGCATGATCGGCATCGTGAGCCGCGCCGACCTGCTGCGCGTGGTGGCCGCCATGCCGGCGGCCGCGACCATGGCGAAACTCGGTGGTCTGGCAGGCTTCCTGTCCGGTCTCGCCGGCGGCGACGAGCACACGGCTGCGGCCTCGCGGCCCCGATCCGACCACGCCCGCCCGGCGCAGGAGGGGAAAATGGAGCAGCCCGGCAAGTTGAGTGCCAACGCCTTTCGCGGCCTCGTCGAGGCCTCGCAGAAGGCGCGGGCGCAGAAAGCCGAACGCACCGAGGCGGAGGAGGACGCGGCCCGCCAGCGCCAGGCCGAAGAGCTGATGCAGACCCATCTCGACGCCGAGGCCTGGCAGGCGCTGATGGATCGTGCGCGCAGCGCCGCCGAGCACGGGCAGCAGGAAATCTGCTTGCTCAACTTCCCCGCCGAGCTGTGCACCGATGGCGGTCGCAAGATCGACGTCGCGGAGGCCGGCTGGCCCCAGACGCTGCGTGGCGAGGCCGCCGACCTGTTCGACCGCTGGGAACGTGAGCTGAAACCGGCCGGCTTCGCCCTCGACGCCCGCGTCACCGACTACCGCCATGGCAAGCTCGGCGAGATCGGCCTGTTCCTGAGCTGGCGCGAATAGAGCCCCCCGCGCGCGCTGTCTCCGGGCGCAAGCCGCGGTCATCGCGTCAGAACCCCATCGACCGCCACGGTCGCGCGCAGAACCCGTCCGTGCCGGCCCGCCGCGTCAGCGAGGCGGCCGCCGCAGCCGAGCGCGCGAGCACCGCGTGCTCGTCGACCGTGGTGATCCGTCCGTCGCGCATCACCGTGCGGCCGTCGATCAGCACATGCGTGACTTCGTGGCCCAGCGCCGAATAGACGATGGCCGAGACCGGGTTGTGCACCGGCGCCATCGCCGGGTGGCTGGTGTCGATCACCGCGAGGTCGGCCTTCTTGCCCGGCTCGATCGAGCCGATCAGGTGCTCCATCCCGATCGCCCGCGCGCCGTCGATCGTTGCCATCTCCAGCACCTTCTCGGCCGTCATGACCGTGGCGTCGCGGTGAAATCCCTTCTGGATCAGCGCCGCGAACTTCATCGCCTGGAACAGGCTGTGATTGTTGCTGCTCGCCGGCCCGTCGGAGCCGAGCCCGACGGTGATCCCGGCCAGCAGCATCGCCGGAATCGGCGGCACGCCGGAGGCAAGATACATGTTGCTGCACGGGTTGTGCGACACCCGCACGTCGTGATGCTTCAGCACGCGGATGTCGCGCGCGCCGCACTGCACGCAATGCACCGCCAGCACGTCCGACCCCAGAAAGCCGATCTCGCCCAGGAACTCCGTGTCGGTGCAGCCGAACCGGCTCTGCGACTCGCTGATCTCGAAATCCGTCTCCGCCACGTGCGTGGTGATGAAGGCGCGTTCCACATCCGCCAGCGCCCGCGCCCCGCGCAGCGCCGCCGCGTCCAGCGACCAGATCATCGCCGGCGCCAGCCCGACCTGCACCCGCCCGTCCGGCCGGTTATGCGCGCGCATCAGCGCCCGCGCATCCGCCAGCGCCGCATCCGGCACCTCGATCAGCGCCGCTGGGATGCCCAGCTCCGCCCCCGCCGTCAGGAATCCGCGGCAGACCCGGCCGCGCATTCCCGTCGCCTCGAACGCCTCGATCACCGGCGCAGTCAGCCCCGGCCGCGGATGCGCGTACATGAAATCGACCAGCGACGTCACGCCGGAGCGGATCGACTCGACGCACCCGTGCATTGCCGCCGCCGACACGTCCTCGACCGTCAGCGCCACGGCGGACGGCCCGGTCATGCAGGTGAACCACTTCTTGAGCACCATGTCGTCGCCGAGACCCTTCAGCAGCGTCTGGAACAGGTGCGTGTGCGTGTTCACCATGCCGGGAATGATGATCGAGCGGCGGCAATCGATCACCTCCGCGCCCGGATCGACACGCTCCAGCGCGGCACGCGTCCCGACCGCCGCAATGCGGTCGCCCTCGACCAGCACGCTCGCCTGGTCCAGCACATCCCGCTTCGGGTTCATCGTCACCACCCAGGCATCGGTCAGCAGCGTGCCCATCGCCTATGCCTGCCCGGCCGCCGCGAGTGCTGCCACGATCGTCTCGGATCGCGCGCTGAAGCCGAAGCATTGCCGTACGTTGTACAGTGTTGCGTCCATGCAATAGGAAGGCGATGTCGTGGCGCTGCAATCCTCGAGCAGGATACAGTCGTAGCCGAGAAAGTTTGCGTCCTGCAGCGTGCACAGCACGCATTGATCCGCGTTCACGCCGGCGAACAGCAGCGTCGTCACGGCCAGGTTGCGAAGAATGCTGTCGAGCGGCGTGTCCCAGAAGCCCGACATCCGGTACTTGGCGACGTGCACGTCACCCGGCACCGGCCGCAGCTCCTCGACGATGCGCGCTGACCAGCTCCCGTCCTCCAGCACATGCGCACCGCTGCCGGGCAACGCATCGCCCAGCCCGATACCGTCGCCGGTCGGATTATAGACATGCAGCAGCGCGGGACTGAGATTGAGCCGATCCGGCCGATTGCCCCAGTTCACCCAAAGCACCGGCACATCGCACCGCCGCAGCGCCGGCAACAGAACCGAAAGCGGCGCAATCGGCGCGCGCGCCGGCGCCACGTCCACCCCGATATGCGCGAGCCAGCCGCCGGAATGGCAAAAATCGTTCTGCATGTCGATCACCAGGATTGCCGTGCGACGCAGGTCGATCGTTACCGGTTTGGGATGCGCGGGGAAGGCGATCGGCAACGGCGCAAGCGGTGGGCGCACCAGATCGGCCGCGTCGGCAGAGACGCGCCAGTGTTGGCGGCCGGTGCCAAGAAGGCCAGGGGGCTCCGCCCCCTGCACCCCCGCTGGGGCCTGAGGCCCCAGACCCCCATTACTGGACGCATCGTCCATGCTTATTCCTTCCGATACGGCAGCATCAAAGCGGCCGGCTGCGCCCGGCCGCCAAGCAGGCCCGATACCGCTAGAATCGTAAGTATGTAGGGCAGACAGAGCAGCACCTGGGCCGGCACGCGGTCGTTGAACAGTTGCAGCGACAATTGCAGCGCATCCGCGCCGCCGAACACCAGTGCCGCGAGCAGCGAACGCAACGGACTCCACCGCCCGAAAATCACGATCGCCAGCGCGATGAAGCCCTCGCCGCTCACGATGTTGTCGCGATAGAGCCCGATCTGCGCCGTCACGAGATACGCCCCCGCCAGGCCGCCGCCGAGGCCGGACAACAGCACCCCGATCACCCGCATGCGCGCGACCGAAATCCCCGCCGCATGCGCGGCACGCGGATGCTCCCCAACCGCGATCAAAGCCAGGCCGAACCGCGTCCGGAACAGCACCACCTGCGCCAGCACGACGATCAGCAGCGTCAGGTAGAGCGGCAGCGGATGCCGGAACAGCACCGGACCTAGCACCGGCAGTGCCGACAGCACCGGGAGATGCACCGGCCGCAGCAGCCCGATCGTCGGCGCGCTCGTTCCCGCCGCGAGATCGTACACGTAGCTCGCGACGCCGGCGGCGAGAATGTTGAACACGATGCCGACCACGACCTGACTGGCCTGTGCCCCGACGTAGAACAGCGCCAGCACCGCCCCGACCGCGAGCCCCGTTACACCACCCGCAACAAATCCCAGCGGCGTCGAACCCGTCGCCACCGCCGCGAGATAGCTGCCGAGCGCCCCGAGCAGAATCGTCCCTTCCAATCCGATATTCAGCACGCCGGCGCGCTCGGCGAAGATCTCGCCCTGCGCCGCGAGCAGCACCGGCCCCGCCAGCCCGACCGAAGCGGCAAGCCAGGTCACGAAAAACGCCTGATTCAGCATCACTCTGCGGCCTTCCGCGACGTCGCACGCCAACGTCCCGACCACGGCAGGGGCAATCGCCAGCCGCGCAGCAAACCGCTGCCGAGAATGAACAGCACCACCAGGCTCTCGAGGATGAACACGACCGCGCTCGGCACGCCCGTGTCGCGCTGCATCGCGGCGCCGCCCACCTCCAGTCCGCCGTACAGGATCGCCGCCGGCACCACCGCCAGCGGATCGAGCCGCGCCAGCAGCGCCACCACGATGCCGACGAACCCCGCTCCGCCGGCAAGCCCGTCCATCAGCCGGTGCTGCACCCCGAGCACCGCGCCCAACCCTGCCAGCGCCGCCAGCCCGCCCGCGAGAAGAATCGCCAGCATCTGCCGCCGCGCAACCGGAATGCCGCCATACCGGGCCGCGCGCGCATTGATGCCGCTGGCGATGATCTCGTACCCGGTCGGTGTGGCGCGGAGCAGCACCGCAACCAACCCGGATGCGACCAGCGCGATCAGGATTCCGGCATGCGTGCGCGCTTCGGGAATGAGATAGGGCAGCCAGGTGTCACGCGGCAGGCGCGGCGTCTGTGGCAGCGAGCCCGGCTGCCGCATCGGGCCGGACACGAGATACTGCACGATGAAGGCGGCGACGTAGTTCGCCATCAGTGAGGTCAGCACTTCGTTGCCGCGGAAGCGCACCCGCAGCACGCCGATCATGCCCGCCCAGACTGCGCCGGCCGCGAAGCTCAACGCGAGCACCGCGGGGAAGAACAGGGCCGGCGGCAGCGCGTACGGAAAACCGTCCGGCGTGCCACCCAGCGCCAGCCACGCCGCGGCGGCGGCGCCGAGCACGAAACAGCCCTCGAACCCGACATAGCCGAGCCCCGCGCGCCAGGCGAGCACCGTCCCCTGCGCAATCAGGATCAACGGCGTCGCCTGCACCAGCGTGAAGCCGAAGCCGCGCAAACTGCCGAACGCCTCGGCGAACAGGAACGCGTAGGCGGAAAGCGGATCCGTGCCATAGGGAATGAACAGCAGCCCGGCGACCGCGAAAGCAGCGAGTGCCGCGAGCAGCATCGTCGCGGCAATCGCCGCCGGTGTTTCGGACGCGGCGCGGCGGTCAGGCGGCGCGGCCATGCGCCGCCGGATCGCGCCCGGCCATCATCAGGCCAAGCTGCTCGCGCGTCACCGCGTCGGCCGGAAGCGGAGTGCTGAGCCGCCCCTCGAACAGCACCGCGATGCGGTCGGCAAGGTTCATGATCTCGTCGAGCTCGGCCGAGATCATCAGGATCGCGCGGCCGGCGTCGCGCTCGGCCAGCAGCGCCTGCCAGACCGCCTCCACCGCGCCGATATCGAGCCCGCGCGTCGGCTGCTCCACCACCAGCACGCGCGAGGCGCGACGCACCTCGCGGCCCAGAACCAGTTTCTGCAGATTGCCGCCGGAGAGCTTGCCGGCAGGAAGCGCGACATTCGGTGTGCGCACGCCGAAATGCGCCACGATCTCCCGCGCCGTCGCGACGATCGCGCCCCGGTCGAGCAGCATCCCGCCGGCGCGCGTGTGCCGCCGCTGCTCGCCGAGCACGGCATTGGCGGCGACCGAGAGCGCGGTGATCGAGCCGGTGCCGCGCCGGTCCGCCGGAATGAATCCCATGCCGCGCGCCCGCCGCGCCGCGACCGGGCGGCGCGTGATGTCCTCCCTGCCGAGCAGGATGCGTCCACCGGTCACCGGCAACAGGCCCAGTAGTGCTTCGGCGAGTTCCGACTGGCCATTCCCCTCCACCCCGGCGATGCCGAGGATCTCGCCCGCGTGCAGCATCAGGTCGATGCCCCGCAGCGTCGCCCGCCCGGCGGCATCGCGCGCCGTCAGGGCTTCCACTCGCAGGGCCGCCGCGCCGGGACGCGCGGGTGTGCGGGCAACGCGCAGCACCACCTCGCGCCCGACCATGCGCCGGGCCAGGTCGCGCTCCGACGTTCCGGCCACGTCGAGCGTGTCGATCACCCGGCCGCCGCGCATGACGGTGACGCGGTCGGCAATCGCCATGATCTCGTGCAGCTTGTGCGTGACCAGCACGACCGAGCGACCCTCCGCCCGGAGCGAGCGCAGCGTCGCGAACAGCGCGTCCTTCTCCTGCGGCGTGAGAACGGCGGTCGGCTCGTCCAGGATCAGCAGCCGGGCGTCACGATACAGCAGCTTCAGGATCTCCACGCGCTGCTGCACGCCGATCGGCAGATACGCGATGCGCGCGCTCGGGTCCACGGCCAGCCCGTGCCGCGCCGCGATCGCGGCAAGCCGCGCCGCGGCGCCGCTTCGATCGAGCATCGGGCCGCGTCCCTCCCGCAGCCCGAGCACCACGTTCTCCGTCACGGTCATCGGCGGCACCAGCAGGAATTCCTGATGCACCATACCGATGCCGAGCGCGATCGCATCCGCCGGATCGGCGATCGCAACCGGCGCGCCATTCCAGTGGATCTCGCCGGCGTCGGGGCGATACAGCCCGTACAGGATCTGCATCGCCGTGCTCTTGCCGGCGCCGTTCTCGCCCAGGATGGCGTGGACCTCGCCCGGCCGCACATCGAGCGAGACGTGGTCGTTCGCCAGCACCGGGCCGAAGCGCTTGACGATGCCCCGCAGCGCGGCGAGCGGAACGGCGCTCATCCGGCAACCGTGCTCAGCTCCGGATCATGCTCGCGACATCGACCTTGCCCTGATCGAGCGCGCCCCAGATCGTCTGGAATTTCTGCCACTGCGCCGCCTCGACCAGCTTCGGGTCGTATTGCCCGTTCGCGCCGTCGGCGAATACCCACATCTGCGCGACCGTCGGATGCCACTCCGTGCCGCCCTTGAACGTCCCGCCTTGCACCGAGGCGGCCACCTGCTTGACCATCCACGGCAGGTTCAGCACGAAGCTGGTGGCGATCCAGTTCGGTGCCACCTTGCTCTGGTCCGAGTAGCACCCGATCGCCTTGACATGCGCGGCCGCGGCACCCTGCAGCGCGCCGAGCCCGGTGACGTCGGCGGCGTGCCAGATCACGTCCGCGCCGTTGCCGATCATCGTCGCCGCCGCCTCGCGACCCTTCGCGGCGTTGTTGTAGTCACCGGTGACGATGCCAAGACCCTTGATGCCGGCGCGCGTGTGCTCGGCACCGGCGATGAAAGCCCGCATCATGCCCTGCTGCGTCGGATTGTCGCCGCCGCCGACGAAACCGACCGCCTTGCCCTTGATCGAGATCAGCGCTGCCAGCGCGCCGGCGCCATAGGCCGCCTGCAGATAGGCCATGCCGATGAACTCGACATTGCCCGGCGCTTTCTCCGCCGGCTTGAAGGTGGAGGCGAAGAATTTCGTCTTCGGATAGTCGGGCGCAATCTCGTCGAAAGCGCTGCCGTATTCGAAGCTGTGGCCGATGATCAGGTCGTAGCCGTCATCGGCGTAGCCGCGGATCGCCTGCTCCATCTGCGCCTGCGGCACGTTCTCGGTGTAGGTCACCTTGAAGCCGGGTTCGTGCCCGACCGCTTCCAGCCCCTGCCAGGCGAGCGTGTCCCAGCCGCCGTCATTGATCGAGCCGGGCAGCAGCATGGCGATACGGATCGGCTGGGCGGCGAACGCCGCGCGGCCCGCCAGCAGCGGCAGCAGGGTGGCGCCGGCGGTGGTCAGGGTGAAGCGGCGTCGGGACAGGCTGGGCATTGATCTGGCTCCATCCGCTGGGCCGCCCGTGCCGGACGGCAGCCGCATTCAGCACCCGCGGCACGACGCCCTGAAGCGCAGATTTGCGCACGATCCGCTGCCTTTTCGGCATCGCTCTTGACGCCCGGAGCCGGCCGGTCGCATGGGGGCATGGGCCGGAGCGGGAGCACGCGCGTTTGTTGCATGGCCGCCTGTTGCACTACCTCGACGAGGTGGCCCGCGTCGGCTCGATCCGTCGCGCGGCGGCGCGACTGAACGTCGCCGCTTCCGCGGTCAACCGGCAGATTCTGGCGCTGGAGCAGGAGCTCGGCACGCCCCTGTTCCACCGCCTGCCGCGCAAGCTGGTGCTGACCGCTGCGGGCGAGATCCTGATCCGCCACGTGCGCCAGACACTGAAGGAGATGGAGCGCACCCACGGACGGATCGAGGAGCTCAAGGGATTGCGTCGCGGCGAGATCACGCTCGCAATCATGAGTGGCCTGGCCGCCAACATGCTACCGCGTGTGGCGGCCGAATTCCGGCATGGCTCGCCGCGGGTCAAGCTCAATCTCCGGCTGCTGCCGACGGGTCAGGAAATCATCGCCGCCGTCGCGAGCGGCGAGGCCGATCTCGGCTTCGGCTTCGATTTCCGGCGCGAACCGAGGCTGCGCGTGCTGGGATCGGCCGGCGCGCAACTCGGCGCGGTGCTGGCGCCGGATCATCCCCTGGCCGGGCGGGCGGTGCTGCGGCTCGGCGACTGCGTCGATTATCCGCTGGTGCTGGCCGATGAGAGCATGGCGATCCGGCCGCATCTCGATGCCGCCTTCGTGCAGGCGCTGGTGACGGTGCAGCCGGTGCTGGAGACCAATTCGATCGAGGTGATGCGGCACGCCGCGATGCTGGATCGTGCGATCACCTTTCTCACGCCATTCGATGTCGAGTGGGAGCGGCGCGCCGGGCGCCTCGCCTATGTGCCCGTGCGCGAACTGCGCCAGCAGAACCAGACGCTGATGCTGATCGGCCGCGAGCGCGGACTGAGCACGATCGCCAGTGTGCTCGCGGAACGGATCAAGGCGGCGATGGCAGAGGCGCGGTAGGCGCGCTGGCGGCTTGCGAACGGTCGAGGTGGGCGATCCCGCTGTCACCGACACGGGTCGATCGGCTGCACCGGCGCCCGTGCCGGGATCCGCACGTGTCGGGGCCGTGGTGCGTTTCTCGTATTCCCGGATTCGGAAAAGGCATTTGCAGATTTCACGGCTAGTCGCCGGAGCGCGCGGCGTTCAGCGTTTCCCTGACATCCCGCGGAGGAGGCATTCGCCGTGAACGCAGACGAACAAGCCATCAAGGATCTGCTTGCCGAGTACGAGCACGCCTTGAACCGCTCGGACACGGCGTTGGTCATGGAGCTCTACGCGCCAGACGGCGTCTTCATGCCGCAATACAGCCCGTCGGCCGTGGGCTCGGAGGCAGTGCGGCGCGCATATGACGCGGTCTTCGCGGCCATCACGCTGTCCGTGGCGTTTTCGGTGCAGGAGGTGATGCAACTGGCGCCGGAGTGGGGCTTCGCCCGGACGAACTCCGCGGGCACAACCAAGGTCCACGCGACCGGCGCCGCAGGCCCCGAGGCGAACCAGGAGCTGTTCCTGTTCCGCAAGGTGAACGGCGCCTGGAAGATCGCGCGCTACTGTTTCTCCACCACCAACCCGGCGCGCGCCTGAGCGGACGCAGAATGCGCGACAGGTTGCGGCGGGTCGGAGGCCCGCAGACATGAAAGCCGTGGTGATCCGCAGTGCCGGTGGTCCGGAAGTACTCCGGATCGAAGACCGCCCGGTGCCGGAAGTGCGCCCCGGGCAAGTCCTGATCCGGGTGAAGGCGTTCGGGCTCAATCGCTCGGAGCTGTTCACGCGCCAGGGCCTGTCGCCCGGGGTGGCGTTTCCCCGCATTCTCGGCATCGAAGCGGTCGGACAGGTCGAAGCAGCGCCCGGCGGTGAGTTCGAGCCCGGGACGGTGGTCGCGACCGCGATGGGCGGCATGGGGCGCCAGTTCGATGGCAGCTATGCCGAGTATACCTGCGTCCCCGTCTCGCAGGTGCAGGGCGTGCGGACCAGCCTTCCCTGGGAGATTCTCGGCGCCATGCCGGAGATGCTGCAGACCGCGTGGGGATCGCTGTTCAGGGCGCTGCGGCTCGAGCGCGGCGAGCGCCTGCTGATTCGTGGCGGCACCACCTCGGTGGGTCTCGCGGCGGCCGCGATCGCGAAGCGTCACGGTGCGCCGGTGATGTCCACCACGCGTAACCAGGGGCGCGTCGAGATGGTGCGGAACAATGGCGCCGATCAGGTGTTCCTCGACACGGGCGTGATCGCGAGCCAGGTCCGCGAAGTGTGCAGCGGCGGCGCCGCGAAGGTCCTGGAACTGGTCGGCACCACGACGCTGGCCGACTCGCTGCAATGCGCCAGGTCAGGCGGCATCGTGTGCATGACCGGCATGGTCGGCAACAAATGGTCGTTCGACAATTTCAGCCCGATGGGCGTGATCCCAAGTACGGTCTGCCTCACGACCTATTCCGGCGGACCGGAAGATTTCATGCGCACGCCACTCGACGACCTCGCACAGCAGGTGAAGGAGGGCGGGCTGCGCATCCAGATCGGCGCGGTGTTCGGGATCGACGAAATTGTCGAGGCCCACCGCGTCATGGAGGAGAACAGGGCAGGCGGCAAGATCGTGGTTCTGGTGTGAGGGGCGACTCGCGACTCCGCGCTTCGTCCGGCGCGGAGGCTGCGAAATCCCCGGCAGGGAGTTGAAACCAACATGGCCAAATCCGAAACATCGCGGAATGGCAGCGCGGCGGAGCGGGCGATCGCCTGTCGTCCGGCCTCGCCGACGGGTCGGCTGCGGACCGCTGCCGCGATCCTGGGCGTCGCATGCCTGATGGCTTCGCCGGGCCGAGCCGAGAACCTGACGGAAAGCTATGCGCCGCTCGTGGCTCGCCTGCTGCCGACAGTGGTCAGCATTTCGACCCGCACCTCGGTTCCGGCCGATACCGGCCAAAGTCGCAGCGCCGCGGCGACGGTGGACAGCGGCCTGACCTTTGCCGGTTCGGGATTCGTCATCGACCCGGCAGGTTACATTCTGACCAACCGTCACGTG
>DATJSJ010000029.1:0-29682 GCA_035504175.1 Acetobacteraceae bacterium
CCGGACTTGCCGATCTCATCCGATGCCGCGGACAGCCAGCCTAACGCCCTTTGCCCGGCGTTTTGCCCCGGCTACCAATCCTTCACTTAAGTCATTGGGGTCTGGGGCCGTACGGCCCCAGTGGGGTCCAGGGGCAAAGCCCCTGGCCTTTTACTCTGCCGCCCGCCGATGCTCCTGCAGCCGCGGCATCAGCTCGGCCAGGTTGCAGGGGCGGTGGCGGTTGTCGAGCTGCCAGACCAGGATGTCGTCCCAGGCATCCTTCACCGCGCCGGGGCTGCCCGGCAGCGCGAACAGGTAGGTGCCGCCGGCGACCCCGCCGAGCGCCCGGGACTGCATCGTGGACGTGCCGATCTTCTGGTAGCTCAGCATGCGGAACAGCTCGCCGAAGCCCTCGATGCGTTTCTCCAGCACGCGGTCGAAGGCCTCCGGCGTCACGTCGCGGCCGGTGATGCCGGTGCCGCCGGTGGTGACGACCACGTCGACCGCCGGATCGGCGATCCAGCCGCGCAGCCGCGCCTCGATCGCCGCGGCGTCGTCGCGCACGATCGCGCGGTCCGCGAGGCGATGCCCGGCCGCCGCGATGCGCGCCGCCAGCGCATCGCCCGAGGTGTCGGAGCTCGCATCGCGCGTGTCGGAGACGGTCAGCACGGCGATGCTGACCGGCAGGAAGGGGCGGGATTCGTCGATGCGAGCCATGCGTCGAGCCTCCTTGGCCGATGATAACCGGAGGTGGGATCGCGGGAGGCCTTAATCAGGGTCTGAAAGAAGTCGGGGTCGGCGCCTCAGTGCAGCCGGGCCGGCGGCGCCTCCGGCAGGTCCACCTTGTACACCCGCGCGTCGAGCGGCGCGAAACGCGGCCAGACCCCGACCGCCAGATCGTCCAGGCTGCGCGCCGGAATGCCGAGCCGGGCGGCGTAGATCCAGGTGTAGGTGAGCGCACGCCGCACGTAGTCGCGTGTCTCCTGCGCCGGGATGCTCTCGATGAACAGCAGCGGATCGCCCTGGGCGTGAATCGAGGCGAACCAGCGGGCGGCGTTGCCCGGCCCGGCATTGTAGGCGACCAACAGCCGGATCAGGTCGCCATTCACCAGGTCGGAGGAAGCGAGCGTCACCAGATAGCGCTGCCCGATATCGAGGTTGACGGCCGGGTCGCGCAACCGCGCCGCATGGTGTGGCTGCCCGCTCGCCTCGGCGACGGCGGCGGCGGCGACCGGCATCACCTGCATCAGCCCCTGGGCGCCGTTTGGCGAGACGGCATCGGGATCGAAATTCGATTCGATCCGGGCCAGGCCATAGACCATCGCCGGGTCGATGCGGAAGCCGCCGCGCGGGCTGAGCCGCGGCATCGGAAAGCGAAGATCGTCGCGTGGCTTGCCGTCCTCGCCCTGCAGCAGCCCGGCGAAGGTCGCCGCGAGATCGGTGAGCCCGGCCTGTTTCGCCACCAGCAGCAGCGCCCGGTCCAGCGCCACGTTGCCGGGCGAGCGGGCCCAGAGCAGGCGCAGCTCTGCCGCCGCCCGCGCGGTCTGCCCGACCTGCAGCAGGGCGAAGGCGCGATGGCCGCCCGGCAGCGCGTCGACGGCCGCGATATCGGCTTCGCCCAGCGTCTCGTCACCGGCATCGTCGCCCCACGCCGCCGGCTCCGGGCCGGTGCCGAGGCGCTGGCGCGCCAGCAATCCGTAGAAGGTCCGGGGCTCCGCAGCCGCCCGCCGCAGCCAGGGCGCGTAGGCGTCGACATCGCCGGCACGCAGATGCGCGCGCGCCGCCCAGAACGCGCCGGCGGCGCGCAACGACGGCGCGGCATAGCTCGCCCGCGCCGCCGCCTCGAACAGCACCGCCGCCTCGTGCGGGCGGTGCAGTTGCCAGGCGGCGAGCCCGCCGACGAGACCGGCCAGGCCGATGCGCCCGTGCGACTGGCTGACCGCCCGGCGGGCAACCGCGAGCGCACGCGCGGTCTCGCCGTCGAGCAGGATCTGCCGCGCCACCTCGGCGCGAAGCTCCGCCTCGTAATCGGCACCGAGAAAACGGGTGCGGCCGATCAGGGCCAGCGCGTGCGTGGTCTTGTCGTTGCGGATATCCTCCGCCACCCAGCGATCGACCACCGGGCTGCGCTTCAGGGCCGTCTGCGCCGGGTCCACCTCCTCCGGCGCCGCACGGTCGAGCGACGCGAGATCGGGCAGCGGCGGCGCCGGCGGCACCGCAGCACCGCGCGGCAGGGCCGCAACCAGCAGCGCGTGCACCGCCGGAGCGTCCGGCTCATCGCCGTGCCGGTGCAGCCAGGCGGAGAGCGCGCGGACACTTGCCTGCTTCGGGTCGCGACGGAACCGGTCGGCCAGGATCGGGCCGAGCAGCGTCGGATCGGCCAGGTCCCGCGTCTCGCGCTCGGCCGCCGCCATGTCGCCCTGCGCCTGCAGCGCAAAGATCTGGCGCACCCGCGTCGCCTCGTCCGGGGCCAGCGGCTGCGGCAGCGCCACGCCGCCGGCCGCGAACGGGTCGAGGCGCGGGATTGCCATGGCCGTCTCGTCCGCATGCGCCGCACCCGCGTGCCGGGAGGCATCGCGGGCCAGGGCGGATCCGCCGGCCGTCGCCAGCAGTGTCGCGCCGGCAATCAGCATGCGGGCAACGGGGAGAGAGGGGCGAGTGCGCGTGGTCCCGAGCATGGCGCCGCGCCCGTACACGGCGCCCGCCGGCCGGCGCAACCCGTTCGCGCGAGATTCGTCTCGAAATGCGAGACGAATGTGAAGCGATCAGACGCTTACGGGCCGCTGTTCGGTCACGATGCCGCGACCGCGCTATCCGCATCCAGGGTCCGCCGCAGCAACAGCCAATCCGCCCAGGCATCCCGTTTCGCGCCCGGCGTGCGCAGCAGATAGGCGGGATGCAGCACCGGCAGCGCCGGGATCGGACCCGGCAGACCGGGGATCGCGACCTCGATCCAGCGGCCGCGCAGCCGGCGGATGCCCTGCACCTGGCCGGTCAGCGACTTCGTCGCCATGCCACCGAGCAGCACCAGCCGTCGCGGCCGCACCAGCGCCACGTGGCGCAGCAGGAAGGGCAGGCAGACCAGGATCTCGGTGTCGGTCGGCGCCCGGTTCCCCGGCGGCCGCCAGGGGATCACGTTGGTGATCAGGACCCGCGTGCGGTCGAGCCCGATCGAGGCCAGCATCCGGTCGAGCAGCCGGCCGGAGGCGCCGACGAAGGGCCTGCCCTCGCGATCCTCCTCGGCACCCGGCCCTTCGCCGATCAGCATCAGCCCGGCCTGCTCGTTGCCGTCGGCGAAGACGAGATTGGTCGCGGTGTCGCGCAGCGCGCAGCCCTCGAAGCTGGCGAGTGCCGCCCGCAGCGCCTCGATGCTCGCCGCCGCCTGCGCCACGCGCTCCGCCTGCGAGACCACCGGCAGGGTCGAGGCCGCACGCGGCGTCGCAGCCGGGACGGCGACGGGGCGCGGCGGCGGCGCGGGTCGGAGCGCGACTGGTTCGGCTGCGACCTGGCCGGGCGGCGCAAGCCGGCGCACCGGCTGCTCCTCCAACGCCTCGTCGGCTCCCCATTCGACCTGCCAGCGCAGGGCCGCCCATGCGTCCATGCGCGATTCCTGCCCGTCCCGGTGCCACGCTGGAAGAGGCCATTTTGCGAATTCTGCCGGCGCGACTCACACTGCGGGGCTGGAAGGCCAGGGGCTCTGCCCCTGGACCCCGCTGGGGCCGTACGGCCCCAGACCCCGATGACTTAAGCGACGGATTGCAAAGGCTGGCCTTTGCCCCCTGGCCTTCGACGCAGCGGGAGGAAGCGGTGGCTGAACGCGAGACGATGGAGTTCGACGTCATCGTGGTAGGCGCCGGCCCGTCCGGCCTGGCCGCGGCGATCCGGCTGAAGCAGATCGCGCCCGAGCGTTCCGTCTGCGTGCTCGAGAAGGGCGCCGAAGTCGGCGCGCATATCCTGTCCGGCGCGGTGATCGAGACCCGCGCGCTGGCCGAGCTGTTCCCCGACTGGGCGGAGCGCGCCGCGCCGCTGACCACGCAAGTGGCCGACGACCGGTTCCTGTTCCTCACGGCCAGGCGCGCGACCCGCCTGCCGACCCCGCCGACCATGCACAACCGCGGCAACTTCATCGTCTCGCTCGGCGACGTCTGCCGCTGGCTGGCGCAACAGGCGGAGGCGCTGGGGGTGGAGATCTATCCCGGCTTCGCCGCCGCCGAGCCGCTCGAGCAGGACGGCCGGATCGTCGGCGTCGCCACCGGCGACATGGGCATCACCAAGGCCGGCGAGCCGGGACCGAACTGGCAGCCGGGCGTGGAATTGCGCGGCCGCTTCACCCTGCTCGCCGAGGGTTGCCGCGGCTCGATCTCCAAGCGGCTGATGGCGCGGTTCGGGCTGCGCCAGGGCGTCGATCCGCAGACCTACGCGCTGGGGGTGAAGGAGCTGTGGGAGGTGCCGGCGGAGCGGCACCGGCGCGGCCTGGTCGAGCACACGATCGGCTGGCCGCTCGATCCCGGCACCTATGGCGGGTCGTTCATCTACCACTGGGGCGAGAACCTGGTGTCGTACGGCTTCGTGGTCGGGCTCGACTACCGCAATCCCTGGCTCTCGCCCTTCGAGGAGGCGCAGCGCTTCAAGATGCATCCGGCGATGCGCGGCCATTTCGAGGGCGGCCGGCGCATCGCCTATGGCGCGCGGGCGCTGTCGGAAGGCGGCTGGCAATCGCTGCCGCGGCTGACCTTCCCCGGCGGCGCGCTGATCGGCGATGCCGCCGGGTTCCTCAACGTTCCGAAGATCAAGGGCACGCACACGGCGATGAAATCCGGCATGCTCGCGGCCGAGGCGGTGGCGGAGGCGCTCGAGACCGACGCGGCCGAGCCCGCGTCCTATCCGCAGCGCGTGCAGCGGAGCTGGCTCGCCGAGGAACTTGGCCGGGCGCGCAACATCCGTCCCGGTTTCGCGCGCTTCGGCCTGTATGGCGGCCTCGCCTACGCGGCCCTCGACGCCTACGTGCTGCGTGGCCGCGCGCCCTGGACGCTGCATCACCGGCACGGCGACGAGACCACCTTGCAGGACGCGGCACGCGCGCCGCGCATCGACTATCCCAAGCCGGACGGGGTGCTGACCTTCGATCGGCTCTCCTCGGTCTTCATCAGCAACACCAATCACGAGGAGGACCAGCCGGCGCATCTGCACCTGCTGGATCCGGCGCGCTGGACCGGCGTGAACTGGGAGCGCTTCCGCAGCCCGGAGAGCCGCTACTGCCCGGCCGGGGTATACGAAGCCGTGGGCCTCGAGGAAGGCGCGCCGCGGCTGCAGATCAACGCGCAGAACTGCGTGCACTGCAAGACCTGCGACATCAAGGACCCGACGCAGAACATCGACTGGACCACGCCGGAAGGCGGCGGCGGGCCGAACTATCCGAGCGGGATGTAGTCGGCGCCGCGAGAGGCGGCGATGCATGCATCGATCATCGCCTCCGTGGCCCGGCGGATCGCCTGCACGGCGCCGCGGCGATACGGGTAAAGGTCCGGCGGATCCCAGTCATGGACCAGCATGCCGGTCTCGATCTCGAACACGACGAGCCGCCCGTCCGGCATCACGCCGCAATCGACGCCGAAATAATCGAGCCGGACGCGCCGAGCGATCGCCTGCAGGGCCGCCAGCGCAGGTTCCGGAAACGCGGCCGCGAGATCGGCGACGAAGCGCGCCTCCTCCTCCCGCTTCCACGCGTCGCGGTCCATCTGCGCGTTGTAGTACCAGATCGCCCAGTCATCGTGGATCGCGAGGTGGAACGGCAGCGGCCGTCCGTCGACGAAGATGACGCGGTACTTGCGCCAGAATCCGTCCGGGCTGCGGAAGTCGATGAACGGCGCGATGCAGAAGCGCTCGCCGGGAACGCGCGCCAGGTATTGCTCGAGTGCAGCCGGGTCGTCGATCCGCGTCAGGTCCCGCCCGGCATGCGACGCATCCGGGCGGATGATGAACCGGCCCGCGAGGCCGGGCGCAGTGCCGGACTCGAGCGCGTCGCGCGTGACCAGATGCTGCGCCGGCACGACCGCGCCCGGCAGGTCCTCGAGCAACGCCGCGGCGCCGGCGCGGGAGAGGGCGGCGATGCGCGCGCCGCAATTGATCGCCGGCCGGCCGAGCGCCGCGACCAGCCGGTCGGCCGCGCGCAGCGCGGCGGCATGGCGCGCATCCTCGGCAATCGTGACGAACACGCAGTCAAAGGGCGGCGGATCGCCCAGGAAGACCGCCGGCGGATCGCACGGATTGCCCAGGATCCAATCGGGGTCGCTGATCCAGAGCGTATGCAGCTCGGTCCCCGCAGGGTCGAGCAGCGTGCCGAGCGGCAGGTTGGCCTGGAAATCGCCCGGCACCGCCAATGCGAGCACGCGGCGGCGCGGCGCCGCACTGGGGCGCGAGCTCAGCGGCCCGTCCCGCAACACCGCGTGCAGGTTCGCCATCGCCACCGCCGGATGGCCGAGCGCCTGACAGACCTCCCAGAGCAGGAAATGCGCCCGGCGCCGGTCGGTGGGCTGGCGGAGCGCGATCTGCAGCAGGTCATGCGCCCGCCGCCATTCCTGGCCTGCCGCGCAGTCGAGCGCCTGGCGCAGCAGCAGACTGTCCGGCCGCGCCGCGGCATGCGCCTGTTCGAGCGCCGAGTAGACGATGGCATCCATGCGCCGGGCGACCTTTCGATACGGCCGGCGACACCGCCGGGCCCGGCTCCAGCCTGACGCGGAAAGATGAACGAGTTGCGAATCGCCCGCTCAGCGCGGTGCGCCGTGCCCCGAGAGAATCTGCATCGCGCCGCTCACGGCGTCGCGGAATGCGTCGTCGAACGAGACGCCGCTGATCCCCCAGCCGTAGTCCCGGCCCCGCCAGCGGAGTTGCCAGCGGCCGACCCAGCCGAACGCGCGGTCGCTCCAGACGAGCTTCCCGGACAGCGACACCATGTCCGGGCTGATCCCGGTCTGCGGTGCATCGGCCGGCGAGGCCATCGGCAGCACCACGACCATGCCGTAGCGCGCAGCGGCGCCCAGCATCGCCCGGCGCAGGCGCTCATCCTCCTCGTTGTCGGCGGTGAGCGGCACGTCCTCGGTCGCGTTGCGCCCGCGGACCGCGATGCGCGCGATCAGCGTCGGGCGCGGCGCGATCCAGGGCCGCTCGCCGAGCCCGGCCAGCGCCGCGTCGATGCGTGCGGGATCGAAGTGCGCGACCAGGTCCTGCGGCCGGTCCCGGCTGCCCTGCTCGTCGCCGCGCGGCACGTCGGACATGCGGTCGAGATAGACGAGATCGTCAACCATCTGAGCTGCTCGCGCCGCGATCGGGGCGACGCGCGGGTCGGCAGCCAGCGCCGGATTGCCGGACAGCTTCACCAGCACGCGGCGCAGGCATTCCGCCAGTCCGTCCGGGCGCTCGCGCATGTCGGTGCCGGTGACGATGACACTGGCGGTGTAGAGTGCGCGCGGCACAGGCGCCTCGGCGCATGCCGGCGCCGCCGCGAACAGTGCCGCGGCGGCCAGAGCGACGGCGGCCAGAGCGACGGCGCGCCACGCCGGCATTCCCGGCCGGCGCGCCATTGGACGATGCATGGCTGCCTCGCGGATCGGAACCGCAGAATCCTAGACCATGATCGCCGGAGGCGGAATCATCGGGCGCGGACCATGGTCCGACGACAAAAAAAGCCGGACCGGGATCGCTTTGAATGGGCAGAGCAGTCCCGGTCCGGGAAAGCCCGGCCGGATGGCGCCATCCGGCCGGGTGAAGACGCCGGTCAGCGCGCGCGCCGCGCCCGTCGCCGCAGCACGAGGCCGAGGCCGGCGAGCCCCATGCCGAACACGGCGAAGTCGCCGGGCTCAGGCGTCGCCACCGGATTCTGCAAGGTGAAATGCAGCGCCCAGGTGAACCCGTTGGCGGTCGTGGGATCGATCCCGCCCGCGGTCACGAAGCTGTACGGGGACACGTAGATCTGGTCCCAGTTGTCGAACGTGCCGGCCGAGATCGGATCCTGGAATCCGCTGTTGTAGTAGCCCGCGCCGCCGGTCACCGGATTGTTGGTGACGGCGCAGCAGATGCTGCCGAAATTGGTGACCGGGCTGACCGGCGTCCCGTTCACCGTCCACTGGTCGAGAACGCCGTCGAAGTAGACGTTCTGGCTCAGCACATAGTCCTGCGAGATGTCCCAATAGGCGTTGATGTTACCGGCAATGGGCCCGCCATTCGTGGTCGTCAGCGTCCACACGTCCCATTCGCCGTTCGCGCCGGTGGCGATCTGCGACATGCTGAGTTGTACCGCGCCGCCGTCGAGCAGCACCGTGCCGCCGAACGTCGTGTTCGCCGTGAATGTGTCAGGCGCATTGGTCGCGATCAGCGTGTAGCTGGACCCGATCGGGATGATGCTCGCATGTGCCGTTGCCGCAACGGCCATCAGCGCCGCCACCCCCGCGCCTAATGTCGTGGTTCGTCCGAATCGCATAACTCGTGTCTCCGGGGTTGAGATGCTCGTCGCGCAATGTGCCCATGCAAATTGGATGCCGTTAGCTCATGTGCCTGGAGCGGTTACGCTTTCGGGCGTCGGCGGGAGCACCCGGGACTGGCGGTGTAATCCGCGTCGACAGCGCACCCGGGATTCCCGGGAACCGACGCGCCATGCACCGCATCGCGCGGAATGTCCGACCGGTGCGGCTCGATCCGGTTTGGTGCGGTGATCCAGTGTCTCGCGGCTCCGCCCGGCATGCATGGGCGCATCGCGGAAAGGCGAACATGCCTGGAACACCGACCGGGCCGCTGCTAGTCTTTGGGCCATGGATACTGCACGGACTTTGCGGCGCGCGCTCCTCGCCGCCGCCTGCATCGCCGCCGCCCTGCCGACGGCCGGCCGCGCTTCCGGAAGCGATCTCGAGAGCGGCCCGGCGGCCGGGTTTACAGCCTTTCTCAGCGGCCGCTTCGCCGTCAGCCAGGGCGATTTCGCGACCGGCGCGGATGATTTCCTCGCAGCGCTGCAGAGCGATCCCACCGATCCGGAACTGATCCGCCAGGCCTTCGTCAGCACGGTGCTGACCGACCGGCCGGAAGCGGTGCACCTCGCCCGACTGTTGCCCGACGACCAGGCGGCGCAGCTTCTGGTCGGTGCCCAGGATGCGCTGAACGGCCGCTGGGACGCGGCCCGCAAGGTTTATGCAGGGCTGTCGCGCGACGGGATGGTCGGGCTGGTCCAACCGCTGCTCGTCGCCTGGAGCGAGGCGGGAGCCGGCCAGGTGCACGCTGCAATCGCCGGGCTGCGCCCTGCCATCGACAAACCGCACGGGCGGATTCGCGCGCTCTATGCCTTGCACGCGGCCATGATCGCCGACCTCGCCGGGCATCATGCCGAGGCGGACCGGCTCTACCGCATCGCGCAGGAAGCGAAGGCGCCGCCCGATTTGCGGCGCGCGGAGATCCTGGCGAGCTGGCAGGCGCGTCGCGGCCACGGCGCCGAGGCCGACGCGACCATCGCCGGTCTGCTGCGCGACAGCCCGGATCTCGCCGTCGCCGTGCCGGCAATCGAGCGCGCCGCGGCCACGCCGCCGGTCGCGCGGGCGACCGACGGGCTGGCCGAGACCTATCTGTCGCTCGCGGCGGCGATGCACGCGCAGGACGCCGACGACTACGCCATGATGGTGCTGCACATGGCGCTGCACCTGCGGCCCGGTCTCACCCCGGCGCGACTTTTGCTGGCGGATATCGACGATCAGAACGGAGGGACGCAGGCGGCCCTCGCCGTGCTGAGCGAGGTGCCGGCCAGCGACCCGCTGGACGCCGCGGTGCGGCTGCGCCGGGCCGGGCTGGAGGATGAGGCGGGCGACACCGCGACAGCCATTGCCGGACTGGAGCAGCTCGGCCGGCAATATCCGACGCAGCCGGGACCGCTCCAGGCGCTTGGCGACCTGCTGAAGGATCACGGCCGCTACGCTGCGGCGGCGAAGGCCTATGACCAGGCGATCGGCCGGTTGCAGCATCCCGATGCCGCCGACTGGGTCCTCTACTACGACCGGGGCGTGGCGCTGGAGCGCTCGCATCACTGGCCGCAGGCGCAGGCCGACCTGGAGCACGCGCTGCAGCTCGCCCCGGACCAGCCCTTCGTTTTGAACTATCTCGGCTATTACTGGGCGGATCACGACCAGCACCTGACGCGCGCGCGGCAGATGATCGAGCGGGCGGTGGAGGCGCGGCCGAATGACGGCAATCTGGTCGACAGTCTCGGCTGGGTCGAGCTGCGCCAGGGCGACGTCAAGGGCGCGGTGCGCGAACTTGAGCGCGCCGCCGAGATGAGCCCCGAGGACTCGACCATCAACGGTCATCTCGGCGATGCCTATTGGGCGGCCGGCTGGCGTCTGGAGGCGGAGTATCAGTGGCGCCGGGCGCTGACCCTGAACCCGGAGCCTGATGACGCGGCGCGGCTCGAAGCGGAGCTGCAGCGGGATACGCCGAAAGCCACGGTGACCCCGCAGGGTACCGCCGCCGCGGCCGAGCGGCGCATCCAATAGCGGCCGCACCGGAGGCCGAAGCGGGCGCGCTGGTCGAGCGCGCGCCGGCAAAGGTCAATCTTTACCTGCACGTCGTCGGGCGCCGGCCGGACGGGTTCCACCTGCTCGACAGCCTGGTGGTGTTCCCGGATGCGGCCGACCGACTGACCGCCGCACCGGCCGCTGATCTGACGCTGCTGCTGGACGGCCCGTTCGCCGCGGCGCTGACCGGCGAGGCCGACAATCTCGTGCTGCGCGCCGCACGCGCCCTCGCGGGGGCGGCCGGACGTCCGACGGGCGCCCGGCTGGTGCTGGACAAGCGGCTCCCGGTCGCCTCGGGCATCGGCGGCGGCTCCGCTGATGCAGCGGCGGCGTTGCGCCTGCTGGCGCGGCTCTGGCGCATTGACGCGACGGACCTGTTGTCGGAGGTGGCGCGCAGCCTCGGCGCCGACGTGCCGGTCTGTCTTGCGGCGCGGCCGGCGCGGATGGGCGGGATCGGCGAGGTGCTCGGCCCGGCCCCGGCGCTGCCGCCCTACGGTGTCGCGCTGGTCAATCCCGGCGTCGCAGTCTTGACGCCCGCCGTGTTTCGGATCCGACGCGGCGGCTTCTCGCCGCCGGCCGCGCTGCCGGCGGGCTGGTCCGATGCCGCGGAAATGGCAGCGGGCCTCGCCCGGCTCGGCAACGACTTGCAGGCGGCGGCGATCGAACTCTGCCCGGTGATCGCGACTGTGCTCGACGGGCTTGCGCGGCAGCCGGGCTGCCTGCTCGCGCGGATGAGCGGCTCGGGCGCCACGTGTTTCGGGTTGTTTGCCGATGGCGCGGCGGCGCGTGCGGCGGCGGTTGCGATGGCGCGGCCGGGCTGGTGGAGTTGGGGCGGTTAAGAGAAGGAAGCGGTTCTTTTTTGAAAAAAAGAACCAAAAAATTCTGTTACTTTA
Source organism: Acetobacteraceae bacterium (assembly GCA_035504175.1). GTDB lineage: Bacteria > Pseudomonadota > Alphaproteobacteria > Acetobacterales > Acetobacteraceae > DATJSJ01. The sequence goes on from DATJSJ010000029.1 coordinate 11,420, forward strand.
AGCGAGTACTGTGTATCCGCTCCGAGCCAAAACGAATAAAAGTCTTTTTGCTTCTTTTTCTACAGAAAAAGAAGACCTTTCTTCCCTTCAATCGCTCCCAACCTGCGGCACCCCAAACGGGATCGCCGCCGGCGCGCGCTGTGCCGCTGCGTCCCACATCAGCCGCGGGTCGAACGTCTCCGCCGCGAACATGGTCAGGATCACCACGCCGCAGAAGGCGACGGCGCCCATGCCGGGCTGGATCGTCACCACCGTGCCGAAGCGTACCAGCGCCCCGAGCAGCGATTCCATGAAGATGTCGATCATGGACCAGCGGCCGATCCATCTGACGATGTGATAGAGCCGCGTGCGGTCGCGCAGCCAGGCGCTGCGACCGGTTTGGATCGTGATCAGCATGAACGAGAGGCCGAGCAGCTTCAGCATCGGCACGGCGATGCTGGCGAAGAACACCAGCGCTGCCAGCGGATACATGCGCGAGGCGATCAGTTCCTCGACGCCGCCCAGGATTGTGCTGGGGGCGCCGGACCCGAGCTGCATCACCGTCAGCACCGGGTAGAGGTTGGCCGGGATGTAGAGCACGGCCGCCGCGATCACCAGCGCCCAGGTGCGCGCGACGCTGTCGGGCTTGCGTCGGTGCAGCACCGCGTCGCAGCGCGGGCAGTCGGCCGGCTCGGCCCGGCGCAGGCTGACCAGGCCGCAGACCTCGCAGCCGGTCGCGCCGGCGAAGCCGAAGCCGGTACCGAGTCCGTCGGCGAAGAGGCGTTGATCGGTGCGGCCGATGCGCGCCCAGACCGCCTCGCGGTCGAGCGAACCGTCCGCCCAGACCATCACCGATGTCAGCGCCAGCAGCGCAAACACGCCGACGCCGAGATTGATCTGCACCAGGTCGCCGAGTTTCACATAGGCGACGAACACGCCGAAGACGAACACCTCGATCATCGACCAGGGCCGCAGCCGCTCCACGAGCACGAAGATCGGCCGCAGGTGATGCGGCGGGTCGCGCCGGCGCAGCGAACCGAGCACGTAGAGCGTGCCGCCGAGCTTGCAGAGCGGGGCGATCAGCGTGACGAACACCACGACGAAGGCGAGTGACGGCATGTCGCGCCGCACCAGCTCCTCGGGGCCGGAGAGCAGGTCCGCGTGATGCACGATGCCGACCGTCGCGACGGTCATCAGGGTCGAAGCGGCCATCACGATCAGCAGCACCAGCGCCGCGAGTGTCAGGGCGAAGGCGGCGTCCAGCGTCTGGCCGGTGTGGCGATGCAACGTGGTGTGGCAGCGCGGGCAGACCGCGGTCACGCCCGGATCAAGCGCCGGCACCGCCTGCAACAGGCCGCAGCCCGGGCATTCGCGCAGCTCCGGTCCGAACTGGCCCGGCATGCCGGGCCCGGTGCGACGCGACATCATCGCCGGCGGTGGTGGCCGGCGGCGAGCGTCGCCGCCAGCCGGTCGGCGAGCTGGCCGACCGCGGTGCTGATGGCGGCGACCTCTCCGCCGACGCCCGGCACCGGCAGCGGCTCGGTGTAGCGGAACGATTCCAGCTCCGGCACGCCCCGGGCGCCGAAGGCGACCCCCGCCTGGCCGAGCAGCACGAGATGGCCGGCGGCGTCCTCGTCGAGCCGCTGCACGGTGACGGCGACGGTCGCATCGGCCGTCGCGGTGACGGCACCGTTCTCGCCCAGCACGACGCTCTCGGGCAGGCGCTGACCGAGTTCCTCGAGCAGCACCCGGGTCAGCATGGCGCCGAGCGGCTCGCCCCACCAGTTGTTGGACTCCACGTCGAGCCGGTAGTTCTCCGAGGAGCGGACGATCTGCGACCGCTCGAGATAGCGGGCGAGCCCGACCTCCTGCAGCACGATCACTCTCGGCGCGCCGGACTGGACCGCGCCGGGCAGGGTCGCGATCGTGTAGAGCACCGGGCTTGGCGAGGCGCAGCCGGCGAGGACCGCGAGCGCTCCGGTGATGGCGGCGCGGCGGCCGCAGCGCGGGCTCATTCGAGCCCGCCGCCCGGCCGGCCGCGGATCAGCGCCTCCGGATGGCGCGCCAGCAGATCGGCGAGGGCGCGGATCGAGGACAGCGCCTCGTTGAGCTGGATCAGGGCACGACCGAGGTCGCGGTTGAACTTCGTGTCGTTGCCGTAGCCGTTGTCGAGCGACACGGCGAGGTGGCTGAAGCTCGTCGTGGTCTTCTGCAGGCCCGCGGTCAGTGCGGGGAGCTGGCGCAGCGCCGGTGTGATGTCCGCGTTCAGATGGTGCACCAGGTCCTTCATGCCGGCCAGGGTGGCGGTGAGATCGGCGGCGGCCTGCTTGGTCTGCGGGCCGGCGGTCAGGTTGTCGGCGGCGGCGAGGATGTCGCTCAGATGCTCGCCGATCCGGTCGAAGGGAATCTCGTTGACCTTCTGCAGCAGCGTGGCCGCCGCCGCCTGCAGATCGCCGAGACCGCCGCTTTCCGTGGTCGGCAGGACGAAGGCGCCGTCGACCTTCTGCATCTCGGCCGGCTTCGCGTCCCGCACGAAATCCAGTGCGATGCCCTGCTGTCCCGTGATCAGGCTGACGCTCTGCAGCTTCGCGCGCAGGCCGCGGTCGAGCAGCGCCTTGACGCCTTCGGCCACGGTCGGGAAGGCACTCTTGGTGCCGATGCCGATCACACGCTCCGGCTCCACTTCGTAGCGCACCGGCGCGAGCACCGATTCGGTCGCCCGATCGTAGAGCAGCCGCACGTCGGTCACCCGGCCGATGACGAGGCCGTGGATGGTGACCGGCGAGCCGGGACCGAGGCCGTTCACCGAGCCGTTGAAGTAGGAAATCACCGGCACCTTGCGTGTGTACGACGCCGCCTGCGCCGCCTGCCGGTCGGGGAACATCGGGAAGACGTGGTCGGCGGTGCTGACCACCGAGCCATCCACCGTGTCCGGGGTCTCGAAGGCGACGCCGCCGAGCAGCAGCGCGCGCAGCGATTCGAGCTGCACGTCGATGCCGGTCGGTGCGAGCTTCACCGAGACGCCGGAGGCGTCCCAAAACCGCGTCTGGTCATGCACGTAGGCGTCGAACGGCGCCCGCACGAAGACGTGCAGCGTGACGTTCTCGGCCATCTTGCCGATGTCCCAGCCGAGCACCTGGCCGACATCGAGGTCGCGGAAGAACACCGGCGAGCCGAGCGTGATCGAGCCGAGCCGGTGCGCCCGCAGCAGGAAGGTGCGGCCCGGGACGTTGGTCTGCAGCACCGGCGGCTCCTCGCGCCCGACGAAGGAGCGTTCCGGATTGCCGCCGGCGGCCGCGGGCAGCATGCCGATATAGGAGCCGGAGAGCAGGGTGCTGAAGCCCGAGAGATTGCCGGCGAACAGCCGCGGCTTGACCACCCAGAACTGCGTCGTGTCGGTGAGCAGCGGTTCGGCCTGGCGCGTCGTCGCGACCGTCACCAGCACGTGCGACCGGTCCGGCGAGAGCCGGAAGCTCTTCACCGTGCCGAAGACGATGTCCTTGAACTTGAGCTGCGACTGACCGGGCTGCAGCCCTTCGGCGCTGTCGAAGGCGATGGTGATGGTCGGGCCTTCTTTCGACAAGGTGTCCCAGGCGAGCCAGACCCCGATCGCGACGGCCAGAAGCGGGATGATCCAGATCACCGGCAGGCGCCGCGAGCGGCGGGTCGACGCGCGTGCCAGCGATGGCGCCGTGACGTCAGTCATGACGAGGCCCTTCCTTCCCTGGGCCGGCACCCAATCGCACCGTTGCCGGCGCGGTCCTGTGGCAGGGCTGGGTGGTGCGGCACGCGAGAGTACTTGCGATCGGCATTGACAACAAACGGAATCCCGCATGCCGGCGTCGTGCAGACCCGGCGGGGTCGTGGCGGACGGGGCAGCCGTCCGTCAGCCTGCCGCCCTGGCGCGCCGCCCGGCCGGCGGGACAGTGGATTCACTATCGCACCTACGGGACGGCTCGGCGAATCCTGCGCCGGCGAAGCGGACGGCGCCGATCCGCACCGGCGGCCCGCGCGGATGCAGGCGGTGCAGAAACCGCCGCGCATCGCCGGAGTGATGGCATCGGGAAGGAACGCCACGCCGAAAGCCGAGGCGCCAGCCATGGTGTGCAGGCCCGCGCGCTCTCACTACCTGAACAGAACAATTGTATTACGTAACGGGAACGGATTCGGCGCGGTGGGGGTGCCGCGGGGCCGGTCGAGGGCAAACGTTCGTGATCCAGACTGGATCAAACGTGTCTTTCTTGGAGATTGCCCGGTCGGTCCTGTAGGAACCAGGGAGCGGCGTCTGCGCGATCTCGGGAGGCGGCGTCTACACGACTTCGGAGCCAGCCATGCCTCTCGCGGGAACGCGGCAACTTCCGGCGCTGACCGGCCTGCGAGGCGCGGCGGCGCTGTGGGTCGCCGGCGTGCATGTCCGCCTGTTCGTGCCCGCGCTGGACAGCAGCCTGCTGCGGCTGGGCTACGCCGGCGTGGACGTGTTCTTCGTGCTGTCCGGCTTCATCATCGCGTACGTGCATCTGGAGGAGTTCCGCGATTTCTCGCGGCGGCGCTTCCTGGATTTCCTCGGGCTCCGCTTCGCGCGCATCTATCCCGTGCATCTGGTGGCGCTCCTGGGTGCGATCGTCTTCGCGCTTCTGCTGGCGGCGATTGGCAAGAACCTGGCCGCCGACCCCCGCTTCGGCCTGGACGTGCTGGTGGGCAGCCTGCTGATGATCCAGGCGTGGGGCTGGGTGCACCATACGTCCTGGAACATGCCGGCATGGTCGATTTCGGCAGAATGGCTTGCCTATCTCGCCTTTCCCTTGCTGGCAGGGATCATGGTCCGGCTCGGCCGGCCCAGGGCCGCCCTGGTGTCACTGGCCTGCGCCGCGGGCTATGCGATCTTCGCCGGGTATGCGCAGCGCCGTGATCTGGATCTGATCGGTCCCTGGGCGCCGCTGCGCATCGGCCTGCAGTTCATCGCCGGCATGGGCGCGTATCGCGTCTGGCAGGCGGTGGAGGGGCGGCCGCCGGCGGCGGGCTGGCTCGCCGATCTGGCCGGTCTCGTCATGCTGATCGGCGTCTATGAGGAATCCTACGCGATCGCGGTGCTGCCGATCGTGGTTCTGGTCCCGGCGCTCGGCTGCGGCCAGGGGCTGATCGCCCGCGTGCTTCAGACGCGCGCCTGCAAGCGGCTCGGCGAGGTCTCGTACAGCTTTTATATGGTGCACCTGCTGATTCTCGAGATCGCCTTCATGCCGCTCAGCTACACGCGTCTGGGGCGGCTCGGCACTGTGCCGCGTCTCGGCATCCTGGCGGTCGCCTTCGTTGCCATCGCGGTCGCGACCTCGGCGATGTACCGCTTCGTCGAGGTCCCCGCCCGAACCTGGCTCCGCGCCCTGCTGACCGACGGGGCGTCGCGAGCGCGCGTGGTTCCCTCGACCCGGTGACTCCGCTCAGGCCGGGGGACGCGTCTCCAGCACGAGCACCCAGTCGCCATCGCCGTCCTGGTTGCGGCCGGGCGGGAGGAACTCCTGGTTCCCGGCATTGGCGAACGGCGACCCGCCGATCGCCGCGTAGGTGCCGTTGGTCGGATCATACCACCGCGCCGTGACCCGGCCGGAAAACCGCGCCATGTCGATCGTCACGCGGCGGGGCGTCGGCAGATAGGCGATCATCAGGCTGCCGTCCGGCGTCGCCGCCGCCGTCGCGTAGGTGTCGGTGGCGACGGAGCCGGTGCCGGGCGGCGCCGCGACGCCGAAGCCGGCCGTCAGCACGGCGTGGGTCTGGTCGGGGACGAGCTCGTACCAGCGCCGCGCCAGGAACAGGGCGCGCATGTGGTCGAGCTGGATGATGCCGGGAGAATCGAGGCGCGTTTGCCATCCCGGCAGCAGGCGCCAGGTGTCACGGTCGCCGTAAACCTGGCCGGTCGCGCCCGACAGCATGGTCCAGTATTCCTGGCGGCGCAGATTGCCGGGGCTGCCGGGGCTGGTTCCCTTGATGTGCTCGAACTCGTAGCTCGCCTCTTCGAGGAAAACCGGTCGGAAGTTCTTCCGGTTGTACTCGGCGAGAAGCTTGGCGTAGGTCGGGAAGTAGGTGAACACGCCGTCGAGCTGGATCAGCGGCGCCCAGCTCGGATCGTCGAGCGAGGCGCTGGAGAACCAGTTCAGCTCCGTCGTGTTGAGATGGACGCGGTCGACGCTGCGAATTCCTTTGGCCAGGGCCCGGATCAACCGGTCGTCGCGCGGGTCGGTCCAGCTCTGGAAATCGTTGCCGTACATCCAGATGATATTGGGAACGGAACGAAACCGCTGGCCGAGATAGCGGCCGAAGCGAAAGCAGCGGCGCTTGCCGTTCGCCCGGAAGGTCTCGAGCCAGCCGTCGGTTTCCGCCACGTCCAGCAGCACCGTCATGCCGTGGGCTGCGGCGAGCGTGAGAATCGCTTCCGCGCGATCGAAATAGGCCGCGTTTGGCGTCAGCAGGTCGCCCGGCGCCAGGAGAGGCGGAATGCCGTCGAACGTGGACCCGTCGGGACGGCACGCGGTCGCACTGTTGCAGAGCAGCTCCACCCAGAGCGTATTGATGCCGTGGCGCTGTCGATTGGCGAGATAGAGCTCGGCCTCGGTCAGGGACATCATGGCGATCATGCTGTGCGGTGAATCGCCCAGCATCATGAAGGGCTTGCCGGCCTGGTCGACGAGATGCCGGCGGTCCGGCCCGACCTTCAACGGATAGACCGGCGGCGGCGCGGCGGCGGCCGCTGCGGCTTGTGCGGCCGGATCGGCCCATGACCGGCTTGCCTGTGCCAATCCGACGCCGAGCGCGAGCGCGATGGTCGCCAGCCGTCGAACGGTCATGCCCGCGAGAGCATCGATACAGGTTTCACCATGGCGGGGCGCGCGCCGCTCCAACATCCTACCGTATGACGGCGATTGCTCTTGAGAGCGAGCCGCATATAAAGTACATTAACGTCATTATCACGTGGGGCGAGCATCCTTCAGCCCCGTCCGGCTGCCTATTTCCCGAGAAGTTCAGGAAAATCAATTGTTGAGGGCTGATCGACTTACCGACCAGGCGAGCGCGGCGCTGCCGCGATTCGCCGAGGGAACGAGGGGCCGTACCGCCTGCCGTTTTTGCGGCGCGGCCCTTCATCCATTCATCGATCTCGGCGTCTCGCCGCTGTGCGAGAGCTTCCTTCCACCGGCGCGGCTCGACGCGCCCGAGACCTTCTATCCGCTGAATGTGCGGGTGTGCGGGCGCTGCTGGCTGGCGCAGCTCGGCGAGTACGTGGCGCCGGAGCAGATCTTCGGCGAATACGCGTATTTCTCATCCTATTCCGAGGCCTGGCTCGCGCATGGCCGGGCCTACTGCGACATGGCGGCCACGCGCTTCGGCCTGGGTCCGGACAGCTTCTGCCTCGAAGTCGCGAGCAATGACGGCTACCTGCTGCGGAACTTCGTGGCACGGGGCATTCCGTGTCTCGGCATCGAGCCGGCGGCGAACGTGGCCACCGCTGCCGAGAGTGCCGGCGTGCCGACGCGGGTCGCCTTCTTCGGCCAGGCCCTGGCCGAGCGGATGGCGGCGGCGGGTGAGCAGGCCGATCTCGTGATCGGCAACAACGTGCTGGCCCAGATTCCCGATCTCAACGATTTCGTCGCCGGCCTGCGGATCGTGCTGAAGCCCGAGGGCGTGCTGACCCTGGAATTTCCGCACCTGCTGCGATTGATCGATCAGAACCAATTCGATACAATCTATCACGAGCACTTCTCCTACTTCTCCCTGGGCACGACTGAGCGAATCATGGCCCGACACGGGCTGCGGATCTTTGACGTCGAGGAGCTCTGGACGCATGGCGGCAGCTTGCGGGTGTTCGCCTGCCGCGCCGAGAGTTCGCGACCGGTCGCCGACGCGGTGGCGCGGCTGCGCGGGGCCGAGAGGGCGGCAGAGCTGGAAAGCCTCGCGACTTACGCGGGGTTCGGACAGCGCGTGGCCGCGACCAAGCACCGGCTGCTCGAGCTGCTGATCGGCCTGCGACGCCAGGGGGCCCGGATCGTCGGCTACGGCGCGCCGGGCAAGGGCAACACGCTGCTCAATTACTGCGGCATCGGCACCGACCTGCTGGAATTCACCGTCGACCGCAATCCCTACAAGCACGGCCGCTTCCTGCCCGGCAGCCGCATCCCGGTGCTGCCGCCGTCGCGGCTCGACGCCGCCCGGCCGGACTACGTGCTGATCCTGCCGTGGAATCTGCGGGCGGAGATCATGCAGCAGCTCGCTTCCGTGCGTGACTGGGGCGGGCGGTTCATCGTGCCGATCCCCGAACCGGCGATCCTGGGGTAAGTGCCCATGAAAGTTGTTCTGTTCTGCGGCGGAGAAGGTTTGAGGATGCGCGGCTTCGGCAGCGACGATCTGCCGAAGCCGATGGTGCCGCTCGGCGGCCGGCCGATCCTGTGGCATCTCATGAAGTACTATGCGCATTTCGGGCATCGTGACTTCATCATCTGCCTGGGCCACAAGGCACAGGCGATCAAGCAGTTTTTCGTCAACTACCAGGAATGGGTGTCCAACGACTTCGTGCTGTCGGATGGCGGGCGCCGGATCGAGCTGCTGGCGCGCGACATCGAGGACTGGCGGATCACGCTGGTCGACACCGGGATCACGGCGACGATCGGCGAGCGGCTGCTGGCGGTGCGGCCGTTCCTGCGCGGCGAAGAGATGTTCATGGCCAATTACGCGGACGGCCTGACCGACTGTCCGCTGCCGGCGATCGTCGACCAGCTGGAGCGGACCGGCGCGGTCGGTGTCTGCATGGTGGTGCGCCCGAATATCTCGATCCACACCGTGCGCTACACGGCGAAAGGGGTGGTCACCGATATTCTCGATTCCGAGCACGCCGGCAGTTGGACGAATGCCGGCTTCTTCGCCTTCCGGCAGGAGATCTTCGACTACATGCGGCCGGGCGAGGAGCTGGTCGGCCAGGCGTTCCAGCGCCTGATCGCCGACGGACGTCTGGCCGCATTGCCGTATCCGGGGTTCTGGCGCTGCTGCGATACGTTCAAGGATCTGCAGATCCTGGAGCAGTTGCTGGCCGGCGATCGGCCACCCTGGCAGCTCTGGCGCCGCGCGCCGCAGCCCATCGAATCGCCGTCGGAGGCACCGGCCGCGCTTGAAGCCGAGCAGGACTGGGCCGAGGTGCCGGACGCGGTATGCGCCGCCTAGAGCTCGGCCGGGGCGACGCGCCGCTCTCGCTTCTCTGTCTCGGCGCCCATGCGGATGACATCGAGATCGGCGCCGGCGGCACCATTCTGACCCTGCTCGCGCGCCATCCGGGCACGCACGTGCATTGGATCGTGTTCTCCGCCAGCCCGGAGCGGGCGGCGGAGGCGCGGGCCAGCGCCAGCGCGTTCCTTGGCGCGGCGGCGGTGCGCACGGTCACGATCCATGCCTTCCGCGACGGCCTGTTCCCCGCCGAGTTCGCGGCCTTGAAGCAGTGTTTCGAGGCGCTGAAACGAGCGGTCGATCCGGACCTGATCCTGACGCATCACCGCGGCGATGCGCATCAGGACCACCGCACCCTGGCCGAGATCACCTGGAACACGTTCCGCGATCATCTGATCCTGGAATACGAGATCCCGAAATACGACCCGGACACCGGCAGCCCCAATCTGCTGGTGCCGCTGCAGTCCGGCGAGGCGGAGACGAAGATCGCGGCGCTGATGACGCATTTCCCGAGCCAGCGGGAGCGCCGCTGGTTCACGCCCGAGACGTTCGCGGCGCTGATGCGGTTGCGCGGCGTGCAGGCCGGCGCGGCCAGCGGGTTCGCCGAGGGCTTCTACGCGCCGAAACTGTGCCTCGGCCCGTGAGTGTCCGCGGCCGCCGTCGCGTCGCCCGCTGTCGCGCGCCCGGCCAGCGGCGGCCATGTCAGATCGCGCTCCGAAATCACCGTGACCTCGCGCGGCCAGGCGATGGCGAAGGCCGGATCGTCGAAGCGGAACCCGTCCGCGAACCCCGGCTGATACGCGACCGACATGTGATACAGCAGCTCGACATCGTCCGTGAGCGTCTGGAAGCCGTGTGCGCAACCCGCCGGGATGTACAGGGCGGTATCGTCCCCGGCGGCGAGCTGGAACGCCTGCCAGCGTCCGCGGCTCGGCGAATCGGGCCGCAGATCGGCCACGACGTCATGGATCGCGCCGCGCAGGCAGCGGAGGTATTTCACCTCGGCGTGCGGGGCGCGCTGATAGTGCATGCCGCGCAGCGAGCCGGCCTGTCGCGTGACCGAGAGACTCTCCTGCACGAAGCCGCCCGCCAGGCCATGCGCCGCAAAGGTTTCGGCGCAGAACAGCCGGCCGAACGAGCCGCGGGAATCGGTCTGGCGCTCGAGATGCACCAGCCACGCTCCCTCGATGCTCGTCGCCTCGAACCGCATCGCGCCTGCCCCCCGGAGCACGCCTCCCGCCTCGAGGGGCCATAATGCGCGACCTCGCCGACGATCTCCACGCCCACGTCCGGGCGCTGTTCCCGATCTGGCGCAGCATCACCGGACCCGGCCTGCGCGAGACGCTGCGCTATATCGGCGAGTGGCTGCCGCTGCGGATCCACGAGGTGCCGTCCGGCACGCCGGTGCTGGACTGGGAGGTGCCGCCGGAGTGGACCGTCCGCGGCGGCACCATCCGCACGCTGGACGGCCGCACCGTCATCGACACCGCAGAGCACAATCTGCACCTGCTGCAATACAGTGTGCCGATCGATCGCGTGGTCGGGCGAGAGGAGCTCGACCGGCATCTGCACAGCCTTCCCGATCAGCCGGACCTGATTCCCTACCGCACATCATATTATGTGCGAAACTGGGGATTTTGCGTCACCGAGCGCCAGCGCGCGGCAATGCAGGATGCGGCCTATCGCGTCACCATCGACGCGACGCTGGCGCCGGGCAGCCTGAGCTACGGCGAGTGCCTGTTGCGCGGCGAGACCGAGGAGGAGGTGCTGCTCTCGACCCATTGCTGTCACCCCGCGCTCGCCAATGACAATTGCGCGGCGATTGCGGTCGCGATCGAGCTGGCGCGCGCCCTCGCGGACCAGCCGCGGCGCCTGACCTACCGCTTCCTGTTTGCGCCCGGGACGATCGGTGCGATTGCATGGCTGCATGGCAACCGTGCGGTGCTGCCGCGCATCCGCCACGGGCTGGTCCTCAGCTGCCTGGGCGATCCCGGCCCGCCCAGCTACAAGCAGTCGCGGCGCGGCACCGCGCGGATCGACCGCTACGCGGCACAGGCGCTGCGCGAGGCGGGACATGCCGATCGCGTGCTGCCCTTCGTGCCCTACGGCTATGACGAGCGGCAGTACTGCTCGCCCGGCTTCGATCTTCCGGTCGGCTGCCTGATGCGCTCGCCGAACGGGACCTTCCCCGAATACCACACCAGCGCGGATGATCCGGACTTCGTCAGGCCGGAAGCCCTGCGCGATTCCTTGTCGATGCTGCAGGGCATCGTCGGGATGATCGAGCAGGATGGAGTGTGGCGCAGCACCAGCCCCTATGGGGAACCGCAGCTCGGCCGGCGCGGCTTGTATGGTGCGTCCGGGCTGGACCAGATGGCGCTGCTCTGGGTGCTCAATCTCGCGGACGGCCGGCATTCGCTGCTCGACATCGCCGAACGCTCCGGGCAGGGCTTTGCCGCGATCGCCGCCGCGGCTGCGGCGGCCACTCGGGCCGGGCTGCTGGTTGCGGAACCGGAGCCGCCGGCGTGACGGCCGTTCAGAGTGGTCGCATCGGCCGTATGACGATGTCGGTCACCTCGGCGGTGCGCGGCAGGGCCAGCGCTGCCAGCAGCATCTGCGCCACATCGTCGGGTCGCAGCAGGCGGTCGGGATCGGCGTGCCGGCCCTCCGCGGCCAGCACCGCGTCCTGCATCGGCGTCGCGGTGCGACCGGGAAAGATGCTGAGCACGCGGATGCCGTCGCCGTTCACTTCCTGCCGCAAGGCATCGACCGCTGCCCGCAAGCCGTGCTTGCCCGCCGCGTACGCCGCAAGCCCGGCCCCCGCACGCATGCCGGCCGAGGAATTGATGAAGACGACATCGCCGCCGGCGGCGCGCAGTTGCGGCAGGCAGGCGGCGGTCAGCAGCAGCGGCGCGTGCAGGTTGATCGCGTCGAGAGCGCGCCAGGCATCCGCGCCCAAGGTCGCGACCGGGCCACGCTGATATTGTCCCGCGCTGTGCACCAGGAGATGCAGATGCGGCCGCGTCGCCGCGGCAACGGCAGCGATACCCGCTTCTTCGGTCAGGTCGGCGGCCAGAACGGCTGTGTCGCCTCCGATCTGCGCCGCCGCGCTGCGCAGGCGCTCCGCGTCGCGTCCGACCAGCAGCAGCCGCATGCCGCGGGTCGCGAGTGCTGCCGCAGTCGCGCGGCCGATGCCGCCGCCGGCGCCGGTGATCACCGCGCACCGCGGCTGATCTGGCGCATCGCCGATGGCTTTTGCCGACCCGGCCGGGGTGAATTGACTCTGCATCGGCTGAACCTGTGTCATGTGGCATGCTGCAACCCGTGATATCTGGTCGGCTGCGATGGGTTGAATCTGACTGTATCGGAGTGTAACATCCGACGCATATGAGCGGGCCGATTTTCCAGAGGCGCAAGGTGGCTATTGGGCGTGATGCTGTTCTTCGGTGCGGGATATCCCGACGCGACAGCGGCCGTCGGTCGCATCCGGCCGGCGCGCGGCGGTGGTCTGCACGGCCGGTGATGCGCCTGCGCGTGCCAAGGGTGATGAACTGATGAGCGGCGCGGTCGCGGCGCATCATGAGCTGCGGTTGCGCGCCGGCGAGTGGGTGAGGATTCGCCCGGCGGACGCGATTCTCGCCACGCTGGACGAACGCGGCCGGCTGGACGGTCTGCAGTTCATGCCGGAGATGGCGCAATACTGCGGCGCGCGCCTCCGCGTCCATAAATCCGCCCACAAGACCTGCGACCCGCTCAAATCCGGCCGGAACGTGCGCATGGAGCGCGCGGTGCATCTCGAAGGGCTGCGCTGCGACGGGCAGGCGCATGGCGGCTGCGAAGCGGCCTGCCTGCTGTTCTGGAAGGAGGCCTGGCTGGAGCGGACAGCGCCGCCCGAGGCCTCGGCGGAAGGCGAGGCGGCGGCACCATCCATCGCGCCGGCACCATCGCCGCAGGCGCGATGCGATGCGGAAACCCTGATGCGGGAGACGCAGGCGCCGCCGGATGGCGGGGCCGTGCGCTACGTCTGCCAGGCGACGGCACTGCTGGACGCCACGACACCGCTGCATCGCTTCGACCCGCGGCCCTACGTCAGGGATCTGCTGTCGGGCAATGTCGGCCCGCTGCGATTTGCCTATTTCGTCGGACTGGCCGCGCTCACGCGCGTGATCCGTCGCGTAACGCGTCAGCCGGCCTATCCCTATCTGCCAGGCCTGGCCAAGGGGAAGACCCCGACGGAAAAGCTCGACCTGCAACCGGGCGAACTGGTGCAGGTCCGCTCCCGCCACGAGATCATGCAGACCCTCGATGCGCGCCGCCGCAATCGCGGTCTCTATTTCGATGTCGAGATGGAGCCGTTCTGCGGCAAGACCTTGCGGGTCCAGGCACGAGTGCGGCGCGTCATCGACGAGCACACCGGCCGGATGGTGACCATCGCCCGCGACTGCCTGATCCTGGAGGGTGCCGCCTGCGGCGGCTGCCGCAGCGTCGGGCGGCTGTTCTGTCCACGCGGGATTTACCCGTTCTGGCGTGAGATCTGGCTTCGCCGTGTCGCGCCGGGTACCAGCGATCCATAGACCATGACTGCACCAGCCCGATCCGAGGCTCCGGACCGGAGACTGTATCGACGCCATCAGCCTCCTCTCCGCTCGTGCCATCCGACCGTGACTCGCCCAGCGCACATGCATGTGCGACCGGCCGGTCATCGGTGCCCACTCCGGTCGGGTGTGTCCGAATGACCGCACCCGACGAACAGCCCGCCGGCTATGGCGCGACGATGCCCGAGGCGCCGCCCGAAGCACCGCTGGTGAGCGTCGTGACGCCGGTCCACAACGAGGAGTGCCATATCGAGGAGTGCATCGAGAGCGTCCTCGGCCAGACCTATCCGCACTGGGAATATACGATCGTCGACAATCGCAGCACCGACCGCACGCTGGCGATCGCCCACGAGTATGCCGACCGCGATGCGCGGATCCGCGTCGTCGCCGGCGATACCTTCGTACCGATCATCGACAGCTTCAACAACGCGTTTCGCCAGGTCTCATCCGCCGCCACGTACTGCAAGGTGATCGGCGCGGATGACTGGATGTATCCGGAATGCCTCGGGCGGATGGTGGAGCTGGCGGAGCAGGATCCCGATATCGCGATCGTCGGTGCCTATTGGCTGTCCGGTTCACGCGTGGCCCCGGCGGGCTGGCCGTTCGAGGAGCCGATCGTGGCCGGCCCGGACATCTGCCGCGACTACCTGCTGCGGGAGCGGTATTTCCCGATGGCGCCGTCGCCGCTGCTGTTCCGGGCCGATATCGTCCGCGCCCGGCAGCCCTTCTACCGCGGCCGGCATCTGCACACCGACGCCGAGGCCTGTTTCGAGATCCTGCAGCAGCCGCACCGCTTCGGCTTCGTGCCGCAGATCCTCACCTTCAGCCGCGTACGCAACGAATCCATGACGGCCCATGCGCGGCACCTGAACACCTACATCGCGCAGCGTCTCTATCTGCTCAAGAGCTTCGGGCCGAACCACCTGACCGCCGCGGAGCTGCGCGAGCGCATCCGCGCCGGGCTGGCGGAGTATTACGATTTCCTGGCCTCGCAGGTGCCACGACGTCGGGACCGGCAGTTCTGGGCTATGCACCGCGCCTCGCTGGCGGAGCTCGGCCATCCGCTCGCCCTGCCCCGGCTCGGCCTCAACACCGTCCTCTATGGCACGGAGGAACTCGCGCGCCGCCTGCGCCGCAAGGTGTAGCGGCGGAACCCGCCTCCGCTCATCGCGGTTTGTGAAGCGACGCCTATCGCCAGCGCAGATCGGCTGAGATTTCGCCGGCTTCAATCCCGGCGGCGAGCGTGTTGAGACGGATCAGGCGCGCCGAGCGGCGGAACTCGGGATCCGCGAACCCGATCGCGCGCAAGCCGGCGACCAGGCCGGTGATCGAGGCGGGCAGGTCGGCGATGGGCTGGTGCTCCGGCGCCAGTTCGCGGAACAACCCGAAATCCACGCGATAGGAGCGGCTGTCCGGGGCGGCCGCGGTGTTGATGCTGACCGACGATCCCGGCACCGCCGTCGCCACCGCCTCGGCCAGTTCCCGGACACGATGATTGCGTGCGTCCGATCCGACATTGACCCGCAGCATCGGCCCGCCCTGCTCCGGCGGGCGTTGGATCGCCCATTCGATCGCGCGCGCCATGTCGCGCACGTCAATCAGCGGCCGCCAGGGCGTGCCGTCGCTCAGCACCGTGATCTCGCCCGAGGAGAGGGCGCAGGCGACGAAATCGTTCAGCACGAGGTCGAGCCGCAGCCGGTCCGACATGCCGCAGGCGGTGGCAAAACGCAGGCAGGTGACGGCCATCGGCCCGCGATCCATCTGCGCCAGCGCCTGTTCCGTCATCACCTTCGAGCGGGCGTAGGCGGTCAGCGGATTGAGCGGCGCGTCCTCGCGCCGGGCGGCACCTTCCGCCCAGCCATAGACGCTGCAGCTCGAGGCGAAAACGAAATGCCGGACGCCGGCGGCGCCGGCCAACTCCGCCAGCCGCACGCTCGCCGCCCGATTGACCTGATCGGTTGCAGTCTCAAACCGAT
Source organism: Acetobacteraceae bacterium (assembly GCA_035504175.1). Taxonomy (GTDB): domain Bacteria; phylum Pseudomonadota; class Alphaproteobacteria; order Acetobacterales; family Acetobacteraceae; genus DATJSJ01. The sequence goes on from DATJSJ010000029.1 coordinate 27,168, forward strand.
TGCCGATCGGATCGTTGGAAATCGCGGCGAGATGAATCACCGCATCCACGCCATCGAGCAGGGCCGCCGGCAGATCGCGCACGTCGCCGAAATGCTGCGCATCCAGCCTCGTCTCCGGCGGGCGCCGGTTGGTGGTCAGGCAATCGGCGAAAAAGCCGCAATCGAAGCCGATCAACTCGGCATCCGGAAATCGCTCGCGCAAATGCGCGACCAGGACCGGACCGACATAGCCCATGTTGCCGGTGATCAGCAGACGCATGCGGGTCTCTCTCACAGTGGGTTCGACGAGCGCGGGATCAGCGGGACGATCGTATCACAACCGAGCCATCTCCGCCGATACCGCCCACCGTGAGCGGCCGTCCTTTACATCGTCGCCGCGACCGCCTGCACCGCCTCGCGCGTCGCCTGCACCACCGTGTCCGCCTCCCGCTCGGTCAGGCAGAGCGGCGGCGCGAAGCCCAGGATGTCACCCTCCGGCATGGCGCGGGCGATCACGCCGCGCTCGAGCAGCGCCGCGGCGATCCGCGCGCCCACCTTCCGCGCCGGATCGAAGAAGGCGCGGTCGTCGCGATCGGCGACGAACTCGACGGCCGCCAGCAGTCCCTCGCCGCGCACTTCGCCGACATGCCGGTGATCGCCGAGCGCATCCGCGAGTCCCCGCCGGAAATGCGCGCCGACGCGGGCGGCGTTCTCCACCAGGCCGAGCCGGTCGATCAGCGCCAGATTGGCGATCCCCGCCGCCGTGCAGAGCGGATGCGCGGAATAGGTCCAGCCATGCCCGATCGCGCCGAGCGCGTCCGAGCCCGCCTCCAGCCCCTGCCAGACGCGCTCGCCCACGATCACGCCGGAGAGCGGCGCGTAGGCGGAGGTGAGCCCCTTGGCGATGGTGATCAGATCGGGGCGGATGCCGTAGCGATCGGCGCCGAACATGGTGCCGAGCCGGCCGAAGCCGGTGACCACCTCGTCGGCGATCAGCAGCACGTCGTATCGCCGCAGCACCGCCTGGATCTTGTCCCAGTAGCCGGCGGGCGGCGGCACGATGCCGCCGGTGCCGAGCACCGGCTCGCCGATGAAGGCGGCGACGGTGTCGGGGCCTTCCCGCAGGATCAGCGCCTCCAGTCGGTCAGCGCAGTGCTGCGCGAACTGTTCCTCGCTCATCGTCCGGTCGGCGCGGCGGAAATAGTACGGCGCGTCGGTGTGCAGGACCGGCGGCCGCGGCAGGTCGAAGGCGTTGTGGAACAACGCCAGCCCGGTCAGGCTGCCGGTCATCACGCCCGAGCCGTGATAGCCGCGCCAGCGCGAGATGATTTTTTTCTTCGCCGGCCGGCCGAGCACGTTGTTGTAGTACCAGACGAGCTTGATGTTGGTCTCGTTGGCGTCCGAGCCGGACAGGCCGAAGAACACGCGCGACATGCCCGCCGGCGCGCGCTCGATCACCATGCGCGCGAGGCGGATCGAGGGCTCGCTGCCATGCCCGACATAGGCGTGATAGTACGCGAGCTGGTGCGCCTGCTCGGCGATCGCGTCGGCGATCTCCCGCCGCCCGTAGCCGGCATTGACGCAGTAGAGCCCGGCGAAGGCGTCGAGGCTGCGCCGGCCCTCGCGGTCGACGATGTACACGCCCTCGCCGCTGGTGATGATGCGGTTCGGCGAGTCGCCGCGCGCATGCGCCGCCATATGGGTCGAAGGATGGAAGAAATGCTCCCGGTCCCAGGCATCGAGTTCGTTGCGATTTTCCAGCATGTCAGAAACTCCTCACGCGGCGTCGAGGCAGATGTATTTCAGCTCGGTGTAGGCTTCGATCCCATGCCGCGATCCCTCGCGGCCGAGGCCCGATTGCTTGACGCCGCCGAACGGCACCGGCGCGCCGGTGATCTTCACGCGGTTGATCGCGACCATGCCGTAATCGAGCCCGCGGCCGAGCCGCAGCGCCCGCCCGAGATCCTGTGTCACCGCATAGGCGACGAGCCCGTACTCGGTGGCATTGGCCCGTGCGATCGCCTCCGCCTCGGTCTCGAACGGCGCCACCGCCGCGACCGGGCCGAACGTCTCCTCACGCATAATCAGCGCATCATCCGGCACGTCGGCGAGCAGGGTCGGCGGCTGGAACAGCGAGTCCGGTTCGGCGCACGCGCCCACCAGCCGCCGCGCGCCGCGCGCCTCCGCATCGCGGATCTGCGCCGCGATCTTCGCCACCCCCGCCGCGTGCATCAGCGGCCCGATCTCGGTTGCCGGATCGAGCCCGTTGCCGATCCGCAGCTTGCGGATGCGCACGGCGAACGCGGCGCAGAACGCGTCGTAAATCGGGCGCTGCACGTAAATGCGATTCGCGGCGAGGCAATCCTGACCGGAGGTCGCGAACTTGGCGGCCATGGCGATCCCGACCGCGCGATCGACATTGGCATCGGCGAACACCAGCAGCGGCGCGTGGCCGCCGAGCTCCATCACCAGCCGCTTCATCGTCCCGGCGCATTGTGCCGCGATCAGCCGACCCACCTCGGTCGAGCCGGTGAAG
>DATJSJ010000030.1:0-3388 GCA_035504175.1 Acetobacteraceae bacterium
GACCTGGAAGCAGCGGCGCGCACTCAGTTAACGGCAGCCGGGATCGCCACACCCGATATCGTCACCGAACGCTCCGCCGACATGCGTCTGGAAGGCCAGATGCACGAGATCAACGTCCCGCTGCCGGACGGCCCCATCACCAATGCACGCATGCCGGAGATCGGCGCGGCTTTCGCCGCTGCGTACGCCGTGCGCTACACCTCTGTCTATGAAGGCGTCGGCGTCCAGGCAATCTCATTCCGCGTGCGCTGTCGCGGCCCTCTGCCGGCATTGTCGCTGACCGAAGCCAAGACCGGTGCCAGCGGCCCAGAGCTGAAAGGCTCAAGGCCAGCCTGGTTCGGTGACGGCTTCACCGATACGCCCGTCTATGACCGCTACGCCCTCGCGCGCGGCACGGTCATCGCCGGCCCGGCCATCATCGAGGAGCGCGAAGCAACCACCCTGATCCTGCCCGGAGACGCCGCCCATATCGATGCCAACGGCACGATTACCATCGACATTGGCCTGCCCGGCGCCCCGACCGCCCGCGTCACCCCCGAGACGCCGCTTGCAGAAGCCGTGAAGTTGATCGAGGCCGATCCGGTTTCACTCGAGATCATGTGGAGCCGGCTGGTCACCGTGGTCGAGGAGATGTGGCAGACAATCTGCCGCACCGCCTTCAGCCTGATCGTCTCCGAGGCACAGGATTTCGCCTGCGACCTGCTCGACGCCAACGGCGAAAGCCTCGCCCATTCGCCGCGCGCGATGCCGGTGTTCAACCTGGTCGTGCCGCGCGCGGTCAAAGCGCTGCTGGAGAAATTCCCGCCGCACACGCTGCGCCCGGGCGATGTGCTGACCACGAACGATCCCTGGATCTGCGCCGGCCATTTGTTCGACATCGCAGTGGTCACGCCGGTGTTCCGCAGCTGCGCATTGGTGGCACTGACCGCCACGGTCGGCCACGTCGGCGACATCGGCGGCACCAAGGATAGCCTGCGCGCCCGCGAGATCTACGAGGAAGGCATTCAGATCCCGCCGATGATGCTGTACCGTGGCGGCGAGCCCAACCTCGACCTGCTGACGCTGATCAGCGAGAACGTGCGCAAGCCGGAAGAAGTACTGGGCGACATCCACGCCTTCGTCGCCGCCAACGCGCTCGGCGCCGAGCGGCTCGGCACCTTCATGGACGAATACGGCATGCACGACCTGCGGGCGCTGGCCGAGGTCGTGCAAAGCCGCGCCGAGCGTGCGATGCGCGACGCCATCCGTACGCTGCCGGACGGCGTCTATCGCTCCGAGATCTGGAACAACCCGCTGGGCGAGAAGCTGCACTATCCGCTGAAGATCACTGTCCAAGGCGACAGCGTCGAAATCGACTTTGCCGGCGCGCCGGCGCAGCTCGCACAGGGCGGATTGAATTGCACCTATAACTACACGGCCGCGCATTCCTGCTACCCGATGAAGAGCATGCTCAGCCCGGAGGTGCGCAGCAATGCCGGCTGTTACCGTCCGTTCACTGTCAAGGTACCGGTGGGATCGGTGCTGAATTGCGACAAGCCCGCCGCGGTGAACCTGCGCACACGTGTCGGCTGGTATATTGCGCCGAACATCTTCCGCGCCCTGGCGGACGCGGCCCCCGACCGAGTGCAGGCGGCCACCGGCCTTCCCGTCGCCATTAACATTTACGGCCGCGACGCGGTGGGCCAGGTCTATGCCGACCACTTCTTCATTGGCGCCGGCCAGGGCGGGTCGGCGCATGCCGACGGCAAGTCGGCGCTGCTCTATCCCACCTCGGCGGCGAATACCTCGGTGGAACTGATGGAGGTGCGCGCACCGACGCTCGTGCTGGAGAAAAGCTACGTGACGGATTCCGGCGGCCCCGGGCGGCATCGCGGCGGCCTCGGCGTGCGCACGCGGTTGCGCAAGCTGCACGACGACGGCCTGCCGACGCTCGCGTCGGTGTATCCTGAAGGCGTCGGCGTCACTGTCGAGGGGTTGGCTGGCGGGCGGCCCGGAGGTGATGTGCGCGGCGTCGTACTCGATCCGGCCGGACAGATCGTGCATGATTGCGGCACGGGCGAGCTGGTGACGCTGACGCGCACCGACCAGATCGTCGAAGTGCGGCTGGCGGGCGGCGCCGGCTACGGCAATCCGCGCGAGCGGCCGACGGCGCTGGTCGAACAGGACGTGGCCGAAGAATACGTCTCGGCCGAGGCCGCACTGCACGAATACGGGCTGAAACAGGCCGCCGAACAAGCGGCCGAATAAGAGACCGCCGGGGGGCAACATGAGCGAAATCGCCGAGGACAGGATAAGACCGGGTGTGCGCCCCGCCGCACATCCTCGCTTCTTCGAGCCTGCTTCCCTCCTGCTGATCGCGCCGCTCTGCATCGTCGGCGCGATCATCGGCGTGCAGCTTATCGTCACGCTCGGCATCACCGCGAACACATCGCTGATCGGTGCGCTCGCCGGCATGGCGATGGCGCGTGTGCCGCTGGCGGCGTTCGCGCGTTATCGCTCGATCCACGTGCAGAACCTGGCCCAAAGCGCCATCTCGGCGGCCACTTTCGGCGCCGGGAACAGCCTGATGCTGCCGATCGGCATTCCCTTCGTCCTGGGCCGCCCCGACCTTGTTCTGCCGCTGCTGCTCGGCGTGTGCCTGGCGATGCTGATCGACGGCTACATGCTGTACCGCCTGTTCGATTCCGAAGTGTTTCCCGCCGAGGGCGCCTGGCCGCCCGGCGCCGCCGCCGCCGAGGCGATCCACGCCGGCGACGAAGGCGGGCGCAAGGCCGGCATCCTTGGTATCGGCGTCTTGCTGGGAATTGCCGGCAACTGGGCGGCCGGCATTCCGATGTCGGCCTTCGGCGTCGCTTTCATCGGCAATATCTGGGCGCTGACCATGTTCGGTGTCGGCCTGCTGTTGCGGGGATACTCCAGGCTGTTGTTCGACAATCCGCTGTTCGCCGCGGTAGTGCCGGGCGGCGATCTCAACAAAGCCTATATCCCGCACGGCATGATGGCAGGTGCCGGCGTGGTGGCGCTGGCACAGGTCGGCGTGATCATCCTGCGCCAGCGCAACGAGCCCTCCGCCGTGAGCAGGCGCGGGCCGGCGCATGTGCGCCGCTCGCTCGGACTGGGCGCCTTGGCCTACGTGACGATCGCAATCGTCATCGCGCTGGCCGGCGGAATCGTCGAGAGCATGCCAACTGGCATGTTGATTGGATTCATCGTTTATGCCGCCTTCGCAGCCCTGGTCCACGAGCTCATCGTCGGCCTGGCGGCGATGCATTCCGGCTGGTTCCCGGCCTTTGCGGTGGCCCTGATCACTCTGGTGATCGGCATGGTGATCGGCTTCCCGCCGGTCGCGCTCGCGCTGCTGGTTGGTTTCTCCGCGGCGACCGGGCCG
>DATJSJ010000031.1:0-20946 GCA_035504175.1 Acetobacteraceae bacterium
GCGGGGCAGCGCTGCACCGCCGGATGGCCCGGCAGATCGACCGCGTTGGCGATCACGGTCGCCGCGGCATCCGCCGCGGCGGCGCGTGCGGCCAGCACCGTCACCGCGTCGGCAATGCCGAGCGAGAAGCTGCGTCCGCGCCAACCGCTGGTCGCAATCCCCCGCACCCGGTCGGCGTCGCGCAGGACGACGCGGCCGAACAGATCCGGCGCGCCCGGCACCGGCCGCGCCACCATGCCTGTCGCGAAGCGCTCGCCGGGCTCCAGATGCAGCGCGATGTCGCCGCCATTGTTCACCGCCGCGCGCCGCAGCGGCGCCGCGGCGACCATCGCCGCGAGCACCGCCTCCGCCACCGCGCCCGCCACCGCCGCCATCGGGGTGATGAAGCCGAAGCGTGCGAGCGGCTCGACCGCGGCGCGCATGCGGCGCGCGATCGGGTCGGCGGGCCAGGGCACGCCGGGGGCCACGCTGGTGCGCAGCAGCGGCAGTTCGGCGCAGAGGCGGTCGAGGATGCCGCCGAAGCAGATTGCCGCGGCGTTCCAGGCGGCGCGCCTCGCCGCCTCCGACCCCTCAGCCAGCACGATCAGGTCGATCGGCCCGTCCTGCAGTGACAGAAGCGGCACGCCGCTCGTGGGCAGCAGCCGGGCGCGGGCGCGCAGCGCGGTCACCGCGGCGCCTCCGGCGGCGGCGTCCAGGGCCAGGGATTGTCGGCGGCACCGGCCATGCGGCGATGCGCGATCGCCGGCGGCAGCGAGTCGGCGCGCCGCAAATGGTCCATGTGACCGCCCATGGCGGCGAACTGCGCCAGCGGCAGGGTGAACTCGATCGGCGCCACCAGCGCCGGGGTCGGCACCGAGCCGAACGCATTCGCCGGCATCCGCGTCACGTCGACCATGAAGGTGATGCCGCCGCCGGGCCAGAGATAGGTCGGCGCCCCGCCGCAGGTCACGCGCGTCACCCCCTGCGCCACGGATCGGGTGAGCCGCACCGGATTGTCGGTCACCCCGGCGCGCAGCGAGCCGCCGGCGCCGCCGATGAACACGACGCTGCACAAGGCGGGCTCGCAATTCTCGGCGATGCGCGCGACCGAGGGCTCGAGCGAAGCCGGCAGCGGCCGCGCCACCGGTCGCAGCGCGTCGTCGAGCTCGTAATAGGCGTGGTGCTCGCCGGTCGTGCTGACCATCAGCAGCCGCAGCCCGGGGCGGGCATGCTTCGCATCGAACGGCTCGAGAATGGACAGCGGGTCGGTGATGTCGGTGCCGCCCCAGCCGGTGCCGGGATTGGCGACCTGGAAATACCGGCCGGGCGTGGAGCGGCGGCCGCGGATGCGAATCCCGGTCGGCGGAATGCCGAGCAGCTTGCCGGCCTGGTGCTCGGACAGCACGCCGGTGATGTGATCGTCGACGACCACCACCTCGTCCGCGGCGCCGAGCCATTGCCGCGCGAAGATGCCGATCGTGGCGGAGCCGCAGCCGACCCGCATCCGCTCCTCGGCCACGCCGTTCACCACCGGCGCCTGGCCCGCCGCGGCGACGATCGTGGCGCCGCCGTCGATTTGCAATTCCACCGCCCGGCCGTTGGCGAGGTCCAGCAGGGTCTGGCAGGTGACGCGGCCCTCCTTCTTGCTGCCGCCGGTCAGATGCCCGACGCCGCCGAGCGAGAGCATCTGCGAGCCGTATTCGGCGGTAGTGACATGGCCGACCGGCTCGCCCTGGGCACGCACCAGCGCCCGCTCCGGGCCGAGATGCCGGTCGGTGTCGATCTTTACCTTGACGCCGCAATAGCTGAACACGCCCTCGGTCACGACGGTGACCATGTCGACTCCCTCGACCTCGGTCGCGACGATGAAGGGCGCAGGCTTGTAGTCGGGATAGGTGGTGCCGGCGCCGATCGCGGTGATGAAGGTCTCGCTGCCGCGCACCAGCCGCCCGTCCCAGTCCGGCTCCGCCTGGAACGGCACCACCGCGCCGCCATCCGCGATCGTCCGGTCGAGCAGCACCAGCGGGTCGACGCGCACCAGCCGGCCGGCGTCATTGGCGTAGCGGTCGCAGGCGCCGGCCAGGCCCGGGCGGATGTTGCACATCACCGGACAGGCATCGCAGCGCACGATGCCCGGCGCGGGCCCCGGCGCAGGCGCCAGTGCAGGCGATGGGGCGGGTTCGGTGTCGTTCATGGCGATTCCTCGCGCGGTGCCGGCGCGCCGCTCATGACCCGCCGATCTCCGCCCGCAGCGCTGCGATCCGCCGCTCCAGTTCTGGCCAGGGTGGGCGGTCCGGCGCGAAATGCCGGCGCAGGAAGCCGAGCAGGTCCGCGACCTGCCGGTCATCGAGCGCCGCGGCGAAGCCGGGCATGGCGCCGAGCGCGGGATCGGCGGGCGCCTGGATGCCCCGCAGCACCACGCGGATGACGTTATCGGGCAGGGCACTTTGCAGGTTGGTGTTGAGGGCGAGGTTGGGCTGCACGCCGAAGCGCGGCGGGCCACCCGGCTCGTGGCAGGCGGCGCAGGCACCCTGATAGAGCCGCCCGCCACTGCCCAGCGAGGCACGATAGGGATCGGCGGTGGCGGCGGCGATCGTCGCCTCCCGCCGCTGTTCCTCGGCCGCGGTGACCGGCTCGGCCGGGCGTGACGCCAAATAATGCGCCATGGCGCGCAGGTCGGCGTCGGGCAGCGCCGCAAGCTCGCGGATCACCACCGCCATCGGCCCCGCCGCGGGTCCGTGCAGCCGGGAGAAGCCGGTGCGCAGATAGGTGTACAGCTCGGCCTCGCTCCACGGGACCGGGGCCGGCGCGCTGCCGTCCAGCGCCGGCGCCTCCCAGCCCTCGGCCATGCCGCCGGCGAGCGGCGTGGCCGCGCGCTCCGCGCCGAGCGCGTTGCGCGGCGAATGGCAGGCACCGCAATGGCCGAGCCCCTCGACCAGATAGGCGCCGCGATTCCACAGCGCCGAGCGCGCCGGATCGGGCCGGAACGGCCCGGCACGGTGGAACAGCAAGTTCCATCCGGCCATCAGCGGCCGCAGGCTGAACGGGATCGCGAGGCGGGTTCTCGCCGCCGCCGTCCGCACCGGCGGCAGCGTCATCAGGTAGGCGTAGATCGCCTGCAGATCGTCGTCGGTCGCGAGGGCGAAATCGGTGTACGGGAAAGCCGGGTAGAGATGCCGGCCGTCGCGGCCGATGCCCTCGCGCATGGCGCGGACGAAGGCGGCGAAGGACCAGGCGCCGATGCCGGTCGCGACATCGGGGGTGATGTTGGTCGCGTAGACGGTGCCGAACGGCGTCGCGATGCCGCGGCCGCCGGCATAGGGCTGGCCGTCCGGCGCCGTGTGGCAGCTCTCGCAGGCGCCGAGCGACGCGAGCGCCTTGCCGCGGGCGATCGTCGCCGCGGCATAAAGCGTCGGATCGGGGGGCGACACCGGCGGGATCGCCCCGCGCAGCGGCAGCGCCGTCAGCACCAGCCCGGCGACGCCGGCGCCGAGTGCCGCCCAGAAACCGCGCCGCACCGCGACCGGGGCGGCCGGCCGCGGGGCGACTTCGGCCGCGCGCAGCCCGGCGAGGATGCGCTCCGGCGTGAAGGGCGGCTCGCGGAAGCGCACGCCGGTCGCATCATGGATCGCGTTCGCGATCGCGGCCGCACTCGGCACCGTCGCGGACTCGCCGACGCCGAGCGGCGGCGCCTCCGGCCGCGGCACCAGCACGAGGTCGATCGCCGGCACCTCGGGGAAGGTCAGGATCGGGTAGCTGCCCCAGTCGCGCGTGGTGACGCCGTCAGCGTCGAACGCGACCGCTTCCTTCAGCACGCGGCTGATCGACTGGATGACGTTGCCGTGCACCTGGTGCTCGACCCCCGCCGGGTTGATCATCAGCCCGGCATCCTGCCCGACCGTGACGCGGGTGACGGCGACCTCGCCGGTGGCGCGGTTGACGTCGACATCCGCGACCCAGGCCGACCAGGCGGCGGGACGGCCGGGGAAGGGGCCGTGGCTGTAGAGCGCATAGGCGAAGCCGCGCCCGCGCAGCACATCGCCCTCGCCGCCCTCCGTTCCGGGCCGCGTGCGCGGCGTCCAGCTCGCGCGCGCGGCGACGTCGCGCACCAGCGCCGCGCCGCGGGGATCCTGGAGATAGCGCAGCCGGTAGGCGATCGGATCGACGCCGGCGGTGAAGGCGGCCTCGTCGATCCAGCTCTCATGCGCGAAGCAGTTCGGCAGCGCCGAGACGCCGCGCAGCCAGGCCGCGCGTACGATCGGCGCCATGTCGTGCGCCACGACCCGGATTGTCTCGTAGCCGTAAGGCGGGACCGCGCTGCGGTCGCCCATTGGGAACACCAAAGGCGCCGGATCGATCGCGCCGGTCAGCAGGGCGGCCAGCAGCGGCGCGCCGTTCGAGGGGTAGCGCGCGGCGAAATCATAGGCGGCGACATCGCCGTCCGCGTCGAGCCCGCCATCGATCTCGACGAGCTGGCCGGCGCCTTTCGGCTCCCAGACCTGCTCCTGCTCGCGCGTGAGCTGCACCCGCACCGGCCGCCGGACGGCGCGCGATAGCAGCGCCGCGTCGCCGGCCACGTCATCAGCGCAATTGCGGCCGTAGCAGCCCGCGGCCTCCATGCGGATGACCGTGACCTGCGCCTCGGGTAGCTGCATCAGCGTCGCGATGTCGGCGCGCAGCGCATGCGGATTCTGTGTGCCCGACCAGACGGTGAGGCCATCCGACTGCCAGTCGGCGAGCGCGCAGGATGGGCCGATCGAGGCGTGAAGCTGGTACGGCCAGACATAGTCGCGCCGCAGCCGATGCGCAGCGCTCGCCGTCGCGGCAGCGACATCACCACGCTGCAGCAGCACGCGCGCCGCGGCCGGGTTTGCGCGCAGCGCAGCCGGGATGTCGTCGAGCGCGGGCAGCGCCGGCGGCGGCGCCCAGGTGACGCGCAGCCGTTCGGCGGCGAGGGCGGCGTGTTCCTCGCGTTCTGCGACCACGCCGACGAAATCACCGATCGTGACGACGGCAAGCAGGCCGGGAATGTCGGCGAGCGGCGCCTGGTCGACTGCGATCAGGCTGCGCCCGACGAAGGTGCCGCCGTCGCGTCCGGCATAGGGCGGCCGCACCACGCGACCATGCGCCATGTCCGGCACGCGCATGTCGTGCACGTAGGCGAGCCCGCCCGTGACCTTCGCCGGCAGGTCGATGCGCGGCACGGACTGCCCCACGACGCGATGCGTCGCCACCGGGCGCAGCGGCGCGGCGTCGTCGATCGGCACCACCAGCCGCACGCTGCGCAGCAGCTCGCCATAGGTGAGGGCGCGGTTGTCGGGGGCGGCGGGACGGATCAGCCCGTCCTCGACCCGCAGCGTCTCCCGCGCGACGCCGAGCCGGTCGGCCGCGCGCGCCAGCAGCACATGGCGGGCGGTGGCGGCGGCCTGGCGCAGCGGCACGGCGGTGACCTGGATCGTCTCACTCGCGATCGTCGGTCCCTGATCCGGGCCGCGCGCCGCGTCGCCGAGCACGATGCGGACGCGCTCGATCCCGACCGACAGCTCCTCGGCGACGATCTGCGCCAGGGCGGTTGCGATGCCGGTGCCGAGATCGACATGGCCGTTGAAGCCGGTGATCCTGCCAGCGGCATCGACCATGATGAAGGGCTCGGGCGCCGCACCCGGCCGCTCCTGTACCACCAGCAGCCGATCCGGCCCTTCGAGGTCGCCGGGTGGCACGGAGGTGGTCACGCCGCGGCGGCGCGCCGGGCCGCGCGCAGGATTTCGACATGGGCGCCGCAGCGGCAGAGATTGTGGCGCAGCGCCTGGCGCAACGCCGCCTCGTCCGGATGCGGCTCGCACCGCAGCAGCGCCACCACGGTCATGATCATGCCGTTCAGACAGTAGCCGCACTGGCCGGCCTGCTCGGCGATGAAGGCGTCCTGCACCGGATGCGGCGCCGCGTCGGTGCCGAGCCCCTCGAGGGTGGTGATCTCGCGATCCTCGGCAAGCGCGACGGGCAGACAGCAGGCGCGGGCGGCGAGTCCGTCGATCAGCACCGTGCAGGCGCCGCAGGCGCCGAGCCCGCAGCCATATTTCGGCCCGTTCAACGCCAGGTCGTTGCGCAGGATGAACAGCAGCGGCGTCGCCGGATCGATCATGAGCCGGCTCGCGCGACCGTTGACGCGCAGATGCACGGTCCTGATCACACTCTGGTTCCGCCCTGCGCGCGCGTCATGCCGCCCCGCCTGCGCCTGTCGAAGCGAGATCGTTGGTATGCAAATGAGCCTGCTGCCGGCCGCGGCACGATGTCAACCGCGATCTTGGCGTGACGGTGCGTTCGCCGGGACACGCTGCCACCCGATTGCGCACATGCAAGCGAATTGTGCGACTGCGTTGCGGATTGCCCGGCTCGGCGATTGCGCTTTACGGCTTCACGGAGGGTGCCATACTCATTGGTATACGAACGATCGGAGCAGCGGATGGGCCGCCGCGTGGCCGGCATCGATGTCGGGGGAACCTTCACCGACCTGCTGCTCTACGAGGAGGGCGCGGCCGGCCGCCGGGTCCGCTTCGCCAAGGTGCCCACGACAGCTTCCAACCAGGCCGACGGCGTGCTGCAGGCGATCCATGCGGTCGGACAGACCGGTGCCGGGCTCGATCTCGTCATCCACGGCACCACGGTCACGACCAACGCGCTGCTGGAACGCCGGATCGCGCGGGTCGGGCTGATCACCACCGCGGGGTTCCGCGACACGCTGGAGATCGGCCGGCGCACGCGGCCGAACCCGTACGGGCTGTTCGGCGTGTTCGAGCCGCTGATCCCGCGCGACCTGCGGCTGGAAGTGCCCGAACGCATGAATGCCGCAGGCGAAATCGTGACGCCGCTCGACGAGGACGCCGTCGGCGCGGCCCTGCGCCGGCTGCTCGACTCCGGCTGCGAGGCGCTGGTCGTCCATTTCCTGCATTCCTACGCCAATCCGGCGCATGAGCTGCGCGCCGGCGCGATCGCGGCCGCGCTTTGGCCGAACCGCTATGTGACGCTCGGCCATCGGCTGCTGTCGGAGTACCGCGAGTACGAGCGCGGCACGACGGCCTCGGTCAACGCCGCGGTGCAGCCGGTGCTCGACCGCTACCTGGCGCGGTTGATCGGCGGCCTGCAGCAGGAGGGATTCACGCACGACCTGCTGGTGATGAACGGCAATGGCGGCACGATCGCGGCACCGCTCGCCGCGGCGGAGGCGGCCAAGACGGTGATGTCCGGCCCGGCCTCCGGCGTGATGGCGGCGGCAGCGACGCTGGCGCAATCGGGCGTCGGCGACGCCGTGACCTATGACATGGGCGGCACCTCGACGGACGTGGCGCTGATCAGCGGCGGCGTGCCGGACGTCTCGTCCGAACTCACCATCGAGTACGGTCTGCCGATCCACGTGCCGATGGTCGATGTGCGCACGATCGGCGCCGGCGGCGGCTCGATCGCCTGGCTGGACGCGGCCGGCATGCTGCACGTCGGGCCGCGCAGCGCCGGATCCTCGCCCGGCCCGATCTGCTACGGCCAGGGCGGCCGCGAACCCACCATCACCGACGCCAACCTGGTGCTCGGCCGACTCGATCCGGCGACATTGAACGCGGTGCGCGACCCGGTGCCGGTCGCCGCCGTGCGCGCGATCTTCGCGGAGGTGCTGGCGCAGCCGCTTGCACTTTCGGTGGACGAGGCGGCGGCGGCGGTGATCGCGCTCGGCAACGTGCACATGACCGGCGCGATCCGCATGGTGACGCTGTCGCGCGGGCGCGATCCGCGCGACCTGGTGCTGTTCGCCTTCGGCGGCGCCGGGCCGCTGCATGCGGTCGATCTCGCGTCGCGGCTCGGCATTCCCGAGGTGCTGGTGCCGGCGCGACCGGGACTGACCAACGCGCTCGGCTGCCTGATGGCGGATCTGCGCCAGGATCTGGTGAACACGTTGAACGTGGCGCTGGACGAGGCCGACATGGCGGAGGTGCATCGCGCGCTGGCGGCCCAGACCGCGCGCGGCATCGCCGTCAACGCGGCGCAGCAGGACGAGATCGAGCGCACCGAAATCCGCCACTCCGCGGACATGCAGTTCCGCGGCCAGACGCATCTGATCCGCGTCGCCATCCCCACACCCGATGTCACCCGCGAGGCACTGCAGCGCCTGTTCGAGGCGGCGTATTTCGCCCGCTTTCGCATCCGCATGCCGGAGATCCGCGCGACACTGGTCAATCTCAACACCTCGGTGATCGGACGGCGGCGGGCGCTGCCGGTCGCCTCCCTTCTCGATGCGCCGGCGGCGGGGGACGCGGCGGTGGCACGGACCGGCACGCGGCCGGTCTTCGCCGCGGGGAATTGGCAGGAGACGCCGATCTACCGGCGCGAGGCGCTGCCGCGCGGCGCGCGGCTCGCCGGTCCGGCGGTGATCGAGCAGGCGGATGCGACCTGCTTCCTCGAGCCCGGCGCGCGGCTGCACGTCGATGCGCTCGGCAATCTGCGCATCGCGCTGGGCGGAGGGGCGGCATGACGGGCGTGAACCGGCGGCTCGATCCGCTCAGCCTGGCCGCGATCGAGGCCGGGCTGCAGCAGGTCTGCAACGAGATGGACCTTGCCTTTTCGCGCTCGGCCTTCTCGCCGGTGATCGCCGAGGCGGACGACCGCTCGGACGGCATCTACGACCGGGAGACCGGGGCGCTGATCGCCCAGGGCGAGCTCGGCCTGCCGGTCTTCGTCGGCGTGATGCAGGCATCGACGGCGGAGATCATCCGGCTGATCCGCGAGGGCGCCGTGGCACCGCCCGAACCGGGCGACATCTACATCGTCAACGACCCGTTCCTCGGCGGCACGCATCTGATGGATGTGCGCTTCGCCATGCCCTGCTTCGTCGACGGCGCGCTGTTCTGCTGGCTGCAGAACACCGGGCACTGGCCCGACACCGGCGGCATGACGCCGGGCGGCTTCTCGGCGCGGGCGACCGAGACCGAGCAGGAGGGGCTGCGCCTGCCGCCGGTCAAGCTGTTCAAGCGCGGCGCTATGGACCCGGAAATCCTGTCGATCATCCAGGCCAATATCCGCGTCGCCGACCAGCGCATCGGCGACATCCGCGCGCAGGAGGCGGCGCTGAAGGTTGGCGAGGTGCGGCTGCGCGAGCTGCTGGCGCGCTACGGGCGCGACGTCGTGGAGGCGGCGATCGCCGAAATCCGCCTCCGCGCCGAGGCGCTGATGCGGGCCAACCTGACGCTGATCCCGGACGGGCGCTACGCCAGCGAGGCGTTCGTCGATTCCGACGGTGTGGTCGACGCGCCGCTGCGCATCGCGCTCACGGTGACCAAGGAAGCTGGTGCGCTCAGCTTCGATTTCGCCGGATCGAGCCCGCCCTGCCGCGGGCCGATGAATTCGGTGTTCGCGACCACGCTCTCCTCCGTCTACCTGGCGGTGCGGCACATCTTTCCCGACGTGCCGCTGAACGCCGGCGCCTTCGCGCCGCTGCACGTGGTGCGGCCGGAGGGCACGTTCCTCGATGCGCGCTATCCGCGGCCGGTTTCCGGCTGTGCTGCGGAAGTGTCGCAGCGCATCGCCGAGGCGGTGTTCCTGGCCCTGGTGCAGGCGCTGCCCGATCGCGTCACCGCGGCCCCCGCCGGTACCTCCGGCAATTTCGCGCTCGGCGGCTTCGATCCCGCGCGCAGCCGGTCGTACGTGATGTACCAGATCTCGGGCGGCGGCTATGGCGGCAACGCGCTGCATGACGGGCTGACCAATGGCTGCTCGACGATCGGCATCTCCCGCACCGCCCCGGTCGAGGTGATCGAGCAGCAATACCCGGTGTTGTTCCGCCGCTTCGCGCTGCGCGAGGGCTCCGGCGGCGCCGGCAGGCATCGCGGCGGCTTCGGCGTGCACTACGAGGTGGAGCTATTGCGCGGCGAGGCGCGCGCCAGCTTCGTGATGGATCACGGTCGGTTTGGCCCCCCCGGCGTGCAGGGCGGCGGCCCCGGCGCGCCGAACGTCGTGCGCATCCATCGCCGCGACGGCGTCTACGTGCCGGCGCATTTGTCCAAGGACCAGGACATCCACGTGACCGCCGGCGACCGGGTCGAGGTGCTGACCCCCGGCGGCGGCGGCTACGGCGATCCGGCGGCGCGGCCGCCTGCGCTGATCGTGCGCGATCTCGCCCGCGGCTACTACACGCCGGCGCAGAGCCGGGCGCGCTGGCCGCAGTTCACCGACGACGGAGGCGGCTGACGAGACCGACGCGTCAGGCGCAGAGCCTGGTCTCGCCGGCGCCGCCGCCGAGCATGTAAGCGCCGGGGCCGTCCGGTGCGGCGCGGAACCGGTCGCACAGTCCCAGCACGGTCTCGGCACCACCCAGATAGAGATATCCGTCCGGTGCCAGCAGTCGCGCCACGGCCTCGAGCACCCGCGACTTGGTCGGCGCATCGAAATAGATCAGCACGTTGCGCAGGAACACCACGTCGAACCGGCCGAGCGAGCGGAGATCGCCGAGCAGATTGCCCTCCTCGAACCGCACCATCTTGCGGATCGGGGCGGCGATGCGCCAGGCGCCGCCTTCCTTGCTGAAATGCTTCAGCAGCATCTGCACCGGCAGGCCGCGCTGCACCTCGAATTGCGTGTAGACTCCCTCACGGGCGCGGGCGAGCGGCTCGCGCGCGATGTCGGTGCCGAGGATCTCGACGCTGCGGCCGCCGAGCAGCGGTGCCGCCTCGGCAAACAACATGGCGAGCGAGTAGGCCTCCTGTCCGGTCGATGCGGCGGCCGACCAGAGGCGCAGGCCCACCCCCGGCTGCCGCGCGGCGAGCAGGCGCGGCAGCACGATCTCTTTGAGATGGGCGAAGGGCTTGCCGTCGCGGAAGAAAAACGACTCGTTGGTCGTCATCGCCTCGACGATCTCGCGTACCAGCGGCTCCGCCTGCGGCGCGGAGAGGCGGGCGGCGAGCGCGTCGAGCGAGGCGAGACCCTCGCGCCGCAGCAGCGGTTGCAGCCGCGATTCCAGCAGGTAGGTCTTGTCCGGACCGATCACCAGGCCGGAACGGGTGCGCAGCAGTGACGCGAAGGTCTGAAAGGCGGTCGGGTTCATTGCGGGCCGCTCCCGATCAGCTCGAGCACGCGCGGTGCGATGCGCGGCAGCGGCAGCACGGCGTGGCAGAGGCCGGCGCGCGCGATCGCCCCGGGCATGCCCCAGACCACGCTGGTCGCCTCATCCTGCGCCAGTGCCGCGCCGCCGGCGGCGACGATGCTGCGCGTGCCGGCAAGCCCGTCATGTCCCATGCCGGTCAGCATGACGACCAGCACGCGGCCCTCGCAGGCCTCGGCGGCGCTGCGCAACATCGGATCGACGGCCGGCCGACAGAAATTCTCCGGCGGATCGGTGCTGAGCTGCGCCTGCAGGGCATCGCCGGCTCGGCCGCGGATCAGCAGGTGGCGGTCGCCGGGTGCGACGTAGATGCGGCCCGGCGCCAGCCGCTCACCGTCCTTGGCCTCGGCGCAGGGCAGGGCGTTCAGCCGCGCCAGGTGATCGGCCAGCATGGCGGTGAAGGTGGGCGGCATGTGCTGGGTCAGCACGACCGGCACCGGCAGGCGGTTGCCCAGCCCCTGCACCAGCGTGAACAGCGCCTGCGGGCCGCCCGTGGAACTGCCGATCGCCAGCAGCCGCGGACGGCGGGCGGGAGCGGGGCGCGTCGACGCCACCCGCGCCACCGGCTCGGCGACCGTCGCGCGCTGGACGGCGCGATGCCGCAGCCGTGCCAGGCCCTTGATCTTGGCCACCAACTCGCGGCGGAAATTCTGGTCGCCGAACAACGTCGCGGCCGACGGCTTCGGCACGTAGTCGGCGGCGCCGAGGCGCAGCGCGCGCAGCGCGATATCGGCGCCCTGCGTGGTCAGCGTGGAAGCCATGATGACGCGCAGATCCGGCGCCGCCTTCAGCAGCAGCGGCAGCGCCGTCATGCCGTCCATCTCCGGCATCTCGATGTCCAGCACCACGACATCGATGCCGGGCAGACCCGGGCGCGATTGCCGGGCCAGTTCCTCCAGCGCCTGGCGTCCGTTGGTGACGCGGGCGACGACCGAGAGGCCGGGTTCGCCATCCAGCATGCGGGCGATGGCGGCGCGGATCACGCCGCTGTCGTCGCAGATCATGACGCGCGCGGTCTCGGCGGGCCGCGCAGCCGTTGCGGGGGCGGTCACAGCAGACCGACCTGCGCCAGCTTGCCGAGCAGGATCTCCTCGTCGAACGGCTTCATGATGTATTCCTGCGCGCCGACCTCGATCGCCGCGGCAATGCGCTCGATGTCGTTCTCGGTGGTGCAGAACAGCACCTTCGGATCATCGGGACCGAATTCCGCGCGCAGCGCCTTGAGGAATTCGAGCCCGTCCATCACCGGCATGTTCCAGTCGAGCAGCACGCAGCCGGGCAGTTGGCGGCGGCACGCATCGAGCGCCACGGAGCCGTTCTCCGCCTCCTCCACGGCAAAGCCGCTGCCCTCGAGGATGCGGCGCGCCACCTTGCGGACGACGCGGCTGTCATCGACGACCAGGCAGGTTCCGGCACCGCCCGATGCGGCCGGGGTTTCGGCGTCGAGCACCACGCTCACCCCCGGATCGCAGGGATGTCGAGCAGGCGCCCGATATCCAGCAGCACCAGCAGCCGGTCCGCGAGGCGGACGATACCATTGCTGCAGGCGGCCCAGGCGGCCGGCAGCGTCGGCGGATTGCGCTCCAGCCGCGAGGCGGGCAGGGACAGCACCTCGGAGACCTGGTCGACCACCAGCGCGTACAGCTCGCCGCCCTGTTCGGTGACGACCGACATGCGGGCGCTGCCCTTCTCGCCGGGCGGCAGGCGCAGGCGCCGCCGCAGATCGATCGCGGTGACGATCCGCCCGCGCAGGTTCAGGCTGCCGGCGATCTCCGGCGGGGCCAGCGGGATGCGGGTGATCGTCTGGTCGGCCAGCACGTCGCGCACGCCGAGCACCGGCACGCCGCAGAGCTGGCCCGCAACGGTCAGCGTGACCACGCTGCAGGACGCATCGGAGGCGCTCGTGTCGGACGGGCGCTCCAGGACGGTATCGTTCATCGTCACCCCCTCAGGCGAACTGCGTGGCGGCATTGAAATCCGACCCGTCCTCGCCGCCGGCAGGCACGGCGCAGTCGAGCCAGTAGCCGGTATCGATCACGTCCGTGGCGCGGCCGGCGATGATCGCCGTGCCCTGCAGGCCGGACCGCTCGCCGGAGAGCTCGATTTGCATCCGGTCGGAGACCACGTCGAGGATCGCATCGACCATCAACCCGACGCTGCGACCGCGATGGTTCAGCACCAGCACCGGCTGGGTCGGGCCGTCGGCGGCGGCGCCGCTGATCGCCACCAGCGGCATCAGCCGGTCGCGGTACTGCGTCACCAGCCGGCCGGCGGAGAGTTCGATGCGCTCGCGCGGGATGTCCTCGAGCCGGGCGATCTGCGCCAGCGGCACCGCCTTCGGGGCGCCGTCGCCCGCCTGGAACAGCAGGATCGCGACGCGCTCGTCCGATCCGGCGGCGCCGCTCGCGGCGGCAGCGGTAGCACTCTTCTCGCCGGTGCCGATGCCCACCATGCGGGCAATGCCGTTGGGATCGAGGATCATGATCACGGAACCGTCGCCGAGGATCGTGTTGCCGCTGAACATCGAGATCTGCCGCAGGATCGGGGCCACCGGCTTGACCACGATCTCCTCGGTGTCGAAGACGCGATCGACGATGATGCCGAGCGTGCCGCTGCCGACCTGTGCCACGACGATGGTCGGAACGTCGCCGGATCCGTCGCCGGTCTCCGTGCCGAGCTGGAGGATCTGCTTGAGATCGACGAGCGGCAGCAGCCTTTCGCGCAGTCGCAGCACCGGCGTGCCGTCGATGTGCTCGATCGCGGTCGCCCCGGCGCGCTCGCCTCCAGCATCCTCGCCGGCCGCCTGCGCGTCGTTGAGACCGTTGCCGGCACGCACCAGCTCGACCACGCTGGTCTGCGGAATGGCGAACCGCTCGCTCCCGGCGGCGACGATCAGCGCCGAGACGATCGCCAGCGTCAGCGGGATCTTGATCGTGAACACGGTGCCGGCACCGTGCGTGCTGCGCAGATCGATGCTGCCGCCGATCTTCTCGATATTGGTCTTGACCACGTCCATGCCAACGCCGCGCCCGGAGACCGCCGTCACCTCGGCGGCGGTGGAAAAGCCCGGATGGAAGATGAAGCGCTGGATCTGTGCGTCGGTCATCGCCGCGAGCTCGGCCTCGCCGGCAATGCCGCGCGACGCGGCCTTGGCGCGGATGCGATCGAGCGCGAGGCCGCGCCCGTCATCGGCGATCTCGACAATGATATGGCCGCCCTCATGGAAGGCATTGAGCGTGATGTGCCCGGTCTCCGACTTGCCGGCGGCGCGCCGCTCCGACGGCGATTCAAGGCCGTGATCGGCGCTGTTGCGCACCATGTGGGTCAGCGGGTCGCGGATCAGCTCCAGCACCTGGCGGTCGAGTTCGGTCTCGGCGCCGTGCATCACCAGCTCGATCTTCTTGCCGAGGTCGCGCGCCAGGTCGCGCACCAGCCGGGGCAGCTTGTTCCAGGCATTGCCGATCGGCTGCATGCGGGTCTTCATCACCCCTTCCTGCAGGTCGGAGGTGATCTGCGACAGGCGCTGCAGCGGCGCGGTCAGCAGCGGGTTCTCCTGGCTGCGGGCGAGCTGCAGCAGCTGGTTGCGGCTCAGCACCAGCTCGCTCACCAGGGTCATGAGCTGTTCCAGCACCTCGACGCCGACCCGGATGGTGTGGCCACCCGCGACCTCGACCGCGACAGTCTCGGCGCCGGGGGCGACGGCCGGTGCGGCGGGCACGGCTGATGCCGCGACCGCGACGGGTGCCGCGGGCGGCCGGGGCGGTTCCGGCGCGGTCGGTTCAGGAGTGGTCGGTTCCGGGGCGGTCGGCGCGGCGGGCGCCGCCGGCGCCGCTGCCTTCGGGCGTGCGCGGCCTTTGCGAGGCGCCGCGGGAGTCGGTGCGACCGGCGCGGGCTCGACTGCGGCGGCCGCCGGGGCGGAAGCGGTGGCCGGTGCCACGGGGGCCGCGTCGGCCGGCGGGGCTTCGCCGCGCGCCACCGCATCGAGCGCCGCGATCACTCCGGAGTCGTCGCCCGCCGGCTCGGTGCCGGTGGCGCCGAGGCCGGCGACGATCAGCTTGACCCGGTCGAGTGCGGCGAGCAGCAGCGTCACCATGGCGGGGGTGGCGAGCATGCCGCCCTCACGCAGCAGGCCGAGCACGTTCTCCGCCGCGTGCGCCACGCGCTCCAGCCGCGGCAGGCCGAGAAACCCGCACGTGCCCTTGATCGTATGCATGAGGCGGAAAATCAGGGCGAGCGTGTCGCGGTCCTGCGGATTGCGCTCCAGCGCGACGAGCGCGAGATCGAGCTCGCCGATCGCCTCGTTGGATTCCGTCAGGAACTCAGCCAGTAGATCGTCCATTGCCTTCTCCGCCGCCGATCGCGCCGACCGAATCTGGCGGAAAGCGGCGAAGAAAGCGTAAAGCCGGCGGCAGTGGGGCGACGGGCCGCGATGGGATCGATGCAGCATGGCATGCCGCCGACCGAACCCGGACAATGGGTGCGCCATCCCGGCCGGCCGGACTGGGGGCTCGGCCAGGTGCAGTCCGTGGTCGGCGGCCGCGTGACGGTGAATTTCGAGCATGCGGGCAAGGTGCTCGTGAACCTGGCCGGCGCGCCGCTCGAAGTGGTGGCCGAGGACGGCGAGGCGCCGCCCGCCTGAGGCCGGCGCCCGGTCGAGCTGCGGCGCCCAACCCGGAGCGAGGCGGGCCACTTGAAGCCAGGCGGGGTAATCCCGACACTGCGCTGATCCTCACGGAGTGCCCGGCAGGCCATGATCGACCCGTACGGCCGGTCCATCACCTATCTCCGCATCTCGGTCACCGACCGCTGCGACCTGCGCTGCGTCTATTGCATGGCCGAGGACATGCGCTTCCTGCCCAAGGCGGAAGTGTTGAGTCTGGAGGAGCTCGACCGGCTGGCAGGAGCCTTCGTCGGCCTCGGCGTGCGCAAGCTGCGCATCACCGGCGGCGAGCCACTGGTGCGGCGCGACGTGCTGCGCCTGTTCCGCCGGCTCGGTGCCCGGCTCGGCCACGGGCTGCAGGAGCTGACGCTGACCACGAACGGCACCCAGCTCGCCCGCTTCGCCGGCGATCTGCATGCCGCGGGCGTGCGGCGGGTGAATGTCAGCCTGGATACGCGCGATCCGGCCACGTTCAGCGCGATCACCCGCCGGGGACGGATCGAGCCGGTGCTGGAGGGGCTCACGGCGGCGCGTGCGGCCGGGCTCGCAGTCAAGATCAACACGGTCGCGCTGCGCGGCGTCAACGAGGACGAGATCGACGACATGGTCGCCTGGTGCGGCGAGCAGGGCTTCGATCTCTGCCTGATCGAGACCATGCCGATGGGCGAGATCGACGGCGACCGCACGGCGCAGTACCTGCCGCTGTCGCTGGTGCGGGCGCGACTGCGGCGGCGTTGGACACTCGAGGACAGCGACTACCGCACCGGCGGCCCGGCGCGCTACGTCACCGTCGCCGAAACCGGTCGGCGCATCGGCTTCATCACCCCGATGACGCACAATTTCTGCGAAAGCTGCAACCGCGTGCGCCTGACCTGCACCGGAACGCTGTACATGTGCCTCGGTCAGGAAGATTCGGCCGACCTGCGGGCGGTCATGCGCAGCGGCGCTTCGGACGCCGAGCTGGAACAGGCGATCCGCGCGGCGATCGCCCGCAAGCCGAAAGGGCACGATTTCATCATCGACCGCCGGCATCAGCGTCCGTCGGTCGGCCGGCATATGAGCGTGACCGGCGGCTGAGGCCGGTCTGACCGGTCCGCCGGCGGTTTCGCGCCGGCGGACCGGAGAACGGAGATCAGTAGCCGTTCGGCTGCACGACGACCGCCGGCGCCGGTTGTGCCGGCGGCGTCTGCACGACCACCGGTGGTGTCGGGGCGGGCGTTGTGGCCACGACGGGGGCCGGCGTGTTGACCTCGCAGCCGGCCAGCGACAACAGCGCCAGCGCGGCCAGGGCCGCTACACGCGACGGACGAAGCTGCATTGGTCTCCTCCAGGGTTAGACGCGAGACACACCTCTACGCGCCGGAGCGGCGATGGTTCGATGCTAACATGATTTCGCCGCCGCATCCGGGGGAGGGCGCAGCGCCGCGGCCAGGCTGGTCTGCGCGCTGCCGGGACGCAGCGGCTGCGGCTGGGAAGGCGCCGGCGCCCAGGCGGTGAGCATGGCCAGGCGCAGGGTCACCTCGATCCGGTCACCGGCGCGCGGCATCGCCGCGAGCGCGGCTGGGAACAGCCCGCGCGGCGGTATGCGCCGGTCGCGCTGGCGCAGCGCATTGGTCTCGCCGGCGGCCCGAAGGTCGCGCAGCAGGGCGAGCGGGTCGGCGTAAAGCAGGCGGATTTCATCCAGGTCCGCGACCGGCAGGGCGAAGCCGGCGCGTTGCAGCAGGCCGGCGGCGTCGCGCAGGCTCGGGAAAGGCGCGACGCGCGGGCTGGCGCCGCCGGTGAGCGCGGCTTCGACGCCCGCCAGCGCCTGAGCCAGTGCGGCGCCGGTGCCGATCGTCGGCAGGCTGGCGAGCAGCAATCCGTCCGGCCGCATCGCCCGGCGAAGCTGGATCAGGCAACCCGGCAGGTCGTTCACCCAATGCAGCGACAGGCTGGCGACCACCAGGTCGAAGCTGTCCGGGGCGAAGGGCAGGAATTCCTCGTCCGCGGCCAGGGCATTGGCGCCGACGCTGCGTGCGGCCATGCGGGCCGAGAGGTCGCAGCTCGTCACGCCGATGCCGCGCGCCTGCAGCAGCGGGGCGACGATGCCGCGGCCGCCGATATCCAGGGCGGTGGAGAAGCGCCGGGTGACGTCGTCGAGCCGGTCGAGCAGGCGCCCGGCCGCCTCATGCAGGATCCCGGCGACCTCCGGGAGGGTGGCGGCAGCGCGATCGCGGTGCTGCCGAACCGCCCGCCGATCGAAAATCTCGGCGCCACTGACGCTCTCGACTGCCATGCCGCGCATGTGCGCCGGCGCCCGCACGATGCCAAGCCGCGATCCCGGGATATCAACCCGGGCGTGCATGATTTCCCTTGATCTTCTCCCGCACGTCCGCAAAAACGCTGCTTCGTCAGGTGTTGGTGGGGGGAGGGCCGGAGCGAGCGCACGACGCGGTCGAGCGTTCCCCGAGCCCGAGCCGCGGCGCCGCAGTCCCGAAGCGACGCCCTGCGCGGTGTGCCCGCAGGGCATCGGTTCGACGGGGCTGCGGTGCCGTGGCCCCGCCACCCTCGAAGCAAAGACTCGCCCCTGCAGCAGGGATCAGGAATGATCGCGGCATCGGACGACGCGGCGAGGCTCGGCTCGTCGGCAGCCCGTCGCGAGGTCCGGGCAGCGCTGCGGCAGGCGGCGCGCCTGGCCGGCGGGGTGATCGACCTGCTGCTGCCGCCGCAATGTCCAACCTGCGACGCCATCGTCGACCGACCCGGCCGGCTCTGCCCGGACTGTTTTCGGGCCACCTCGTTCATCACCGAGCCCTGCTGCCGGCATTGCGGCGTGCCGTTCGCGCATGCCGCCCTCGGGGCGCCAGACGGGTGCTGTCCCACCTGTCGCGCCGACCTGCCGCTGTTCGACCGGGCACGCGCCGCGTTTCGCTATGACGACCAGGCGCGACGCGTCTTGCTGCCGTTCAAGCACGGCGACCGGGTGGATCTGGCTCGGGCGCTGGCGCCGGCGATGGCGCGGGCCGGCGCCGCGTTGCTGCGCGATGCCGAGATCCTCGTGCCGGTGCCGCTGCACCGCTCGCGATTGTTCGCGCGGCGCTACAACCAGGCAGCGCTGCTGGCACGCGCGGTCGGCCGTATCGCCGGCCGTCCGGTGGCGGTCGACGCGCTGCGACGCCTGCGGCGGACCGAGTCGCTCGGCCATCTCACGGCCGCGCAGCGGGCGGCGGAGGTTGCCGACGCTTTTGCCGTCGCGCCGCGGCGCTTGGCGCTGGTCGCCGGCCGGCGGGTGCTGCTGTTCGATGACGTGCTGACCTCCGGCGCCACCACGGGTGCGTGCGCGGCGGCGCTTCGCACGGCGGGCGCCCGCGCGGTGGACGTGCTGGTGGCGGCGCGCGTCGCGGATCCGCGGCTGGACAGCCCGACCGCGGCGCCGCGGGCCGACGAGGAAGAGGATCCCTGACCCTTGCGCGACGGCGCCCGGCGCCCAACCCTGTGCGCGGTGGCGCCGCTCCCGGGCGCCGGGGAGCCGTGCATGCCGCTGGTCGAGGTCTATACCCAACCCTGGTGCCCGTTCTGCGCCCGCGCCCTGAGCCTGTTCGAGCGCAAAGGTGCCGCGGTCAGGGAGATCAGCGCGCCGCACGGCACGGCGGAGCGGGCCGAGTCGGTCCGGCGCAGCGGCGGCCGCACCACCGTGCCGCAGATCTTCATCGACGGGCGGCATATCGGCGGCTCCGACGATCTGGCGGCGCTGGATGCGGCGGGCGGGCTCGATCCGCTGCTGACCGTACAGGCAGCGCGTTGACCCGAGGCGGTATCGGCGAAGCTCCGAACCGCGCGGCAAGGCGGGGGTTGGCGGGAATGCGGCCGGCTGGTCGAGCCTGTCCCCGCCCGGCGTCACGATACGGTCACCTTTTCCCTGGCACTCTCTTGAACGGACTGCCAATCTGCCCAGGTCCACAGTCGAGAGGTTAGACAGGGCCGCCGGATGATCCACTACCAGTTGCGCTGCAGCCGGGCGCACGAGTTCGACGGATGGTTCCGCGACAGCCGGACCTTCGCGGACCAGGCGAAGCGCGGATTGCTGGAATGTCCCGAATGCGGGGACGTGCGGATCGAGCAGGCGCTGATGGCCCCGTCGATCGGTGGTCGCGCCGCGGAACCGTCGCCCCCACCCGCGCCGCCGGCCCCGGCCCCGCCGTCGTCGGAGCCGGTGAAGGTCGCCGCCCCGACCGAGGTGATGCCGGCGCAGGTGCGGGCCATGCTGCAGCGGCTGCGCGCCGAGGTTGAGCGGAACTGCGACTATGTCGGCGAGCGCTTCGCCGACGAGGCGCGCCGCATCCATCGCGGCGAGACCGAGCGACGCGGCATCTACGGCGAATCGACCCCGGATCAGGTCGAGACGCTGGCCGAGGAAGGGATCACCGTCTCCCGCATTCCCTGGGTGTCGCGCGCCGACGGCTGAGACGCCGCCTCGCCATGCGCCGGGCGGCGGGGCAGGTAACGGGCGGCCGCGGTTGTCGGCGCGGCGGCCCCGACCTACGGTGCCGCGGCTTGTGACACAGCCGAGACCGCCGCCATGCGCCTGACCGCCGACCGCCTGGATCGCATCAGTCCGAGCCAGACCATCGCCATCTCGACCAAGGCGCGGGCGCTGAAGGCGGCGGGGCGGGACGTGATCAGCCTCTCCGCCGGCGAGCCGGATTTCGACACGCCCGACAATGTCAAGCAGGCGGCGATCCGCGCGATCGAGCGCGGCGAAACCAAATACACCGACGTCGCCGGCACGCCGGCGCTGCGCCGCGCCATCGCCGACAAGTTCCGCCGCGATTCCGGGCTCGACTACAAACCGGAGGAGGTCATCGTCTCGACCGGCGGCAAGCAGGTGATCTTCAACGCCATGCTGGCGACCCTGAACGCCGGCGACGAGGTGGTGATCCCGAGCCCGTGCTGGGTGAGCTACCCGGACATCGTGGCGCTCGCCGACGGCAAGCCGGTGATCGTGCCCTGCGGCCAGAACAATGGCTTCAAGCTGCGCGCGGAGGATCTCGAGGCGGCGATCACGCCGCGCACGCGCTGGCTGATGCTGAACAGCCCGTGCAATCCGACCGGGGCCGCCTATTCCGCGGCGGAGCTGCGGCCGCTCTGCGACGTGCTGCTGCGGCATCCGGACGTCTGGGTGTTCACC
>DATJSJ010000032.1:0-28570 GCA_035504175.1 Acetobacteraceae bacterium
GCCAGGCGGGTGGCCGCTGACAATCGCCCAGTAGATCTTGCGGACGCGCCCGGCGGCGAAAGCGGCCTGGGCGGCGAGGAGGGCGGCGCGGCGGCGGGCGACGACCAGACAGCCGCTGGTATCGGCGTCCAGCCGGTGCGCGAGCCAGGGCCCGGCGCGTCCGCGCGCGAGGGCGGGGAACCAGTCCTCGACACTCGGGCCGCGGCGCGGGCCGGGATGGACGGGCAGGCCCGGCGGCTTGTCGAGGACGGCGAAGTCGGCATCCGCGAACAGGACAGGGATCGCCGCGAATTCGGGTTGCACCGTCCCAGCGGGGCGTATATTCTGCAGATATGTTCCCAGTGGGAAAGGAGGCTTCAATGGCGAATTACTCGCCGAAGGCGCTGTCGCGGGTCGGCCGGTTGCTGAACGGCAATGAGGCAAAGGGGCATCTTGCCCGCCTCGCGGATTGCATGGGGGTGGGCCGCAAGGCGGTGCACAACTGGACCCGGCCGGAGGATGACGCCCAGTATCGGGCGATGCCGCCGATTGCCAAGCGGTCGGTTGCGATCCTCGCCTATTTCGCGATGACCGGGGCGCTGACCGAGGAGCGGATGAAGGACATCGTGGCGTTGCAAGAGGCGATGGAAGAGTCGGACGAGCGGTTCCAGCGCATCGCCGGGCGGCTGCGGCGTATGGTCGCGGTCGCCGGTGGTGAGGAGCCCGGGTCGGCCAAGCCCGCCGCTGGCGAGGAGCCGGGCAAGGAGCATAGCGCGGCGGCCTGACCCGACGTCGGCTGGGGCGGCCGCGAGAGGCCGCCCCGGGTCGACATCGGCAAGCGAACACGACGAAAGGGGAACACGAGCAAAGCGACGCTCAGAGCCCGCGCCAGGCGAGATATTGCGCCACGACGTAGCTCAGAGTCCCCGGTTGGGAAGGCGGCAGCACCCGGGTCGGGAAGTAGGTCCAGGTCTGGAAGATCGCCTGCTGGGGAACGATGCGCAGCTGCCCCTCGATGTAGCGGAAGTGCGAGACGGCGGTCGCGGTCCAGGAGACGTTATCGGCCTCGCGTGGGGAGGCATTGTAGATAATTCCGAGCGGAATACCGGCGGCTCGCGCCACCTGCGCGGCCTGCTCGAGTTGCGGCTGCCAGTTCGGTCGGAACCACACGCAATCCACGTGCAGAAAGCCGAGCGGTTCGCCGGTCGCGGTCTGGTACGCTCTGACCCACTCCGCAAGTTGGCTGCCCCAGTCCTCACCGTTGGGGGGCGAGACGCCGACCGGCTCCACGTCGCCGACCTTGACGCCGGGAAATACACTGCGGATATCGGCGACCTTGGCGGCGGTCTCCTGCGCAACTTCAGCGATCGATGAGTGGCACGGCACTCCTGCGCGACCGCGGCGGGCGTTGTAGTCGTGGCCGTACCACAGCGGTTCATCCATAAATGCATATTGGACCGTCCCGCCAAGGCCGCTGATGCGACGCGCCGCCGTGAGCATGTCGGATCGCGGCCCGTGACCCTCCACCCCAAGACCACATTTGCGTGAGGCGATCAGCGGCGTGACCTGCATGGCAAGCGCGACGTGATCGCGGCGCAATCCGGCAATTATCGCCGCCAATTCCTGATCGGGCGCGGTCATCACCGAACGTTTGCTGATGCCGAAAACCTGGACGTGGGTCAGAGCACCCGACCAGGCCTGCTGGGAGCTGAAGAGGTCCATGTAGTCGTTCGGCTCCCAGCCGCGCGCCTGGCGCCACTCGGGGCCGACGGCGATGAGCCAGATTTGCGGCAGCGACGGGTCGTTGCCCTGCGGCGTCTTTGCTCGGGCCGCAGGAGCGGTGAAGGTGCCGACGCCGGCCGCGAGGAGGATTGCAGCAAATAGTCTCCGCATTCCACGTTCTCCGTGTTCAGACAACCGACTCACGGTCAGTCGCCGGGACCATGTATCACTCGCTGCGCTGACGCACAGCAGCGTCATCCGACAAGGGGATATGACCGCTGCAGCGTACGGGGCAACGCTCCCTTGCCAGCGCAGTTGTGATGTGGCTTCGGTCGATCATGCGCTCCATCAGGCTGCACACGCGCCCGTGCGGTGCGGCGATCGCGGAGCACCGCTCTGATCAACTGTCCCAGTCCGCAGGCTCCTGACATGTCCGGCCGAATCCGCGCCGATCAATCCACGCGCAACGACGGAGGGCCGTCCTGCCGCCGGCTCCGATCCTGGTGAAAGACAGTGCCCATGGTTCCCCGTCGTGCAACGCCCCTCCGGGCGCCGCGGCCGTCTGGAGGTGACAGGCATCTGCCTGCGCCCGATAATGGCTTCCGCATCGGATCGCCGAGCCCGGCGCTGCGGCGCCGCTTTTCTTGAACGCTTGAGTCCTCTGGTCCACTCTAGGCAATGAAATGCTGCAATCCAGCCTCCGCACGCCTCCGGGACACGCCTCACGCATGAACCCCGTTCTCGACGGCATTTACGGCATGTTCCCAGAGTCGCCGCACCAGAAGCTCGTCGAAAAGGAATATGATCCTGCTACGCTTTATGACTGGGACCGATACGACAATGCGAAAGTCGATGCCTTTTTGCTGTGTTTCGCAAATCGATCCGGATCAACCTATCTGGCGAATCACATGGCAAGCCTGGGGGTTTTCAGTGAAAGGACCCTCCACAACAATTTCGAGTATTTCACGGGACCGATAATACTCAACTTTCTGCGGCAGAATCCCGATGCACGATTTCCAGAATTCATGGCGCATCTGATCAAGAATTTTACGTCCCAATCTGGTTATTTCAGCGCCAAGCTCAGCATCGATATCGTGGTTTGGCTGACGAGGACGGGCGCGATGGCGCGGTGCTTCCGCGCGCCCCGGTTCCTGACGATCATACGGCGCAACATCATTGCGCAGGCGATATCGCACGTCATCGCCATGCAGACGTCGCAATGGACTTCGCTGAAACGAACGAAGGACGCGACTCTGACCTTCAATCCCGATGAGATTGCGGCCTCGGTCCGCCGCATTGCGGTTGGCCGTGCCCTGTCCGAGGTTTTCTTCACCTTCCACGGCATCACGCCGATCGAATTCGTCTACGAGGACATCGTTGCCGATCCGACCCTGATCCGCACCACGCTGAGCGGAATCGTCGATCCCAGCCGGATGAACAACGTGCCGCCACCGCTCCGGCTCGAGCGGCAGGCGACGGGTCTGAATGCGGAGTGGGAGGAGCGATTCCGACAGTTGTTTCCGAAGCTCGTCGCGGACGTCGGTTCGCCGGCCTGACGGAGTTTTTTCACGATACCGGCCGCTGGACACTTGCGGGCAAGCCGTTTTGCCGGCCAGAAATGACTGCCGGGCGCCGCCGGGAGGTCCGCTCCCGTTGCGGAGCCGCACAAGGTTGCCGTCGTCGCGGGGCGCGAGCCTCGCCGTCGACCGCGCTTCAGGCCGGCCGAAGTCCGCCGGAAATGCCTTCACGTTTCAGGCGGGCACACCGTGGAAGGATGCACCCGCGTGCCGGCCCGAGACCTGAGTCCCGCCCCGAACCGCACTCTCTTGCTCGGATGCTGCCAGATGCCAACTCGAAGTCGGACACGACCATGATTGAGAGCGCCGGAATGCTGAACAAGCGACTGATCGTGGGCCTCGGCTACGAGAAGTGCGGCACGACATCGGCCCATGCGGTGCTGGCGCGGAGTCCGCTCGTGTCGATCTCGGCCCGGAAGGAGACCTTCTTCTTCAACAGGGACCATCAGAAAGGGTTGGATTACTATCTGTCTCTATTCGACGGAAAAGAAGATGCCAAGTTTATGCTCGACATCACCCCAAGCTATCACAAAAAGCGCGATACATATAAGAGGATAAACGAAGTTGCGCCGGATTCGTTGATCGTCCTGTTTATCAGAGATCCGATCCGACGGGCGTTTTCCCTGTACTGGCACGACATCACGCATCATCACGCGTCTGGCCAAAGGGCCATAGGGCCAAACGGGGAGCTCTTTCAAAAGCCGTTCCGGCGGACTTTCCTGGATGTCTCGAGGCGCTACAACAACTATTTCGTAAACCTGTCAGACTCTATTTTTGGCATATACAGATCTTTTTCAAGGGACAGGGTTCTGATCGTCTATTTCGACGAAATCAACAATGGCACCTTTCTCCCCCGCCTTGAGGAGCGCCTGCAACAATCGCTGATGATGGATCGGGCCGACGTCTGGCGGAACAAGAATGTCCCGATCATCTACCAATTGCAGATGGTCGATGGCGAAGAGCATCTGGTGCTGCACAGAGGCGGCAAGGCGATCTCGTGGCCGGTGCAGCAGCTCGGCTGGCGCACGGTCTGCCAGGCGCTCGCGGCAAGTCAGTACTGGTCCAAATTCGTCAGCAAGGCCGACTACGACAAGATATATGACCGGCTCTACCGCAACATGAACTTTGCCAAGCTCGGAATCGATCGCGATCGTCTCTTCGAACCGGGAATTCTATCGCGCGTATAGAATCGCAGGCGCGTCACCAGGGTTTGGACGCGCGCAGGCGGCTGAGCCCCGGGCTCGTCGCTGCACGCGGGGCCGCGTTCCCGGCTCGTTGTCGAACCGCGCACTTCGAACCCTACGCGGCAGACTCCTCGACTTCCCCAGGCTCCGAGTGCAGATACACGCCACTGGCAAACCGGTGCGGGCCGTGGTCGTAAAGCTTCACGGCGCGATTCTCGAAGTACAGCGGCACCAGCCGGCTCGGGCAGTAATGGGTCACCACGCTTTTGCGGGTGATGTCGCGCGAGACGGGGTTCCCGCCATGGACGAGATCGGCATGCCAGATCAGCACGTCGCCGGCCTTGGCCGCGAAAACCTTCTTCTCCATCCCCTGCTGCGTGGTGCGCTTGCGCAATGAATCGACGAATGCATTCACCTCGCTCGACGGGAACTTGCCGTCATTCATGCGGCGCCAGTCATGGATGGTTTTGAACTCGCCGCCGTACAGCCAGTCTTCCAGCGTGTGGCTGCGCTCGTGATAGAACAGCTCGCCGGCGCCAAGCGTCACGTCCTCCAGCGCGATCCAGGAGGCGACGAAATTGCGCGGGATGGAATACGCTACGTACGCGGTGTCCTGGTGGCCCGTCTGCGCCGAGCCGCGCCAGAAGCCGAGCGTCTGCGACGCCAGCGCCCGGCTCTCGAACACCAGCGCCATGAAATCGCTGATCGCGTCAGCGAAGATCGCATTGCGGATGGCGCGCGACAGGAAATGGATGTCGAGCGCCTTCGCCGGATGGTCGTTGATCTCCGGCCGCCACTTGACCGTCTCGCGCGAGCCGACGACCGCGCCGCATTCGAACAGCTGCCGCGGCATCTGACCGGAATGGGCCCGCTCAAGGGCGTCCCGCGCCGGGCCGAGAATCTCCGGCGGGATCGCATTCTGGAGGATGACGTAGCCGTGCGCGATCCAGAACCGCAGCAGCTCGGCCTGCGCTTCGGTGATCTGGCCGATTTCCAGCTTGCCGGCGATGATGTCGTGGGCATTCGGCAGGTCGGGCCAGAGCCCGCCGAAGCGCGACGGCGGCGCGGCTGGGTTGCCGGGCCGTTCGGCGTCGGGATTGGGCAGGAAGGCGCGCGCCTTGCCGAAGCGCCGGTAGTGGTCGGCTGCATCGGTCGCGAGACCCGCTGCGATCTCCTCGGTGGCCTGGGGATAGGACCGCAGATAGTGCACCGGGTCGAAGCCGATCATGCGGGCTTCGCGGCCCTCGCGCCGGCCGGCTGCGTTGTAGTGGTGCCACCCGCTCTTGAAGTGTTTCGCGGCGACGCCGCGTGCCACATCGGGGTAGCGGGTCAGATAGAATTCTTCGTCGAACTGCCCCTGCTCGGTGATCGAGGGCGAAGGCGGCGTCCGTTGCGGCTCTGCCGCTGTCCGAGGCATTTCCTGCGCTTGCGACATCGCTCCCTCGCACCCATCAGGTTTGCTGTCGATACCGGTCCGCCAGAGACGTATTATACTCGGACCCCGGGCGCCATGAGTACGCAGCAGAACGCCGCGACAAATGAGGCGCCGCCATCAACAATTTTTTATACGGCGGCCCGCGGTGGGCGTCAACCGGCATGCTGCGCTGCAACCGTCGTCGCCTGCCCGCCGCATCCTGCATCCGCTCGGGACGCCCAAGCGCGTCGGAAGGGGTTTCCAAAGGGCGACTGCCCTTTGGCGGGTCCAGGGCAGAGCCCTGGCCTTGCCTTACTTATTTCGCCGCCCACCCTCGGCACGCCTCCCCGAATGCCCGGAACAGGGCCAGGCTGGGCGGATCATCGAGCGGCTCCCATTCGGGGTGAAACTGCACGCCCACCACGAACCCCGTCGCCGTCTCCAGCCGCACCCCTTCGATCGTCCCGTCCTCCGCCACCGCCTCCGCGACCAGGCCCGGCGCCAGCCGGTCGATCGCCTGCCCGTGCAGCGAGTTCACCTGGATCTGCTGTGCGCCCATGATCGTGGCCAGCCGCCCGGACAGTGCAACCGCATGCGCCTTCCCGAAGGCGATGGCATTGCTCCCTTCCGGCGCGCGATGGTCGCCCCGCCCCGGGACGCCGTGCACCGTTTGATGCAGCGTGCCGCCGAGCGCCACGTTGAGCTCCTGGATCCCCCGGCAAATGGCGAGCAGCGGCGTGCCGCGCCGGACAGCCTCACGGATCAACGGCAGGGTGGTCGCGTCGCGCGCCGGGTCGTGACTGTCGGGCGTGACCGAGATGCCGCCACCATAGTGGTGCGGTTCGACATTGCTCGGACTGCCCGAGACCAGCACCCCGTCCAGCCGGTCCAGCACCGCGATCTGTGCCTCGCCGGTCGGCGGGATCAGCAGCGGCACCGCGCCGATGGTGGCCAGCAGCGCGGCGCCGTAGCGGGCCGGGGTGGCGTGGTGCAGTTCGTCGTCCAGGCGGCGGGTGCAGCAGGGAATGCCGACGACCAGGGTCAAGCGGGAAACCTCCGGGGCGGATCATGACCGCGGGCGGGCGCGGTCGGCAACGCCGGCGCCGAGTGCTCCCAGCAGCATCAGCGCGCCCATCGGCCGGGCGGTGCCGTCGGTCAGCCAGCCTATGACGGTGCCGCTCGCGGCCCCGAGGATGAACTGCAGCGTGCCCATGAGCGCCGAGGCGCTGCCGGCATGCGCGGCATGGCGCGAGAGCGCGCCGACCACGGCGTTGGGCATGATGAAGCCGTTGCAGAACATGGCGAGCGCGATCGGCAGGAACACGCCGGCCAGCCCGCCCCAGCGCATCGCCGCATTCAGCATCAGGACCGCGGTCGCGAGCAGCAGACCGAGGACCGCGGTCCGCAGCACGACGCTGGCGCCGAAGCGTGGCAGGAGCAGCGGGTTGAGTTGCGAGGCGGCGATGTAGCCGGCGGCGCAGGTGCCGAACAGCACGCCGTACAGCGCTGGTGGGACGCGGAACAACTCGATGAAGACGGGCGGCGAGCCGCCGAGATAGGCGAACATGCCGAACATGGTGAAGCCGCCGATCCCGGCATGCGTGATGAAGCTGCGCTCGCGGGCGATGGCGACGTAGCGGCGCAGCAGGGCGACGAGCCCGAGCCGCATGCGCGCCGCCACGGGCAGCGTATCGGGCAGCCACAGCGCCACGCACAGGCTGCAGAGCACGCCGTAGGCGAAGCCGAACCAGAAGATCATGCGCCAGCTCGCGACCCCCAACACGGCGCCGCCGAGCGTCGGCGCCAGGATCGGCGCTGCGCCCATCACCAGCGTGAGCCGGGAGAACAGCCGTGCCGCCGCGTGACCGTCGGCCAGGTCGCGAACCACGGCACGCGGGATCACCATGCCCGCCGAGCCGCCGAAAGCCGCGACGATGCGACAGGCGGAGAGGCTGGCAAGGCTCGGCGCGAGGGCGCAGCCGGCGGTGCCCAGCGTGTAGACCACCGTGCCGACCAGCAGCGGCCAGCGCCGCCCGAAGCGATCGGAAAGCGTGCCCTGGGTGATCTGACCGACGGCAAGCCCGGCGAACCAGGTGGCGAGCGTGATCTGGGCCGAGCCTTCCGGCAGGCGGAAGGACGCCTCGATCGCCGGGAACGCCGGCAAGTACATGTCGGTGGAGACCGGGCCGACGGCGCTCAGGAATCCGAGCAGCACCGGCAGCCAGAGCGGCATGATCATTTCCGGAGACTTGGCAGATGCAGGCGCGGCCAGGCAGTGCCAAAAACCTCATGCGCGGGTTGCGCGGCCGGGCGACCGGGCGGCTGCGCCGGACGCGGCAGGCCGTACCGGCCCGGCGCGGGTCCCGGTCGGCGCATGGTGCGCGGGGAGGGAGCGAGATGGACCGGAACACGACGCCCCCGCGGATCAGTCATGTGCTCGAGACCTCGCTCTATGTCGGCGATCTCGACCGGTCGGCCGCGTTTTACGGGGCGCTGTTCGGCTTCGGCGAATTCATGCGTGATCACCGCATGGCGGCGCTGGAAATCCCCGGCGGCCAGGTGCTGCTGTTGTTCCGTCGCGGCGCCTCGCTGCAGGCGAGCCCGACGCCGGGCGGCGACATCCCGCCGCATGATGGGCATGGCAGCCTGCATCTCTGCTTCGCGATTCCGGCGCAGGCGCTCGACCCCTGGGAGGAATTCCTCGCCGGGCACGGGGTCGCGGTCGAAAGCCGGGTCGTGTGGCCGAGCGGGGCGGTCAGCCTGTATTTTCGCGACCCCGACGGGCATTCGCTGGAGCTGGCCACGCCCGGCCTGTGGCCAAACCGATAGGAGCCATGCGGCAACCTGGCTTCCCGCCCGCGCGTCACGGCAGCACGCTGAAGTAATGCGGGAGCGGACGTTGCGCGCTCCGACGACTTTGCCCCGCGCGATCTCGCGCTCGTCCGCAAGGGAGAACCGTGCCATGCAAAACGCCGACATCGTGCAGACGGCCAAGGCGCTGCTGCAGCGTCACGGCTTCCGGGCCCAGGCGGTCGCGGAAGAGAAGACGCAGGAGCTGCGCGGCTCCGGGGATGCGGCCGAGCTTGCACGCTGGGAGGCCATCGGGGCGGCGCTGCGCGAGCTGCGGCAGAACCCGACGAAGCACTGACGCGTCCGGGCACCCATCGCCCCGCGCCGGGTGCCCGCCTGCGGCGGCCGCGCCGTCCGTCCGGCAGACTGCCGGGCGGGGTCAGTCCTCGTCGGTGCGCCGGACCAGCACTTCGCGCTTGCCCACGTGGTTGGCGGGCCCCACCACGCCTTCCTTCTCCATCTGTTCGATCAGCTTCGCGGCGCGGTTGTAGCCGATCGCGAGGTGCCGCTGGATGAACGAGGTGCTGGCCTTGCCCTCTCGCGCCACCAGCGCCACGGCCTGGTCGAACAGCCCTTTCTCGCCCTCGGTCGCGCCGGCGATGCCGGAGAGGCTCGGCGTGCCGCCGGCCGCGTCTTCCACCGGCTCGGTGACCTCGTCGAGATAGGCGGGCTCGCCCTGCTCGCGCAGGAAGGCGACCACCTCCTCGACCTCTCGGTCGGAGACGAACGGCCCGTGCACGCGGGTGATCCGGCCGCCGCCGGCCATATACAGCATGTCGCCCTGGCCGAGGAGCTGCTCCGCGCCCTGCTCGCCCAGGATGGTGCGGCTGTCGAACTTGCTGATCACCTGGAAGCTGATGCGGGTCGGAAAATTGGCCTTGATCGTGCCGGTGATGACGTCGACCGACGGGCGCTGCGTCGCCATGATGACGTGAATGCCGGCGGCACGCGCCATCTGCGCGAGCCGCTGCACCGCCGCCTCGATCTCCTTGCCCGCGACCATCATCAGGTCGGCCATCTCGTCGATCACCACGACGAGCAGCGGCAGGCTCTGCAGCGCCAGCGGCTGCTCCTCGAACATCGGGCGGCCGGTCTCGCTGTCGAAGCCGGTCTGCACCCGGCGGGTCATCGTCTCGCCGCGCGCGCGAGCCTCGGCAACGCGATCGTTGTAGCCGGCGATGTTGCGCACGCCGAGCTGGCTCATCGCCCGGTAGCGCCGCTCCATCTCCCGCACCGTCCATTTCAGGGCGGTCACCGCCTTGGCAGGCTCGGTCACGACCGGCGCCATCAGGTGCGGGATGCCGTCATAGACCGAGAGTTCCAGCATCTTCGGGTCAATCAGGATCAGCCGGCATTGTTCCGGCGAAAGCCGGTACAGCAGTGACAGGATCATCGCGTTGACGCCGACCGACTTGCCCGAACCGGTGGTGCCGGCGATCAGCAGATGCGGCATGCGCGAGAGGTCGGCGATCACCGGCGTTCCGCCGATATCCTTGCCGAGCGCGAGCGAAAGCCGCCCCTGTTGGCGCTCCCAGTCGGCGCTGCCGAGCAGCTCCGACAGGTACACCGTCTCGCGTCGCGAGTTCGGCACCTCGATGCCGATGACGTTGCGGCCGGGAACGGTCGCGATACGCACCGCGGTGACCGAGAGGCTGCGGGCGATGTCATCGGCGAGTCCGATGACGCGGGCACTGCGAATGCCCGGCGCCGGCTCGAGCTCATAGAGCGTGACGACCGGGCCCGGACGGATCTCCCGGATCGCGCCCTGCACGCCGTAATCGGACAGCACGGTCTCGAGCAGCCGGGCGTTGTTCTCCAGTGCCTCCTCCGTGGGGCCGGCGGCGGCACGGGCCGGTGGCGGCTTGAGCAGCGCGAGGGTCGGGTAGACCCATTCGCCGCCCTCTGCGAGCGGCAGGCTCTCCTGGCGCGGGACGGGCTTGGGCGCCGGGGGCGTGACGCGCGGCCGCGCCAGCCGCGGCGGCGCCGGCGCGACGACGGGCACGGCCGCGCGAGCGACCGGGACTTCGCCGGCAGCGACGTCGTCCTCCTCTGCCATCGACGGCACGAACTGGTGCGCCGCCGGCAGGGGCGGGCCGCGCCGGTCGTCCGGCTCGGGTCGCGACGGTTCCCCGCGCCGCGGCAGCGGCAGCACGCGCCGCAGCGCGGCCAGGCGCGACAGCAGGCCCGCGGCGCGGCGGCCCTGGTTGAGGGCGCCGGCGCCCACCCCGGCGGCGTTCCGTCCGACCGCGCGCCACTCCGCGGCGGACAGCCCGAGCGCCAGCAGTGCCAGCGTCGCCGACAGGGCGATGCCCAGGATGGCGACGATGGTCCCGCCGAGCGGCCCGAGTACGCCCCGCCCGGCCTGCAGCATGGTGCCGGCGATCGCCGATCCGACCGCGCCGCCGGCGCCCGAGGCGACCGGCCAGGCGGGCCGGCCCGGTATCCCGCCCAGCACTGCCGCCACCGCGGGAATCGCCGCGATCAGGCAAGGCAGACGCAGCCGCAGGGTGAGCGGGCGGTGCCCGCCGATCCGCCAGGCCCAGGCGAGCAGCGCCACCCCCGGCAGGGCACCCGCCAGCCCGAAGCCCTGCAGCAGCAGGTCGGCCAGGATCGCGCCGATCGGACCGGCCAGGTTGCGCGGCGCGACCGAGGTCGCGGTGTCCAACGACGGATCGCCTGGATGATAGGTCGCCAGCGCCACCAGCAGGGCAAACCCGACCAGTGCGACCCCGATGCTGCCCAGTTCCGCGAGGCGCCGCCGGATCAGCGCGCGTATCTGCGGCGAGGCGAATCGACGGGAGGACAGGCGGGTCTCGGCGGTAGTGGCCATGCGCGCTTCCGGTACGACGAGGACGACTCAGGTATAGCCAAGAGCCGGTTGATTCCGAACAGCAAAGCAGCGTCGCGGGCTCTGATCGGCCGGCCGCCCCGTGGCAATCGCGCCACGGATTCATCCCTGGCCCGGCCTTCGTTGGCGCGCCATAATGGTGTGCGACGCGGTCCAGCGAGGCCGGTGGTCGGTGCTGCGTAGCTACGGTGTCACGGAGACGTCAGCATGATCTCGGGTGGCCGCCGCCGAGTCGGGGTGCGGAGGGCAGCAGCGCACCATCCGGCACGGTCCGGCTCGCTGACGGGCCGGCGTTCGCGCCGCTCGCCGGGATGACCGCTGAAGGACTGCGATCGCCCATGCTCGCGGTCGCACTGCTCCCCATCCTGACCCGCCAGTTCGCCTTCGGCGCCGTGTTGCTGCGATTTGCGTAGCCGTCGCGCCGGCAAAAGCCGGACGCCGGGCCGGATAAAACGACCGAACCAAGCCGGGAGAGATGAAAGATGGCCAGAACGGGCAAGCCGAACATCCTCATCCTGTGGGGGGACGATATCGGCTGGTGGAACATCAGCTACAACAACCGCGGCCAGATGGGCTACCGGACGCCGAACATCGACCGCATCGGACACGAGGGTGCGACGTTCACCGACTATTACGGCCAGCAGAGCTGCACCGCCGGCCGCGCCGCCTTCATCACCGGCCAGAACCCGATCCGCACCGGCTTGACCAAGGTCGGCATGCCCGGCGCCGATGTCGGACTGCGCGCCGAGGATCCGACGATCGCCGGCCTGCTGAAGCCGCTCGGCTACGCGACCGGCCAGTTCGGCAAGAACCATCTCGGCGACAAGGACGCGTTCCTGCCGACGATGCACGGATTCGATGAGTTCTTCGGCAATCTCTACCACCTCAATGCCGAGGAGGAGCCGGAGCTGCCCGATTATCCGAAGAACCCGGAGTTCAAGAAGCGCTTCGGGCCGCGCGGCGTTCTGCATGCCTGGGCGGATGGCAAGGGCGGCCAGCGCGTCGAGGATACCGGCCCGCTGACGAAAAAGCGGATGGAAACCATCGACGACGAGGTCACCGACCAGGCCCTCGGCTTCATCGACCGGTGCCACGGTGAGGGCAAGCCTTTCTTCCTCTGGTACAACACCACCGCGATGCATCTGCGCACGCATTGCGCAGACAAGCACAAAGGCAAGAGCGGACAGGGCTTCTACAACGACGTCATGGTGGCGCACGACGAGAATATCGGACGGATGCTGGCGAAGCTCGACGCGCTCGGCATCGCCGAGGACACGATCGTGATGTACTCGACCGACAATGGCCCGCACTACAACAGCTGGCCGGATGGCGGCATCACGCCGTTCCGCGGCGAGAAGAACACCAACTGGGATGGCGGCTGGCGGGTTCCGATCTTCGTGCGCTGGCCGGGCCATATCAAGCCGGGCACGGTGCTGAACGACATCGCCTCGCATCAGGACTGGCTGCCGACGCTGCTCGCCGCCGCGGGCGAGCCGGACATCTCGGCCAAGCTGCGCGAAGGCCACGCCGCCGGTGACAGGCACTTCAAAGTGCATATCGACGGCTTCAACCTGCTGCCCTACCTGACCGGCGAGGCGAAGGCGAGTCCGCGCACGTCGTTCTTCTACATCAGCGATGACGGCGACATCCTGGCGATCCGCATGGGCGACTGGAAGGTCGTGCTGATGGAGCAGCGCGCCAAGCAGCTGCTCTGCTGGTTCGAGCCGTTCGTGAAGCTGCGGGCACCGAAAATCTTCAACCTGCGCCGCGATCCGTTCGAGCGGGCGGACGAGAATTCCAACACCTACTGGGACTGGGTGCTCGACCACGTGCCGCTCGTCTACGGCATGCAGGCGCTGGTGGCGCAGCAGATCGAGGATTTCGTGAAATTCCCGCCACGACAGAAGCCGGCGGCGTTCAATCTCGACGAAGTGCTCCGCCATCTGCAAGAGGCGTCCAGCAGCGCGGGTCACTAGGGCGACATCTGCGAGACCGAACTCGCCCCGGATCCGGTCCGGCACCGGTTTCGATCGGGCCATCGCGCCCGGCAGGACCGGCCGCCGCCGGATGCGGCGGACCGGACGGATCCGGCGGGCGAGACGTCGTCCGGCCATTCCAATGCACGGTGCGTCGTAGCGAAGCGACGCATCGGCCGCCGCGAACCCGCCCGATTCCGGGCGCAGTGATGGAGGTGAGGCTATGCACAATTCCCCGGCCGGGACGCTTGGATCCGGCCCGACCGCCGCCGGGCCGCCGGGTCAGACATCGAAGCCCGGGCTGAAGGAACGGGCCTTCGACGAGGGCAAGAAGCTGCTCATCATGACCCTCTATCTCTGGGTGTTCCTGGCGCTCCTCGACCTCCACAAGACGGCGATTCTACGGGAGCATCATCTCAACTACCCGCAGCAGGGCTTTGCCATCGTCAATGCCCTGGTGCTGGCCAAATTCATGTTGGTCGCCGATGACCTTAAGATCGGCACCCGCTTCAGCGCGCGACCGCTGATCTACCCGGTGCTGCACGCGTCGCTCGTGTTCACGGTCATCCTGCTCTGCTTTCACATCCTTGAGGGCGCCCTCGTCGCGGTGCTGCACGGACGGCCGGCGACGGAAGCACTGGCCGAGCTCGGCGGCAGCATCTGGCAGGGCGTTCTGACCTATGGCGCGATCGCCTTCGTGGCCCTGATCCCGTTCTTCCTGTTCCGCAACATTGCCCGGGCCGTGGGCGAGGCCGCACTGTGGCGGCTCGTTTTCACGCAGGGCGGGAAACATGCGTCGCTGGTGGTGCAGGAGTAGCCCGGCCGGCCCCGGCCAGGACACCGCCGGCGACCGAAGTCACGAACGCGCTTGAAGACCGTGTCGCGAAGTCGGCGAGGTAGGCTGCGTGCGCCCGCGGCAAGGTCCTCTTTACCGGCAAAAAACCGGAACCGACGGGGCCCTGATCACGCGCGAGAAACCGGCGACCGCACCCGCCCACGCGCCGCGGCGACCGACGCGTACATCTCCTGGATCTTCGCCATCACCACGTCCTCGGAGAACGTCTGTTCGGTATAGAGACGGGCGGCGCGGCCCAGTGCCTCCCGCCGCGCCGGGTCGGCCAGCGTCAGCAGTGCCCCCGCGAGCCCGCCGCGCGGCTGCAGATCGGCATAGTGACTCTCCGGACCGGCGGCGAACCGGAAATTCGGCGTGTCATGGCAGATCACCGGCAGGCCCGAGGCAATGGCCTCGATCAGCGCGATGCTGCCGGCCTCGAACAGCGACGACAGCGTGAAGACATCCGCCGCCCGATATAGCACCGGCATCGTCGCGCGCGGCGCACCCACCAGAAACCGCACCCGCTCGCCGAGGAGACGCTGGCCCATCCCGACCAACTCGTCGGTGTCCGCCTCACGCCCACCGGCCACCACCAGCATCGCCTCGCGACCGCAGCGCGCCGCGAAAGCGGCAAACTCCTCCAACAGGTAATCGATCCGCTTGTGGTAGCGCCGGATCGCCGCACAGCAGAGCACGATCAACGCATCCGGCGGCAGACCGAGCTGCTGCCGCGCGGCGGCGCGATCGCCGGGCGCAAAAGTCGCCAGATCGATGAAATTTGGAATCGTGAACAGCATCGGGCCGCGAACGCCCGCACGCTCCCAGTTCTCCGCCCCCTGCGGCGAAAGCTCCTGCACCGCCCGCAATCCGCCCATGCGCGCCGGCGCCTCGGCCGTGCCATTGGCCAGAATCACCCGCGGCCGCGACAGGCGCGCCCGGTTCAGCCGGTCCAGAATCCGCGCCAGAGTCGGGTCCTGCACGTGCAGGATGTCGTACTCCCGACCGATCCGACGCCACAGCCCGAACGCGAAACTCGTCTGCTCGACCTCGTAAACCGAGCCCATGCCATAGCGCCAGCCGCTGAGCTGGCGGGTGACCGCCGTCAATCGCGCGCACGGGGCGCCACCACGCTGCAGACACGGAACGACCTTGACCTCGGGCTCCTCGTCGCCGCCACCGAACAGACCGACGGCGATACCGCGCCGGCTCAGAGCACGCGCGAGATCCTGGGCCCAGGACTCGATCCCGCGCCGGACGTGACCGAGGCCGGAACTGGCGACGGCGATGCGCAATTGGGAGCCGGACACGTTGTGCATCACGACCCCCTTGCAATCCTCGAATTCGAGCGGCGTCAAGTTGGTAGCATCCGCCGGGTAAGGCAAAAAAGGAAGAGCAGAGGGCTCCGCCCTCTGCACTCCCGCCAAAGGGCAGTCGCCCTTTGGAAACCCGTTACTTAGGCAAATCGGACTAACCGGCCCCGCGGCTCGCCGGGCACCGCCCCATCGCTCATCACCGCCACGCCGCGCACAATCGTTGCCACCGGCCAGCCCAGCACACTCACCCCGTCGAAGGGTGTCCAGCCGCAAGGCGAGACCAACGCCGCTGCCTCGATCCGCTGCCGGCGCCGCATATCCACCAACGTGAAATCGGCGTCGTAACCGGCAACCAGCCGCCCCTTGCCCACCACGCCATAGACGCGAGCGGGACCGGCACTCATCAGATCGACCACCCGCCCGAGCGACAGACGCCCGGCATTGACGTGATCCAGCATCAACGGCACCAGCGTCTGCACGCCGGTCAGGCCCGCCGCCGTTTCCGGCCAGGGCCGCTCCTTCGCCGCGCGCGGATGCGGCGCATGGTCCGAGCCGATCGTGTCCACCCGCCCATCCCGCACCGCCGCCCACGCGGCCTCACGGTGCCGGGCCTCCCGGATCGGCGGGTTCATCACCGCAAACCCGCCCAGCCGCTCGTAGCATTCGGGCGCAACCTGGGTCAGGTGATTGACCAGCACCTCGACCGTCGCGATCGATCGATGATCGCGCAGCCAGTCGAGTTCCTCGGCCGTCGACACGTGCACGATGTGCGCCGGCCGCCTGGTCTTCTCGGCCAGCCCGACGATCCGGCGCGTGCCCAGGAAGGCGCACTCCTCATCCCGCCATTCCATATGACGGGCAAAGGGCTCGCCGGCGTGGAACAGCGCGCGGCGTTCGCGCAGGCGGTATTCGTCCTCGCTGTGATAGGCGACGCGCCGTCGCCCGGATCGCATCACCCGCTCGAGCGAGGCATCATCTTCGACCAGCAGGTTGCCGGTGGTGCTGCCGGCGAAGACCTTGATGCCGCAGACGCCGGGTTCGGTCTCGAGCGCGCCGAGGCTGTCGGCGTTGTCTTTCGTGGCGCCGACATAAAGCCCGATATCGCACCACGCCGCCGTCCCGGCGTGGGCGCGTTTGGCCGCAAGCGAGGCCGCATCGATCACCGGCGGCGAGGTATTCGGCATATCGAACACGGCGGTCAGTCCGCCGAGCACGGCGCCGCGTGTGCCGGTCTCGATCGTCTCGACGGACGGATCGCCCGGATCCCGGAAGTGCACGTGCGGATCGATCAGTCCCGGCAGCACGTGCAATCCGCGCGCATCGAAGATGTCTGCCGCATCCGCAGTGCCAGGAATGCCGAGCGCCGCGATCCGCCCGTCCCTGACTCCGACGTTGAGCACTTCCTCCCCCCAAGGAAGCACGCAGTGTCCGTCTCGAATAATGAGATCGTACCGCATCTGCGGTCCTCTTCTGTGATGCGGGTCCGGGGCCGCCGGCCCCGGCGGGGTCAGGGGCAGAGCCCCTGTCTGTCTTTCTTTCTTCCTTCCTTACTGCGCCGCCAAAGTCTCGAACACATCCCCCGCCGGCATCAGTCCGAGCACATGCCGCCGGTGCCACAGCGCATAGAACAGCAGCGTCCATGCCGCGAACCCCCGGTGCCGTCCCGGCAGCGCCCGGAACAGCGCCTCGACCCGTTCCGGCCGCGCGATCTCCGCGATACCCGGTTGGGCGGCGACCAGCGGCCCGAGGCGTTCCTTGACCTCCTCGATCCAGGTTCCCACCGGCACGGTGAAGCCTTGTTTGCGCGCGAAGGGTTGCGCCGCCGGCAGGTGTTTTTCCAGCCATCGGCGCAGGATCCACTTGCCGCGTTCCTCGCGCACTTTCAGCCGATCCGGAAGGCGAAACACCGCCGAGGCGACGCCGCGGTCGACGAAGGGTGTGCGGCCTTCGACGCCGTGCGCCATCAGGCAGCGGTCGAGTTTCAGCAGCAGGTCGTGCGGCAGCCAGTCGGCGATATCGGTGGCCTGGGCGACCTGCAGCCGGGACCGTCCGCCGTTGGCCGCGGCCGATTCGGCGCTGCCGATGCCGTCCCGCCAGCCGGCCGGGCGCGTGCGCAGCACGTCGAGCCGGTCGAACGTGCCGCGGCCGCGCATGACGCGGCCGCCCATCCACCAGGGCCGCGTCGCGCTGCGGTAGCGGCCGTAGCCGGCGAGCATTTCGTCGCCGCCCTCGCCGCACAGCACGACCTTCACATCCTGCCGCGCCCGG
Source organism: Acetobacteraceae bacterium (assembly GCA_035504175.1). GTDB lineage: Bacteria > Pseudomonadota > Alphaproteobacteria > Acetobacterales > Acetobacteraceae > DATJSJ01. The sequence continues at coordinate 17,967 of DATJSJ010000032.1, forward strand.
CGGGCGAGGAACCAGGTCGGAATGATCGCGTAGTCGGCCGCCGGGTCGTCCATGCAGGCGACGATTTCCGGCAAGTGGCGCCAGACCATGTCGCGGGTGATTTCGATGCATTCGTGCCGGGCGCCGGCGGCGCGGGCGATGGTCGCGGCGCGTTCGCGCTCGTCGGCGGCGCCGGGCGCGTCGAACCCGGCGGTGAAGGCGAGCACCGGCGCATTGTTCAGTCGCGCCATCAGGCCGAGCAGGCTGGCGCTGTCGACGCCGCCGGAGAGGAACATGCCGTAGGGCACGTCGCTGCGTTGGTGCAACTCGACGCTTTCGGCGAGCGCGCGGTCGAGGCGCTCGAGTGCCTCATCCTCGTCCACCGGTTCCTCGCCGCCCTCGGGCAGGGCCGCGAGGCGGCGGCGCTCGACAACGTGACCGTCGGCCAGGACGAGCGTCTCGCCGGGCAGCACGCGGGTGATGCCGGGGAAGATGGTCTCGGCGCCGGTGGTGAACTGGAGCTGCAGCAACTCCTCGCGTGCCCCTGCCCGAACGCTGCGCGGCACGAGCCCGGCGGCGAGCAGGGCTTGCGGCTCGGAGGCGAAGGCGAGCCCGCCGGCGATCTCGCCCAGATAGAGTGGCTTGATGCCGAACGGATCGCGCGTCAGCGTCACGGTGCGGGCAGCGCGCTCGTGGATCGCGATCGCGAACATCCCGCGTAGCTCGTCCATGTAATGCTGCGGGTCGCGCAGCCAGAGGTGCAGCGGCGGCTCGCAGTCGCTGGCGGTGGCGAAGCGGACGTCGGGCAGCAGGTCGTAGAGCTCCCGGTAATTGTAGATCTCGCCATTGGCGACCAGCGCCGCCGGGCCGGCAAAGAGCGGCTGGTCGCCGCCGGCGAGATCGATGATGGCGAGCCGGCGGTGTACCAATGCGACGCGCCCGACCGCGGCGTGGCCGGCGCCATCCGGGCCGCGATGCGCGAGCGCATCGGACAGCGCCTGCAACGTCGCAACGTCGGGCGGCGGCGAGCCGGGGCCAAGCACCAGGCCGGCGATGCCACACATCAGCGCCGGACCAACCGCTGCAGCAGGTCGCGCCACGCGGCGACCACCGGGCGCTCCGCGAACTCCGCCTGCCAACGCAGGCGGCCGGCGGCAGCGAGGCGGGCCGCGAGCCTGGCATCAGCGAGCAGCGTGCCGATCGCCTGCGCCAGCGCCGGTGGATTTTCCACCGCGACGAGGAGTCCGTCCTCATCCGGGCGCAGCAATTCACGCGGCCCTTCCGCCGCGGCGGCGACCACCGGGCGGCCGGCGGACCAGGCTTCGATCACCGCGTTGCCGAGCGGCTCCTGCCGCGACGGGCAGACGAACACGTCGCAGGCGGCGAGCAGCGCGGCGGTGTCGTGCCGCCATCCGGGCAGCATGACCCGCGCCGCGACGCCCTCTTGCCGCGCGATCGCCTCCAGCGCCGGCCGTTCCGGGCCCTCGCCGGCGATCAGCAGTCGCGCGTCAGGAAGCGACGGCAGGGCACGGATAAGGAGGTCGAATCCCTTGTTCCGGTGCAGCCGCCCCAGCGCCAGCACCAGGCGCCCTTCGCCTGCCGCGTCCGTCGCCGGGGCGGCGCCGGCCATGTCGGGGACGAAGTTCGGCAGGTGGTGCACGCGTGCCGCGGGCCAGCCCTGGCGGGTGATCCAGCTGACCAGGCCGACCGTGTTGGCGATCAGGTGGTCGCAGCGGCGGAAATAGGCGATGTCATAGTAGCCGCCTAGCCGCCCGGCAGTGACCCAGTCGCCGCGGCAGAGGAAGCGGGCGGCACGGCTCATCCAGGCGATGGCGATGTGCGGGGCGAAGCGCCGCAATTCGGTGGCGAGGCGTCGGCGGGTCATGAAGTCGAGGGGACCGCCGAATCCAAGCTGAACCGGCGCGAGCCCGGCCGCGGCAAGGCGCGCCGCGCGCGGCGCATCGTTGCGGATCACCGGCAGCACGGCGTCGCCGGCGCGGGCCAGCGCGATGGAAAGCCGTTCGAAGAACAGTTCGGCGCCGCCGGAGGGGGCGCCGGCCATCACCTGGGCCACCCTCATTCCGGCGCACGCAGGTTTTGCGCCGTCGGATATCCAGCGTCCGCCGGTATGGTGCTGTTCCCGCATGTGGCGGCCCGGCCACCGATGCGGGCGATGCCCTCGGTCCTTTGGTTCGCCACCATCATGCCGCCGCGGTCAGCCCGGACCCGAGCAGGCGCGTGGCAGCGGCCCGCACGAGCTCCACCGGCAGGGCCGTCATCGGCGCGGCGCCGGGCGGGCCGGGCGCCTCGACCGCCGCGGTGCGTCGCCCGGCCGGGGCGTATTCCGCGGCCGGGGTGGGCCCGAACAGGCCGAGCGTCGGTGCGCCGGCGGCGGCGGCAAGATGCATCAGCCCGGAATCGTTGCCGACGAACAGGGCGCAGCGTGCCAGGCAGGCCGAGGCCTGCGGCAGGGACAGCCGCCCGCTCAGATCGATCGCCTCCGGCAGCGCCGCGAGGACGGGCGCGCAGAGCCGGCGCTCGGCGGCGCCGGGTCCGGCAAACACCGCCGCCCGGGCGCCGGGCAGGCCGGCGGCGAGCTCGCGAAAGAGGGCAACGAAGCGATCCGGTGGCCAGATCTTGCCATCCCAGTTGGCGGTGGGACCGAGCCCGATCACCGGGCCGCCCTCGGGGAGCAGAGTTTCGGCCAAGGCCCGATCCTCGGCATCTGTCCAGGCGACCGGCAGCGGCGGTTGATCGAGGCCGAGCGTACCAGCGAGATGGATCAGCCGGTGGCCCGGGCGGCGCCCGCCGCGCATGATGAAGCGCCGCCGCGCCGGCAGCAGCAGGGTGAGCGCCGAGCCACGCAGGTCGATCGCCAGGTCCCAGACATGGCGCACGGCGGTCGCCCAGAGCTCCAGCCAGTGCAGATCGTAGCGGCGTTTGTCGACGACCAGGATGCGGTCGAGGCCGGGCATGCGCTGGAACACGCCCGCCGCCGCCGGACCGCAGGCAATGGTGATGCGGATCCCGGGATGGGTGCACAAGAGGTGGTCGAGCAGACCGGTGGACAGGACCGCGTCGCCGATCCGGGTCGCCGTGATGAACAGGGCTCGCATGGACGGCGCCCCGTCTAGCACGGGTCGCCGCGTCGCGCGCCAGAGCGGCTGTTCCCGCTTGCCCCGCGTTCCGGCGGGACCACATCGTCCGATTGTGAGCAAACGTGCGCATCTGGCCGACCGGGCGGTGCTGGCCGTGGCCGGCGAGGATCGAGTGGCATTCCTGCAGGGCCTAGTGTCGAACGACGTCGCGGAGGCACGGCCGGGCCGCGACGTCTGGGCGGCCCTGCTGACGCCGCAGGGCAAATGGCTGGCCGACTTCTTCATCGTCGACGACGGCAACCGCCTGCTGCTGGATTGCGAGGCGGGCCAAGCGGCGATGATCGCGCAGCGACTCGGCCGGTATCGGCTGCGCGCCCGGGTCGCGATCGAACCGACGCCGCTCCGCGTCCATGTCGCCTGGGGCGGACCGGCTCCGGACGATCCCGAGGCGGTGGTCGATCCACGTCTTACCGAGGCCGGTTGGCGCGTTCGCACATCGTCCGGAGTGCCGACCACCGCCGACGCGGCCGATTACGACCGACACCGCCTGGCGCTCGGCCTGCCGGACGGATCGCGCGACCTCGAGGCGGAGAAGACGGTGCTGCTGGAGGCAGGGTTCGACGAGCTCGGCGGCATCTCCTGGAGCAAGGGCTGTTACATGGGGCAGGAGCTCACGGCCCGCACGCGCTATCGCGGCTTGATCAAGCGGCGCCTCGTGCCCGTGGCGCTGGAGCGGGCGCCAGTGCCGGCCCCGGGAACTCCGGTGACGGCGGAAGGTGTGGAGGTGGGGACGCTGCGCTCAGGCCGCGACGACCGCGCCCTCGCCTCGCTCCGGCTGGATGCGCTGGGGCGGACGCTCAGCAGTGCCGGCATACCGCTCCGCCCGATCATCCCCGCCTGGATGCGCCTGCCCGAACCGGCCTGATACCACCCGCCACAGCCTTGCCGGCCCACCTCAGCCTGTGCGGCCGGGCGCCCGCACCGGCAGATTCTCCGGCCCTTTCGGGCCTTCCGCGTTACTGCGGTGCGTCAAGTCCCCTCGTCTTGATCGGATTGTGGCGTTCCGGGGCCAGGGCAGACGGTGGCATCCGCCAAGCCGCCGAGGGATCGTGGCAACGACGGACCTCGCCTCGGGTCGCGCGGTCGCACGCCTCGCCCGGTCCGGCTGACAGCCGGCGGCCGCTATCGGCGACCACCGGAGGAGGTCACTCAAGCCGTTCGGAGCGAGAGCGGCGGCAGTGCCGCCGCCCGATTCAGACGTTGTCGTCCCAGCCGCCGCCGCTGCTGTCCGAATTGTCCCAGCCTGGATCGCCGCCCTGATCGAAGCCGCCCTGGTCGGGGGGCAGGTCCGGCGGCGCGGCGCCCGGATCGCCGCCGCCCTGGTCGCTGAACACGTCCTGTGACCAGGGTCCGGGGCCCGCGCCGGGATCGGGCGGCGCGCCGCCTGCGGCCCACGGATCCGCGCCACCGGAACCGGGAACGTCGGAGCCGTAGTTGTTGATCACCGTGGTCTCGGAGGCCGGGCCGGCAAAGCCGCCGCCGATCCCGCCGCCGCCGTGGCCGGAGAACATGTCCATCAGCGCGTTGCCGAGCACGACGCCGCCGGCGACCCCGGCGGCGGTGGTCAGCGCGGAGCCGAGAAAGCCGCCGCCCGGGCGCTGGAACATGCCCGGCTGGTATTGCGGCGGATACTGCGGCGGCGGTGGGCCGTAGCCCGGCTGCCCGTAGCCGGGCTGCTGCGGATAGGCCTGCTGCGACCCGGGCGGGGGCGCCGACTGGCCGCCGCCGAACAGCCCGCCGAACAGGCCGCGCGAAGGCTGCTGCGCCGGCTGTGCCGGTGCCGGCGCCTGACGTGCCTGCTGCAGCTCCCATTCCATCCGGCGCATCCGGTTCTGGGCCTCGGCCAGCGCCGCCTCCTGCACGAAGGCCATCTGGGTGATGCGGTAGCGCGCCTCCGGGTTCTGCTCGAACTGCTGGCCGATGAACTGGTCGGCCTCGCGATCGATCGGCGGCAGCGCCGGGGGTGACTGGGCACCGCCGGCGAAGCCCGAGGCCGGCGCCGCGCCGCCGACCCGGGCGACGAAGCGGGCGATAAGGTCGCGTTCCTCGTTGGTCATGGTTCCTGTTCCATGTTGCCGGGCCGGATGGCGGCCCCTGCTCCGTCACCGGCCGGGCCGGGCGCCGCCGCGGCTCGCGTCAGCCCCAGCCGGCCCCATTCGATCTTCGGGCAGCGGTCCATCACCACGGTGAGCCCGGCCGCCCGCGCCACTTCCGCCGCCGATTCCTCGATCACGCCGAGCTGCATCCAGATCACCCGGGCGCCTAGCTGGATCGCCTCGTGCACCGCCGGCCGGACATGCCCGGGGGCGCGGAACAAGTCCACCATCTCAAGCGGCGCCGCCTCCGCCAGGTTCCCGGCGACGCGGCGACCGTGCAGTGACTGTCCCGCGAGCCCGGGATTGACCGGCACCACATCGTAGCCGTGCGTCAGCAGGAAGGCGAGGACGCGGTTGGAGGGCCGCTCCGGCCGGGCAGATGCGCCGACCAGCGCAATCCGCCGCACCGCGAGCAGGATGCGGGCGATCTCGGCATCGGTGAGGCGATCGACGGTCATCGCCGGTCAGATGGGAACGGCCGGGGTCGGTGTCCGCCCCCGGGGAAAGTGTCGTACCGACGCCTTCGACGGCATCGCGGGCGAGCATGCCTGACGGCACGCGGCCGCGGGGTAGGGTCGACGAAGCCGAGCGGGCCGGTGGCCGGACGCAGCACGACCGTTCAGCCAGTCGAGACCTGATCCATCCAGTCACGGAGGTTGTAGGTGTTGGTGATGCGGGCGACCCGCCCCTTGCGCAGGGTGAAGAACGCGCCGGCGGACAGGACGTAGGTCTGACCGCGCGCTTCAGGCAGCCCCTCGTCGGTCGCGAGATAGGTGCCGTGGACGGTAAACTCGGCGGCCGCGCGGGTGCCGTCCGGGGCGACCATGACCACCAGCTCCTCGATCCGCTCCCGGTAGCAGCGGTTCATGCGATCGAGGAAGCGGTGGAACGCGTCGCGCCCGATCTCCCGGCCGCCCTGGTTGATATCGTGCACCACGTCCTCGGTCAGCAGGGCCAGGAAGCCGTCCAGGTCCTGCGCATTGAAGGCGGCGTAGTAGCTGCGGATCGTTGCGTCTGCGTCGTCGGGCATGGCTGCGGATGGGCCTTCTGCGGAAAGCGCATTTGCCGGATAAGCCTGCCGGCCGGCAGAAGCGAGTGGGGTCACGGGCCGCCCCCTTCGCTTGCCGCTCCAGGGGGCGGTCCCTATGGTGCGCCGCATCACGCCGCCGGGACCGGATGGTTGTCAATCGGGAGGTGATCGGGCCGAACATGAGCGAGGCGCCCAGCTTTCAGGAGCTGATCCTCCGCCTGCACGAATTCTGGTCGCGCCAGGGCTGCGTCATCCTGCAGCCGTACGACCTGGAGATGGGCGCCGGCACGTTCCACCCGGCGACGACGCTGCGCGCGCTCGGCGCGACGCCGTGGAAAGCCGCCTACGTACAGCCGAGCCGCCGCCCGACCGACGGGCGCTACGGCGAGAATCCCAACCGGCTGCAGCACTACTACCAGTACCAGGTGCTGATGAAGCCGTCGCCGCCGGACGCGCAGGCGCTGCTGCTGGAGAGCTATCGCCGCATCGGCATCGACCCGCTGCTGCACGACATCCGCTTCGTCGAGGACGATTGGGAAAGCCCGACGCTCGGCGCCTGGGGGCTCGGCTGGGAGGTCTGGTGCGACGGCATGGAGGTGACGCAGTTCACCTATTTCCAGCAGGTCGGCGGCATCGCGACGGCACTGCCGAGTGCCGAGTTCACCTATGGACTCGAGCGGTTGGCGATGTACGTGCAGGGGGTCGAGAACGTCTACGATCTCGACTTCAATGGCACAGGCACGAAATACGGCGACGTGTTCCTGCGTAGTGAGAAGGAATTCAGCGAGTACAACTTCGAAGCTGCGGACACGTCGATGCTGGCGCAGCATTTCGAGGATGCGGAGCGCGAATGCGCGGCGCTGGTCCGACGCGACAAGCCGCTGGCGCTGCCGGCCTATGACCAGTGCATCAAGGCAAGCCATCTGTTCAATCTGCTGGACGCCCGCGGCGTGATCTCGGTCTCCGAACGCGCGGCCTATATCGGGCGCGTGCGGGCACTGGCGAAGCAGTGCGCCGAGGCTTGGCTCGCAGGCGAAGCGGCGCATGGCTGAGCTGCTGCTGGAGCTGTTCAGCGAGGAGATTCCCGCACGCATGCAAGTCGGCGCGGCGGAGGAGTTGGCGCGGCTGCTGGATCAGGCTTTGGATCCGATTCTTGTCACGCCGATCGAAACGGCCTGGGGTCCGCGGCGCATCGCCGCTTGGACGCAGGTGCAGGGCGAGGTGGAGGAAACGCGCAGCAGCGAGCGCGGCCCGCGGATCACTGCGCCGGAAGCCGCACTCGCCGGCTTTCTGCGTAAGCACGGCGCCCACCGGGGGTCGCTGCGGCAGGAGAACGGTTACTGGGTGCTGGAGCTGGTCCGACCGGCGGTGCCCGCGCGTCAATTGATCGCAGAGGTAATGCCCGGGCTGCTGTGGCGCTTCGCGTGGCCGAAATCGATGCGCTGGGGCGGCGCCAGCCGCTTCACCTGGGTGCGGCCGCTGCGCCGCGTCCTCTGCCTGCTGGACGGCGCGGTGGTGCCGTTCGCGCTGCGCGAGGGCGAGGACGATGCGCACGGGCTGGAATCGTCGAACCTGACCGAGGGGCACCGATTCCACGCGCCGGTCGCGATCGCGGTCGAATCGGTCGCGACCTGGCGCGAATCGCTGCGCGAGCATCGCGTGCTGGTCGATGCTGCGGAGCGCGAGCACCGCATCGCTGAGGGCATCGCCGAGCTGGCCGCTGCACGCGGCTACAGTGTCGTCCCCGATGCCGGGCTGCTGGCGGAAGTGGCGGGACTGGTGGAATGGCCGGTGCCGCTGCTCGGGCGCATCGACGCCGGCTTCATGGATTTGCCGCCCGAGGTCATGCAGGTCTCGATGCGTGTCAACCAGCGCTATTTCGCGCTGCGCGACGCGGCAGGCGCGCCGGCGCCGGCCTTCGCCTTCGTCGCCAATGTCGAGGCGCGCGACGGCGGCGCCGCGATCGTCGCCGGCAATGAGCGCGTGCTGCGCGCCCGCTTCGCCGATGCGCGGCATTTCTGGGATTTGGACCTGCGGACGAAATTGCGTGACCGGGTTCCAGATCTTGAGGCGATCACGTTTCAAGCGAAACTGGGAAGTCAAGGAGACCGTATGCGGCGGCTGATGCAGTTGTCAGCCGTCCTCTCAGATTCGACAGATGCCGACACACAGTCTGCGCAACGCGCTGCGTTCCTCGCGAAGGCCGACCTAACGACTGGGCTGGTTGCCGAGTTCCCAGAACTACAAGGGACGGTCGGCCGCTACTATGCGCTCGCAAGCCAAGAACCTGAGGATGTTGCCCGAGCCATAGAGGAACACCATCGCCCCCGTGATGCAACCGATTCCGTCCCCACTAATCCAGTATCGATCACAGTCGGATTGGCCGATCGTCTAGATCTTCTCTGCGGCTTCTTTGCTATAGGAGAGAGACCTACCGGTTCGAGTGATCCTTTTGCGCTGCGCCGCGCAGCGCTGGGCATTGTGCGAATCCTCCGAGCGAACGGCCTTCGTATTAGCCTGCGGCCGATTCTCTATGTCGCCCTCGAGTTGATCGAGAATTCTCAACTCAGACAGCAAGTATATGGCTTCTACGAGCTTAAGGAGAAGCTTGATCAGCTTCGAGGATTTGCGCGCGATCTGATTGATCTGCCTCACTTCTCGGGTTTGTCTGTTGCCGAGCTTGGTGAAGAAATCCTAGCGTTCATGGTGGATCGCCTGCGTGTGCAGTTGCGCGCCGAGGGGGCGCGCCATGACGTGCTCGCTGCCGTGTTTTCCGCTCGCGCGGACGACGACATCAACCGCCTGCTCGCGCGCACCGATGCCGTGACCGCACTGCTCGGCACGGGGGACGGCACCAACCTGCTGACCGCCTATCGCCGCGCCGCCAACATCCTGCGCATCGAGGAGAAGAAGGACGGCCCGCACACGGCGGCGCCCGATGCGGCACTGCTCGATACGCCGACGGAGATCGCGCTCGCCGCGGCGATGGACGACGTGGAACGGGCGATCGCGGCGCGGCTCGAGGTCGAGGACTTCACCGGTGCCATGGCCGCGATGGCGCGGCTGCGACCGATGCTCGATGCCTTCTTCGACCAGGTCACCGTCAACGCCGAGCACCCGGCGCTGCGCCGGAACCGCCTGCGCCTGCTCAACCGCGTGCGCGAAACCATGAACACCGTCGCCGACTTCTCAAAGATCTAAGGCTGAGGGAACGCCATGACGAAGTGGATCTACAGCTTCGGGGCCGGCCGGAACGAGGGCAGCGCGGAGATGCGCAACCTGCTCGGCGGCAAGGGCGCGAACCTCGCCGAGATGGCGGCGATCGGCCTGCCCGTGCCGCCCGGCTTCACCATCACCACCGAAGTCTGCACCGCCTTCTACAAGAGCGACCGCCGCTACCCGGACGAGCTCGCCGATCAGGTGCGCGAGGCGCTGTCCAGCGTCGAGCAGGCGGTCAGCCTCGGTTTCGGCGACGCGGCGCGCCCGCTGCTCGTCTCGGTGCGCTCCGGCGCGCGCGTCTCGATGCCGGGCATGATGGACACGGTGCTCAATCTCGGCCTCAACGACGCGACGGTGCGCGGCCTCGAAGCCGCCTCGGGCGACGCCCGCTTCGCCTGGGACAGCTACCGCCGCTTCGTGCAGATGTACGGCAGCGTCGTGCTCGGCATCGAGCACCACCGCTTCGAGGAGATCATCGAAAGCGTCAAGCTCGATCGCGGCGTCACCGAGGATCCCGAACTCACCGCCGCCGACTGGCAGGAAGTCGTCGCCGGCTACAAGGAGATGGTGCAGCAGGAGACCGGCAACCCGTTCCCGCAGGACCCGCAGGCGCAGCTCTGGGGCGCGATCGGCGCGGTGTTCGGCAGCTGGATGAACCCGCGCGCCATCACCTATCGCCGCCTGCACGACATCCCCGCGGAGTGGGGCACGGCGGTCAACGTCCAGGCGATGGTGTTCGGCAACATGGGCGAGGATTGCGCGACCGGCGTCTGCTTCACCCGCGATCCCTCGACCGGCGAGGACGTCTTCTACGGCGAATACCTGGTGAACGCCCAGGGCGAGGACGTGGTGGCCGGCATCCGCACACCGCAGCCGCTCTCCGCCGCGCGCGCCAAGCCGGGGGAGGTGCCGATGGAACAGGCGCTGCCCCAGGCCTATGCCGAGCTGCTGCGCGTGCGCGAGACGCTCGAGCGTCACTATCACGACATGCAGGACATCGAGTTCACCGTGCAGCAGAACACGCTCTACCTGCTGCAGACGCGCAACGGCAAGCGCACCGCGGCGGCCTCGCTGCGCATCGCGGTGGAGATGGCGAAGTCCGGGCTGATCGACCGCGCCGAA
>DATJSJ010000033.1:0-3109 GCA_035504175.1 Acetobacteraceae bacterium
TAGGTCAGGCGGACGGTCTGCGCCTTGATGGTGATGCCGCGCTCGCGCTCCAGCTCCATGTTGTCGAGGACCTGGTTGGTCATCTCCCGCTCGCTGAGCGCGCCGGTGGTCTGGATCAGCCGGTCGGCCAGGGTGGATTTCCCGTGGTCGATATGGGCGATGATCGCGAAATTGCGGATGTGGTCGATCGGGGTGTCGGTCATGGACCAGTCGTCGGTTGTCGGTCGCCGGTTGTCAGAGGCAGCGGTTGAGGCCGCAAGGACGGCGGTTCGATGTGGGAGATAGTGGGTCCGGCGGGCGGTGTCATCCGGAGTCGGGTGGGGCGGCGGTGGGTGGGCGTGGATGATTCACCCCGCGGTATCGCTTTCCCGCGGCAATCCACCCTGTCGGCAATCCACCCTGTCGGCAATCCACCCTTGGCCGCGCCTGTCGGCATCCTTTACTCTAAGCGAATGTCCCTCCCGTCCCCTGGGCCGGCGACCGAAGAACCCGGGATCGCCGAGCTCCTCGCCGCCCGTCCGCATCTGGCCATGCATCCCCTGGACGGCCTTATCCTCGAATCCGTGCCTCTCAACGCCATCGCCGACGCGCTGGGGACGCCCACCTGGGTCTATGGCGCCGGCACCATGCGCGCGCGCTACCGCGCCCTGGCCGCCGCGCTCACCGGCGCCGGCCTCGGCGCCGACCTGCACTACGCGATGAAGGCCAACGACCACCTCGCCATCCTGCGCTTGTTCGCGCGGGAAGGCGCGGGCGTCGACGTGGTCAGCGCGGGAGAAATCCACCGCGCCCTCGCCGCAGGCATCCCGCCCGCCCAGATGGTTTTCTCCGGCGTCGGCAAGTCGGCCTCCGACCTCCGCCTCGCGCTCGCCCGGGACATCGGCCAGATCAACGTCGAAAGCGCGGAGGAGCTGGAGATGCTCGCCGCCCTCGCCACCGCCGAGAACAAGACCGCCCGCATCGCCCTGCGCGTCAACCCCGACGTGGACGCGGAGACGCACGCCAAGATCGCCACCGGCCGGGCGCGCGATAAATTCGGCATCCCCTGGGCCTACGCCGCCGCGCTGTATGCCCGCGCCGCCAGCCTGCCCGGCATCCAGCCGGTCGGCCTGGCACTGCATATCGGCAGCCAGATCGTGTCCCTCGCGCCGTTCCGCGCCGCCTATACGCGCATCGCCACGCTGGTCACGGACCTGCGCGCCGCCGGCCACACCGTCACCACGGTGGATTGCGGCGGCGGCCTGGGCATTCCCTATCGCGACGAATCCGCGCCCAGCCCCGCCGGTCTCGCCGGCGCATTGCGCGGCGCGTTCCACAACCTCGATGTCCGCCTGAAGCTGGAACCCGGCCGTTGGCTGGTCGGTCCGGCCGGCGTCCTGCTGGCGTCGGTCGTCCTCCAGAAAGAGAGCGGCGCCACCCGCTTCGTCGTCCTGGACGCGGCAATGAACGACCTGGTCCGCCCCGCCCTGTACGAGGCCTGGCACGGCATCGTTCCCCTCGCGGCCGCCGACGCCACTGCTCCGGTTAGCCCCGCCGACATCGTCGGCCCGGTCTGCGAAACCGGCGACACCTTCGCGCGCGCCCGCCTGCTGCCGCCGCTGCGTCAAAATGCGCGTGTGGCAATTCTGGAAGCAGGCGCATATGGTTCCGTCATGAGTTCCACCTACAACGCCCGCCCGCTGGCCGCCGAGGCGATGGTGGACGGCGACCGCTGGTCGGCAATTCGCGACCGCCAGCCGGTGGAAGCGCTGTGGCAGGCCGAACGCATCCCGGACTTCCTGGCATGACCGGCCGCCCCGAGGACCTCAATCCGCTGCTTCGCCGCCTGGCCGGGCTGCGCCTGCTGGCGCGCCTGGTGGTGTCGTTCGAGCGTCTCTGGCCCGCGCTATGGCCGCCCCTTGGCATCGCCGGTCTGTTCTTGTGCGCCGCCTTGCTCCAGCTCCCGCAGATGCTGCCGCCGGTCTGGCATCTGGCGCTGCTGGCGGGAACCGCCGCTGTCATCATCGCGTTGGCCGTGCGCGGCCTGCGGCCGATCCGTGCGCCGGACGACGCCACCGCCGACCGCCGGCTGGAACGCGATTCCGGCCTCGCCCACCGCCCTCTGCAAGTGCTGACCGACCATCCGGCACAGCATGACCCGCTCGGCCTCGCGCTGTGGCACGCGCATGTGGTGCGCACCATCCGCCAGGTCCGCCGCCTGCGTGTCAGCCGGCCGCATCCGGGCCTCGCCCGGCGCGACCGCTTCGCGTTGCGGGGCGGATTGGTGGTGGGATTGGTCGCCGCACTGGGCATCGCCGGCGCTGATGCCCCCGCCCGTATCGCGCTCGCCCTGCAACCGGCGCTGCCCCGCCTGCCCGCGCCCCCCTCCACCGAACTGCAGGCCTGGATCACGCCGCCCGACTACACCCATGTCGCCCCCGTCTTCCTGAAGCCGGATGGCGGGTCGGTGGCGGTGCCGGCCGGCTCGCATCTCACGGTCAGCGTCACCGGCGGCTCCGGCACGCCCAGCCTGACGCTGGAGGGTCACGGCGCACCCTTCCGGACGCTGGCGCGGGACAGCTTCCAGGCGGATCGCGACCTCACTCAGGGTGGCCGCCTCACGGTCCGCCGCAACGGCCAGGACCTTGCCACCTGGGACCTGACCGTGATCGTGGACCAGCCTCCCACCGCGGCCTGGACCGAACCCCCCGGTGCGACCCGCACGGGACAGGAAACGCGCCTGCCGTGGACTGCCGGCGACGACTACGGCGTGGTCTCGCTGGAAGCCGAGTTGCGTTTGAAGGACCGGCCGTCGGCGCCGGCACTGACTGTGCCGATCCCGCTGCCCGGCGGCGATCCGAAATCCGCGCACGGCGTCTACCAGCAGGATCTGACCGCGAATCCCTGGGCCGGCCTGCCGGTGATCGCCCATCTGCTGGCCAGGGACGCACCCGGCCAGGCCGGACGCAGTGCCGACGCCACGTTCACGCTGCCCGAACGCTTGTTCACCAATCCGGTGGCGCGGGCGCTGATCGCCATCCGCAAGGGCCTCAGCCTGCATCCCGAGGATCGCGACAGCGCGGTGGACGCGCTGGACGGGCTGATCATGCACCCCGAGCTTCTGCACGGC
>DATJSJ010000034.1:0-6795 GCA_035504175.1 Acetobacteraceae bacterium
GTCGGCCGGCTGGGGAAAATCCTCGGCCCCCGCGGCCTGATGCCCAACCCGCGCCTCGGCACGGTGACGATGGACGTCGCCGGCGCCGTCCGCGCCGCCAAGGCGGGCCAGGTCGAGTTTCGCGCCGAGAAGGCCGGCATCATCCATGCCGGCATCGGCCGCGCCAGCTTCGAGCCGGACAAGCTGCTCGAGAACATCCGCGCCCTGGTCGATGCGGTGCAGAAGGCCAAGCCGTCCGGCGCCAAGGGCACCTATGTACAGAAGGTGGCGCTGAGCTCGACCATGGGGCCGGGCGTGCGCGTCGACGTGACCAGCCTGGGCGTCTGAGCCTGATCGCTTGAGGCGGAACCGCCGGAAGCGTGAATCATGCTCTCAGATGACGGGCTAGAGCGGTTCAGGCCGAGATGGTCGGCCTGAAACACCTCTAGCCCCGGCGAACGGAATACGCTGCCGCCCGGTGATCCGGACGGCGGCGGGCAGGGCGGGCCGCGGCCCGCCCGAACCTGTCCGAGACCGCTCGTATCCTTCGGGATGTAAAGGATCTTCGGATCCGCGCGCGGGAGACGGGGTGGCCAATCGCACGGACCCTTGGGTCCGGGGCGTTGGCGGTTCCGGCTGACCGGTCGGCGCCCGCATCTGGGCGGCGGACCGGGATAAGGACAGGCGAACCGGGGTGTCGCCGGTGGCGGCATCCCTTGGGCAACCCGGCCGGCGGCATCGCCGCAGGCCAGGGGTGGCCGGCGCCGTCATTGGCCGGACACCCCGGAAGGAGACGGGACTTGGACCGTACGGAGAAGCGGGACTTCGTCGCCTCGCTCGCCGCGGTGTTCGCCGAGACGTCGATGGTCGTGGTCACCCGCAATCAAGGGTTGAACGTGGCCGAGGTGACGGAGCTGCGGCGCCGCATGCGGGCGGCGGGGGCGACCTTCAGGGTCGCGAAGAACCGGCTGGCCAATCTCGCCCTGGATGGGACCCGATTCGACGGGATCAAGCCGCTGCTGAAGGGCCCGACCGCGCTCGCGTGGTCGATGGATCCGGTGGCCGTGGCGAAGACCGCCGTCGAGTTCGCCAGGACCAACGAGAAGTTCGTCGTGGTCGGCGGGGCGCTCGGCACCCAGACGCTGGATGCGTCCGGGGTGCAGGCGCTGGCCGAGCTGCCGTCGCTGGAAGTGCTGCGCGCCCGGCTGGTGGGGATGATCCAGACCCCCGCCACAAGGATTGCCGGCACGCTCGCAGCCCCGGCCGGACAGCTCGCGCGGGTCTTCGGCGCCTATGCCAGGCGCGACGAGGCAGCCGAGGCGGAGGCGGCCTGAGGCCGGCACCCCGCAGACAAATGAGCGCAAGCCGATCGGGCTTGCATGGAACCGCACAACGCTTAGATTGAGGATACCCGAACATGGCCGATCTGTCGAAGTTGGTGGACGAGCTGTCCAGCCTGACGGTGCTGGAAGCCGCTGAGCTGTCCAAGCTGCTCGAGGAGAAGTGGGGCGTCTCCGCCGCCGCGCCGGTGGCGATTGCCGCCGCACCCGCCGGGGCCGCGCCTGCGGCCGCGCCGGTCGAGGAGCAGACCGAGTTCACCGTCATCCTGGCCAAGACCGGCGAGAAAAAGATCAACGTGATCAAGGAGGTCCGGGCGATCACCGGGCTCGGCCTGAAGGAGGCCAAGGATCTCGTCGAGGGCGCCCCGAAGACCGTCAAGGAAGGGGTGAACAAGGACGAGGCGGAGAAGATCCGTAAGCAACTGGAAGAGCAGGGCGCGGCTGTCGAGATCAAGTAGGCATCTGGCGTCGGCGCGGCCTCGCCGGGCTGCGCCGCATTTCGGATCGGGGCGCGGGTGGGAATCGGGGTCGATTCCCGCCCATCCGTCGTTGCGGAGGGTCGCTGGGCGGGGCTGACCGCCGCATGCAAGGGAGGTGAGGCGAAGCCCGGCAAAGACCGGGGGAGCGTTGCGGCCGGTCTCGGCCGCACGAGCATATCCGGCCGCGTCCGGGGCGGGCGCGACGAGGGGATAGGGGTGCCGGACGGCACCTTGGGTGAGCGGAGGGTGCCATCACCGCGCGGCGATGGGAACCCTCAACGGGGCAAGGACAGGCGATGAACGCATTCAACGGCAGGTCGCTCGCGGGTCAGAAGCGGATCCGCAGGAACTTCGGGCGGATCCCCGAGGTGGCGCCGATGCCCAACCTGATCGACGTGCAGCGGGCGAGCTACGAGGCGTTCCTGCAGATGAACGTCACCCCGGACAGCCGCACCCATACCGGGCTGCAGGAGGTGTTCCGCTCGGTCTTCCCGATCGACGATTTCGCCGGCCGCGGCCGGCTGGAGTTCGTCTACTACGAGCTCGAGGATCCGAAATACGACGTCGAGGAATGCATCCAGCGCGGCATGACCTACGCCGCGCCGCTGAAGGTGATCCTCCGCCTGATCGTCTGGGACGTCGACGAGGACACCGGCGCCCGCTCGATCCGCGACATCAAGGAACAGCCCGTCTACATGGGCGACATGCCGCTGATGACGGATAACGGCACCTTCATCATCAACGGCACCGAGCGCGTCATCGTCAGCCAGATGCACCGCAGCCCGGGCGTGTTCTTCGATCACGACAAGGGCAAGACGCACTCCTCCGGCAAATACCTGTTCGCCGCACGGGTGATCCCGTATCGCGGCTCGTGGCTCGATTTCGAGTTCGACAGCAAGGATCTCGTCTACGTCCGCATCGACCGCAAGCGGAAGCTGCCGGTCACGACGCTGCTCTACGCGCTGGAGAGTGCCGCGACCGAGGCGCTGCGCCGCGCTCGCCACGCCCAGGGCGAGGCGGCGGACGCGGTCGAGGTCCGCGGCATGGATGCCGAGGAAATCCTCAACTTTTTCTATGAGCAGGTGGTGTTCACCCGCACGCCGGGCGGCTGGGCGCGGCCGTTCGATCCGGAGGCGTTCCGCGGCATCACGCTCGCCGAGTCGCTGGTCGATGCGGATAGCGGCGAGGTCGTCGCCGAGGCCGGCACCAAGCTCACCGCCCGCAGTGCCCGGCGCATCGCCGAGCAGACCAAGACGGTTCTGGTCGGCCGCGCCGACCTGCTCGGCCGCTTCGTCGCGATCGACCTGGTGAACGAGGAAAGCGGCGAGATCCATGCCGAGGCCGGCGAGGAGCTGGTCGAGGCGCGGCTCGCGGCGCTCGAGGAGCAGGGCATCGACCGGCTGCCGACGCTGGCGATCGACCAGGCGAACGGGCCCTGGATTCGCAACACGCTGGCGGTCGACAAGAACGCCAATCGCGACGACGCCCTGATCGACATCTACCGCGTGATGCGCCCGGGCGAGCCGCCGACGCCGGAGACGGCCGAGACGCTGTTCCGCGGCCTGTTCTTCGATCCCGACCGCTACGACCTCTCCGCCGTCGGGCGGGTGAAGATGAACATGCGCCTCGGGCTCGAGGCGGATGACACGGTCCGCGTGCTGCGCAAGGAGGACATCCTGCGCACCGTGAAAATCCTGTGCGAGCTCAAGGACGGCCGCGGCCAGATCGACGACATCGACAATCTCGGCAATCGCCGGGTGCGCTCGGTCGGCGAGCTGATGGAGAACCAGTACCGCGTCGGGCTGTTGCGCATGGAGCGGGCGATCCGCGAGCGCATGGGCTCGGTCGATATCGACACCGTGATGCCGCACGACCTGATCAACGCCAAGCCGGCGGCGGCGGCGGTGCGCGAGTTCTTCGGCTCCTCGCAGCTCAGCCAGTTCATGGATCAAACGAACCCGCTCTCCGAGGTGACGCACAAGCGGCGCCTCTCGGCGCTGGGGCCGGGCGGTCTGACGCGCGAGCGGGCCGGCTTCGAGGTGCGCGACGTGCACCCGACGCATTACGGCCGGATCTGCCCGATCGAGACGCCGGAAGGCCCGAATATCGGCCTGATCAACAGCCTCGCGACCTTCGCCAAGGTGAACAAGTACGGCTTCATCGAGACGCCGTACCGCCTGGTGCGTGACGGCCAAGTGCAGGACGGCTGGAAATACCTCTCCGCCATGGAGGAGGAGCGGCTGGTCGTGGCGCAGGCCGACGCCCCGATCGACGGCGAGGGCAAGTTCGAGGAGGAGCTCGTCTCCGTCCGCCGGCAGGGCGATTTCCGCCTGGTGCCGCCGGAGCAGGTGACGGCGGTCGACGTCTCGCCGAAGCAGCTCGTCTCGGTGGCCGCCGCACTGATCCCGTTCCTGGAGAACGACGACGCCAACCGCGCGCTGATGGGCTCGAACATGCAGCGCCAGGCGGTGCCGCTGATCCAGGCCGATGCGCCGCTGGTCGGCACCGGCATGGAGGGGCCGGTGGCGCGCGATTCCGGGGCGACGATCGTCGCCCGCCGGCCCGGCATCATCGACCAGATCGACGGCGCGCGCATCGTGGTGCGCGCGACCGGCGAGGACGGCACGACGCGCGGCGTCGACATCTACCGCTTGCGCAAATACATGCGCTCGAACCAGTCGACCTGCATCAACCAGCGGCCGCTGGTGCGGGTCGGCGACCGCGTGGGCGAGGGCGACATCATCGCCGACGGGCCCTCGACCGAGCTCGGCGAGCTGGCGCTCGGGCGCAACGTGCTCTGCGCCTTCATGCCCTGGAACGGCTACAATTTCGAGGATTCCATCCTGATCTCCGAGCGGATCGCGCGGGATGACGTCTTCACCTCGATCCATATCGAGGAATTCGAGGTGATGGCCCGCGACACCAAGCTCGGGCAGGAGGAGATCACCCGCGACATCCCGAATGTCGGCGAGGAGGCGCTGAAGAATCTCGACGAGGCCGGCATCGTCTATATCGGCGCCGAGGTGAACCCCGGCGACATCCTGGTCGGCAAGGTGACGCCGAAGGGCGAGAGCCCGATGACGCCGGAGGAAAAACTCCTGCGCGCGATCTTCGGCGAGAAGGCGTCGGACGTGCGCGACACCTCGCTGAAGCTGCCGCCCGGCGTCACCGGCACGATCGTCGACGTGCGCGTGTTCAGCCGCCGCGGCGTCGACAAGGACGAGCGCGCCATGGCGATCGAGCGCGCCGAGATCGAGCGCCTGGCCAAGGACCGCGACGACGAGCGGGCGATCCAGGAGCGCAGCTTCCTCAACCGGCTGCGCGAGCGGCTGCTCGGCCACAAGGCGGCCGGCGGCTTCAAGGGAATCAAGTCCGGCACGGTGCTGAGCGAGGACGTGCTGGCCGAGCATCCGCGCGGCGCCTGGCGCCATATCGGCGTACAGGATGACGCGGTGATGGCGGAGATCGAGACGCTGAAGCGCGAGTTCGACGCCGCCGTGCATCGGCTGCAGGAGCGCTTCGACAGCAAGGTCGAGAAGCTGCAGCGCGGCGACGAGCTGCCGCCTGGTGTCATGAAGATGGTCAAGGTGTTCGTCGCGGTGAAGCGCAAGTTGCAGCCGGGCGACAAGATGGCCGGCCGGCACGGCAACAAGGGCGTCGTCTCCCGCGTGGTGCCGGTCGAGGACATGCCGTTCCTGGAGGACGGGACTTCGGTCGATCTCGTGCTCAACCCGCTTGGCGTGCCGAGCCGGATGAACGTGGGGCAGATCCTGGAGACCCATCTCGGCTGGGCCTGCGCCAATCTCGGCCGGCAGATCGGCGAGCTGGTCGAGGAATACCGGCGCACCGGGGCGCGGCGCGAGGAGCTGCTGGGCAAGCTGCGCGATGCCTATGGCGAGGAGATCTACGCCGCCCAGATCGCGCAGATGTCGACCGAGCAGCTGATCGAGCTGTGCGACAACCTCAAGAAAGGCGTGCCGATCGCGACCCCGGTGTTCGACGGCGCGCGCATGTCCGATATCGAGACGATGCTGCAAAAGGCCGGGCTCGACACCTCGGGGCAGGTCGTGCTGACCGACGGGCGCACCGGCGAGCCGTTCGAGCGGCGCGTCACCGTCGGCTACATCTACATGCTGAAGCTGCACCACCTGGTGGACGACAAGATCCACGCCCGTTCGATCGGGCCGTACAGCCTGGTGACCCAGCAGCCGCTGGGCGGCAAGGCGCAGTTCGGCGGCCAGCGCTTCGGCGAGATGGAGGTCTGGGCGCTGGAGGCGTACGGCGCCGCCTACACGCTGCAGGAGATGCTGACGGTGAAGTCGGACGACGTGTCCGGCCGCACCAAGGTCTACGAGGCGATCGTGCGCGAGCAGGACAATTTCGAGGCCGGCATCCCGGAAAGCTTCAACGTGCTGGTCAAGGAGCTGAAGTCGCTCGGCCTCAACGTCGACCTCGAGCAGAGCACCGCCTGAGACGATCCGGGGACCGGGGAACGCCCCGGTCCCGGGCCGTGCCGTCGCCGCGGCGCGGTCCAGGTCAGGGCGGAGCCCTGGCGCCTTTCAGGGATGGCGGCGGATGCCGTCGCCCGTCACCGCATGAGGTGAGAGCCGTATGAACGAGCTGATGAAGATTCTGGGCCAGGCCGGCCAGGCGCTGACCTTCGACCAGATCAAGATCCAGATGGCGAGCCCGGAGCAGATCCGCTCCTGGTCCTATGGCGAGATCAAGAAGCCGGAGACGATCAACTACCGCACCTTCAAGCCGGAGCGCGACGGCCTCTTTTGTGCCCGCATCTTCGGCCCGATCAAGGACTATGAGTGCCTGTGCGGCAAGTACAAGCGCATGAAGTTCCGCGGCATCATCTGCGAGAAATGCGGCGTCGAGGTCACGCTCGCCAAGGTGCGGCGCGAGCGCATGGGCCATATCGAACTCGCCTCGCCGGTCGCGCATATCTGGTTCCTGAAGTCGCTGCCCAGCCGGATCGGCCTGATGGTCGA
>DATJSJ010000035.1:0-10190 GCA_035504175.1 Acetobacteraceae bacterium
CGCCGTGCAGCTCCCCGACGGTGCCTCCGTGCCGCGCACCAGCGAGGTGGTGCGCCGCGTTGAGAAGATCCTCTCGGGCGAGCCCGGCGTGCAGGACGTGCTGTCGATCGTCGGCTTCTCGCTGCTCGACAGCTCGTCCGAGCCGAATGCCGCCTTCATGGTGGCCCGCCTCAAGCCCTTCGCCGACCGCACCGCGGCCGCCGAATCGGCGCAGGCGCTGATCGGCCGCACCTTCGGCGCGGCATCGCAGATCCGCTCGGCGACGGTGTTTCCCTTCAACCTGCCGCCGATCCTCGGGCTCTCGACCAGCGGCGGCTTCGAGTACCAGCTCGAGGCGCTGGAGGGGCAGGACCCCGCCTCGATGGGCAGCGTGATGCGCGGACTGATCGGCGCCGCCAACCAGGATCCGCGCCTGGCCCGCGTGTTCTCGACCTTCACCGCAAACAACCCGTCGATCTATCTCGACATCGACCGTGCCAAGGCGCAGGCGCTGGGACTGAACATCAACGACGTGTTCACGGCGCTGCAGGCGACGCTCGGCGGCATCTACATCAACAACTTCAACCTCTACGGCCGCACCTGGCAGGTCAACATCGAGGGCGAGGCGAAGGATCGCAACGACCTCTCCTCGATCTGGCAGATCTACGTGCGCAACAACAAGGGCCAGATGGTGCCGATGCGCGCGATCGCCGATCTGCGCATCGTGGTCGGGCCGCAGGTGATCACCCGCTACAACAACTACCGCTCGATCACGATCAACGGCAGCCCGGCGCCGGGCGTCTCGTCCGGCACGGCGCTGGCCGCGATGCAGCAGATCTCGGAGAAGACGCTGCCGTCCAACTACTCGTTCGAATGGACCGGCACCGCCTATCAGGAGCATGAGGCGCATGGCCAGACGCCGGTCATTCTCGGCCTCGCCATCCTGTTCGCCTATCTGTTCCTGGTCGCCTTGTACGAGAGCTGGGTGATCCCGGTCCCGGTGCTGCTCTCGGTCGCGGTGGGCGTGCTCGGCGCGTTCGTCGGCATCCTGTTCGGGCACCTGGCGCTCGACCTCTCCGCCCAGATCGGCCTCGTCGTGCTGATCGCGCTCGCCGCCAAGAACGGCATCCTGATCGTCGAATTCGCCAAGGATCAGCGCGAGGCCGGGCTGCCGATCCGCGACGCGGCCGCCCTCGGGGCGAAGATGCGGTTCCGCGCCGTGATGATGACCTCGACTGCCTTCATCCTCGGCCTGGTGCCGCTGGTGGTCGCGACCGGGGCGGCACAGATCAGCCGGCGCGACATCGGCACGCCGGTCTTCGCCGGCATGATCGCGGCAAGCTCGGTCGGCATCTTCACCATCCCGATGCTCTACGTCGTGTTCCAGACCATGCGCGAGCGGACGAAGGCGCGCTTCGCCCGGTTCCGCAGCCGGCGGCTGCGCAAGCGTGAGCGCGAGCGGGAGACCGCCGCCGAGTGAGGACGTGCCGGTCGGGCGCCCGGACCGATCGGCTCTCGCAATCGTGAGCCGCGCTGCCCCGAGCCTGTATCGACGGAGTTCGCCGCAACGCCATCCGGCCGGGCCCGGCCTCTTGGCCTTTCCCACCCGAACCGTACATGGTGATACCGAGACCCCGCCCGGGCCCGGGCGCGGCCGTCAGCGAACCCGAAGGATTGCCGCTTCATGACCAAGTTCGGCCTCGCCCAACCCGTGCGCCGCGTGGAGGATCCGCGCCTGCTGCTCGGTCATGGTCGCTACACGGATGACATCCAGCTTCCCGGCCTGGTGCACGGCGTGGTGCTGCGCAGCCCGCATGCGGCGGCCAGGATCGCGTCGATCGACGTCGCCGGCGCGCGCACGGCGCCGGGCGTGCTCGCGGTCTATACCGCCGCGGACCTCAACGCCGACGGCATCGGGTCGCTGCCCTGCGCGGCGCTGCTGACCAATCGCGACGGATCGAAGCAGACCGCGGTGCCGCATCCGGCACTCGCCGACGGCATGGTGCGACATGTCGGCGACCCGGTCGCCTTCGTCGTCGCCGAATCGCCCAAGGCGGCGCGCGACGCCGCCGAGCTCATCATGGTCGATTACGACATCCAGCCCGCCGCGATCGATCTCGCGACCGCGACCGATCCCGGCCAGCCGCAGGTCTGGCCCGAGGCGCCGGGCAACGTCGCGTTCGACTGGGAGATCGGCGACCGCGCCAAGACCGCGGCGCTGTTCGCGCAGGCGGCACATGTCACGCGGCTGACCGTGGTCAACAACCGGATCATCGTCGCCTCGATGGAGGCACGCGCGGCGATCGCCGAATTCCATCCCGGCGACGACCGGTGGACGCTCTACGCCAACACCCAGGGCGGCTGGCTGCTGCGCGACCTGATGAGCGAGGCGGTGTTCAGGCAACCGGCCGACAAGTTCCGCGTCATCACGCCCGACGTCGGCGGCGGGTTCGGCATGAAGATCTTCCTCTACGCCGAGCACGTGCTGACCTGCTACGCCGCGCGCAAGCTCGGCCGGCCGGTGAAATGGGTGAGCGAGCGGAGCGAGGCCTTCCTCTGCGACACGCAGGGCCGCGACAACGTCACGCTGGGCGAGCTGGCGGTTGACGCGAACGGCAGGTTCCTGGCGCTGCGCACGCGCAACCAGGCGAACATGGGTGCCTATCTCTCGACCTTCGGCCCATATATTCCGACGGTTGCCGGCACCGGCGTGCTGGCCAGCGTCTACGGCTTCCAGGCGGTCTACGCCAATGTCATCGGCGTCTTCACCAACACGGTGCCGGTCGATGCCTATCGCGGCGCCGGGCGGCCGGAGGCGAACTACCTGGTGGAGCGACTGATCGACGCCGCGGCGGCGGAGCTCGGCATCGACCGGGTGGAGATCCGCCGGCGCAACATGGTGCCGCCCTCGGCCATGCCGCACCGCACGCCGATGGGCAAGACCTATGACAGTGGCGACTTCCACCGCATTCTCGACGTGGCCGTTGGGAAGATGGATTGGGCAGGTTTCCCCGCGCGGCGGGCGGAGAGCGCGAAGCACGGCAAGCGACGCGGCATCGGCCTCGCCTACTATCTTGAGGCGACCGGCGGCGCGCCGACCGAGCGGGCGGAGATCCGCTTCGCCGATGACGGGTTCGTCGACGTCTATGTCGGCACGCAATCGACCGGCCAGGGACACGAGACCGCCTACGTGATGCTGACCGCCGACCGGCTCGGCATCGACGGCGAGAAGATCCGGGTGCGGCAGGGCGATACCGACACGATCCCGGTCGGCGGCGGCACCGGCGGCGCGCGCAGCCTCTATTCCGAGGGCCAGGCGATCCTCGCCACCACCGCGACGGTGATCGAGAAGGGCAAGCGCGCGGCCTCCGAGGTGCTGGAGGCGGCGGTCGCGGATATCGAGTTCGGCGGCGGCCGCTTCGCCATCGTCGGCACCGATCGGGGGATCGACATCATCGAACTCGCGCAGCAGCAGCGCCGGCGCGCCGAAGCGGGCGAGGACGTCACCACGCTCGATGCGGCGGAGGTCGCGACCATCGACGCCCACACCTTCCCCAATGGCTGCCACATGGCGGAGGTCGAGGTCGATCCGGAGACCGGCGTCGTCGAGGTGATCCGCTACAGCGTCTGCGACGACGTCGGCAAGGCCGTGAACCCGCTGATCGTATGCGGCCAGGTGCATGGCGGCGTCGCGCAGGGGATCGGTCAGGCCGTGCTGGAGCGTACCGCGTACGATCCGGAGTCGGGGCAGCTCCTGTCCGGCACGTTCATGGACTACGCGCTGCCGCGCGCCGATGATTTGCCGGACATCGAGGTCGAGCTGATCGAGGTGCCCTGCGCCAGCAATCCGCTCGGCGTGAAGGGCGCGGGCGAGGCCGGCGCGGTCGGCAGCCCGCCCGCGGTCATGAACGCGATCGTCGACGCACTGCGCGAGGACGGCGTGGCGCATCTCGACATGCCGGCCACACCCGAGCGCGTCTGGAAGGCGTTGCACGCGGCGTAGCGCGGGGCGTTATTTCTCCAGCCAGGCCTCGAAGCGCTCGTCGAGCTTCGCCAGGTTGTCGCGCCAGAAGGTCTGGTCGATCGGCATGCTCTCCTGCAGATGCGCCTGCGTCGCAGGAGAGATGGCCTTTTGCTCCTGTGAGAGCCTGGCATTCGCGCCCTTGGCGAGGCCGCCGTAGGGAACGAGCGCCTGCAGCGCCGCCTCGCGCTGCGGCTCGCCGACGAAGCCGAGCAGACTGTAGGCGGCGTCGGTCGCGCCATTGCCTTTGGGGATCGCCCAGAAGCTGACCTCGCTCAGGCTCTGCTTCCATTGGATGCCGAAATTCCGGTGCTCGGCGCGATTCGCATCGGTGATGCGGATGTTCGGCGCCGACGTCATCAACACCTCGCCGCTGCCGAGAATATGCGCGGCCTCCGCCGGGGTCTGCCACCACACGACATAGGGCTTGAGCTGATCGAGCTTGCGGAACGCCCGTTCGAGCCCGTCCTTGGTCGCCAGCGTCCGATAAATGTCCGACGGCGCCACCCCGTCCGCCAGCAGCGCGATCTCGAGATTGGTCTTGGCGCCGCGGCGCAGCCCGCGCTTGCCGGGATACTTGGCGACGTCCCAGAAATCCGCCCAGGTCGGCATCCCCTGGAACTTGTCGCGATCCCAGGCAAGCACGTAGGCGAACACCCCGGCCCCGACGCCGCAATCGCTGACCCCGCGATCCTCGTACCGCGACTTGCCGCCCAGCCGGACCCAGTCGATCTTCTGCAGCCAGCCCCGGGTGCAGCCGATCAGCGTCTCCTCGCCGGGCATCTGCACCAGATCCCAGCCGGCATCGCCGCCGCCGATTTTGGCCTGCAGCGTCGCCAGCCGGCCGTCCCAGGTCAGTGACGCGACCGGGATCGCCGTGTCCTTGGTGAACGGATCGAAATAGACCTGCCGCATGGCAGCGCCCAGCAGGCCGTCGCGCGTGGCCACCGTCAGCCCGCGCGCCAGCGCCGGGCCTGCCAGTGCCGGCGCGCAGGCGGCCAGCAGCCCGCACAGCCGCGCCGTGCGGCGGATCAGGCGGCGCAGCATCATCGGCCGGTCGCGCTCCTCCCCCGGGACGCGACCCTAGCCCTTGGGCATCGGCCGCGGCAACGCGCCCGGACCGGCAAGGCCCGCCCGCCGGCGCGCCGGCCCTGCCCGGCACCCCCGGGCCCCGCAGCGCCCCAAGCCGGATCCGCGGGGGCGGGCCTGTTCCTGCCCGGCATGGCATGGCATCGTGCCCTGAGACGACATGCACCGGGACGAAGCGGGAACGAAGCGACCTTGCGATGGCCGGGCAGGGTTCCGACCTTGAGATGCGCGGCCCGGCGGTGCCGGGTGGCGCGACGATCCGCGAGACGCTCGATCTCCCTGATTGCGGAGGGTTGCAGCATCGTTCCTTTCGGGCAACCGCCCATGCAGCATGGCGTTGAGCGGGGGACATTCCCCGATGCAGGAGGATCCGGCAATGGCCGTGGACGATTCGATCAACAACGCCGCCGACGATGCCAAGGCGCAGATCGCACAGCTCCGGCGTCAGGTGGAGCAGTTGATGAGCGAGCGGGTGACGCCGGTACTCGCCGACGCCGCCGGGCGGGCGCAGGACGCGGCACAGCGGGCGCGGGATTTCACCAGCGAGCAGGCCGAGATGATCACCGAGAGGGTGCGCGAACAGCCGCTTCTCGCGGTGCTGATCGCCGCCGGCGTCGGGTTTCTGATCGGCCGCATCGCCCGCTAGATGATGCGCGGCGTCCAGCTCGCGAAGGTCGCGGCCCAGGCCGAAAAGCTGCGACTGCAGAGGCTGGCGCGCCGCCAGGCATTCCGCGCCGTCTTTGCCGTCGCCGCTTCCGTGTTCGGCCTCGGGGCGCTCGCCTGGGCTCATCTGATCGCATGGTTTCCGCTCCGGCACGCGATCGGGCCGATCTGGGCCAGCGTGGTGATGACCGGGTTCGACCTGATCCTGGCATTGGTGTTGCTGCTGATGGCCGTGCACTCGGAGCCCGACAGCATCGAGCAGGAAGCGATGATGGTCCGGGCCGATGCACTGGCCCGAATGCGCGAAGACGTGATCATCTGGCCGCTGATCGGCCGGGTGGCCCGGCTGCTGCCGCGCAAATACGTGTATGGCGTGACACTCGCGGCCCTGACGGCGCGGTATCTGGGTTCGCGGACGCGTTGACGGGCCGGCACCGCGATCGGGCCGCCGGCTGAGCGGGGAAATGTCGGATCAGCCGACCGTCCTGGCATGGCGCGATCAGCGCGTCGGCCGCCTGCGGCTGCAGCGCGAGCGGGCGCTGAATGCGCTGGACGCTGCGATGATCGACGCGATCCGCAGCGCGCTGGAGCTCTGGCGGACCATCCCGACTCTGCATGCGGTGGTCATCGAGGCGGCCGGAAGCCGCGCCTTCTGTGCCGGTGGCGACATCCGCGTGGTGCGGTCGCATGCGCTCGCAGGCGAGACGGCGGCGGTGGAGTCGTTCTTCGCCGGCGAATACGCGCTCAATCGTGCGATCGGCGAATATCCCAAACCCTACGTCGCACTGGTCGACGGCATCTGCATGGGTGGCGGCGTCGGTATCTCGGTGCATGGCAGCGCGCGGGTGGCGACGGAAGCGGCGGTGTTCGCCATGCCGGAGACCGGGATCGGCTTCTTTCCCGATATCGGCGCCACCTTCCTGCTGCCGCGCCTGCCCGGGGCGCTCGGGATGTATGTCGGCCTGACCAGCGCGCGGATGCAGGGCGCCGATGCGGTGCATGCTGGCCTCGCAACTCATTTCGTTCGGCGCGAGCGGTTGCCGGCCCTGGCCGCGGCGCTGCCGCGCGACGGCGTCGCCGCGCTGGCCGTCCACGCGGAGCCGCTGCCGGCGGCAGGCTTCGCCCCGCACCGGGCGGCGATCGACCGCTGCTTCGGCCGCGACTCCGTCCCCGCCATCCTGGCCGCGCTGGCGGCCGAGGAGTCCGACTGGGCCCGGGAGACGACCGCGATCCTGCGATCGCGCTCGCCGACCAGCCTGTTCCTCACCCACGCCATGCTGACCGCCGGCGCCACGCGCGACCTGCCGGCCTGCCTGGCGGCGGAGCTGGCGCTGACCCGGGCGGTAACCCGGCACCCGGATTTCGCCGAGGGGGTGCGCGCGGTGGTGGTGGACAAGGACCAGGCGCCGCGCTGGTCGCCGGCCCGCATCGAGGACGTCGATCCGGGGCAGATCGCCGCCATGCTGGCGGGCTGACCCGACCTGCCTTGCCGGTCGGGGTCGGCAGGCGCACAACCGGACGGGCCATCGGGAGGAGAAACATGGCCCGCAAGACGCCCGAGCAGTTGCGCAGCCACCGCTGGTACGGCGCGACCGACCTGCGCAGTTTCGGCCATCGCAGCCGCACCAAGCAGATGGGCTACTCGGCCGCCGACTGGTCGGACGCGCAGGGGCGCAGCAAGCCGGTCATCGGCATCCTCAACACCTGGTCCGACCTCAACCCCTGCCACCAACATTTCCGCATCCGCGCCGAGGAGGTGAAGCGCGGGGTGTGGCAGGCGGGGGGCTTCCCGCTCGAGATCCCGGCGCTCGCGCTGCCGGAAAACTTCATGAAGCCGACCACCATGCTCTATCGCAACCTGCTGGCGATGGAGGTCGAGGAGATCGCCCGCTCGCAGCCCTTCGACGGGCTGGTGCTGATGGGCGGCTGCGACAAGACGACGCCGGCGATGGTGATGGGTGCACTCTCCGTCGACCTGCCCTGCATCTTCCTGCCCGCCGGCCCGATGCTGCGGGGGTTCTGGAACGGCCACACGCTCGGCTCCGGGTCCGACACCTGGAAATTCTGGGACGAGCTGCGCGCCGGCAACATCACGCAAGCCGAGTGGGAGGGCGTCGAGGACGGCATCGCACGCTCCTGGGGCACCTGCATGACGATGGGCACGGCGAGCACGATGACTGCGGCGGTCGAGGGCTTGGGCCTGGCCCTGCCCGGCAGCTCCTCGATCCCGGCGTCGGATTCGCATCACGCCCGGATGGCGGAGGCCTGCGGCCGGCGTATCGTCGAGCTGGTGTGGGAAGATGCGCGGCCGCGCACGCTGCTCTCTGCGGCGAGCTTCGACAACGCGGTGCGAGTGGTGCTGGCGCTCGGCGGTTCGACCAACGCCATCATCCACCTGATCGCGATGGCGCGCCGGGCCGGCATCCCGCTCGATCTCGACCGGTTCGACACGCTTTCCCGCGAGACGCCGCTGCTCGCCGATATCCGCCCGGCCGGAAAATTCCTCATGGAGGATTTCCATTACGCGGGCGGCCTGCGCGCGCTGATGAACCGGATGCGCGCCTTGCTGGACACGGACTGCCAAACCGTGGCCGGCATCACGCTCGGGCAGGCGATCGAGGGCGCGCAGGTGCTGAACGATGCGGTGATCCGGCCGATGAACGACCCGCTGCTGACCGACAGCGGCGTCGCGGTGCTGCGCGGCAATCTCGCGCCCGACGGCGCGGTGATCAAACCGGGCGCCGCCGACCCGCGCCTCGCGCACCACACCGGCCCGGCGGTGGTGTTCCACGACTACGGCGACATGGCGGCACGGATCGACGATCCGGACCTGCCGGTGACGCCGGACTCCGTGCTGGTGCTGCAGAGTGCCGGGCCCGTCGGCGGGCCCGGCATGCCGGAATGGGGCATGTTGCCGCTGCCGAAGAAGCTGCTGCGTCAGGGCGTGCGCGACATGGTGCGCATTTCCGACGCCCGCATGTCAGGCACCAGCTACGGCACCTGCGTGCTGCACGTGGCGCCCGAGAGCGCGGTCGGCGGCCCGGTCGCGCTGGTGCGCGACGGTGACCGCATCACGCTCGACGTCGCCGCGCGGCGGTTGCAGCTCGAAGTGCCAGAGGCGGAGCTCGCCGCGCGGCGCGCGGCCTGGACGCCGCCGCCGCCGCATTACGTGCGCGGCTTCGGCCTGTTGCACAGCCGCGAGGTGCGCCAGGCCAACGAGGGCTGCGATTACGCCGTGCTCGAGGGCACGATGCGCACGCCGGAGCCGGAGATCCACTGAGCATGGCCCGCCCTGCCCCGCGCCGGCGCGACTGTCTCGCCGCCCTGCTCGGCGCCGCGTTGCTGCTGCCCGCTTCGGCGCAGGCGGAGACGCTGCTGCGCCTGTCTTCGACCGCAACCGTCTCGGTGCAACCGGACGAACTCGCGGCCAGCCTCTCGGCGCAGGCGACCGCTGCCGCCGCGCGTCAGGCGCAGGCGCGCGTGAATCAGGCGGTCGGGACGGCGCTGGAAGCGGCGCACGCGGTCGCCGGCGTACAGGTTGCGACCGGCTCCTATCAGGTTTGGCACGTCACGGAGCCGCACGAGCAATGGCAGGCGAGCCAGTCGATCACGCTGAGCAGCCATGACGGGGACAGCCTGCTTGGGCTGGTGGGCAAACTGCAGGCGCAGGGGCTGGCGGTGAACGAGCTGGCCTGGCGGCTTTCGCCGGGGCTGGAGCAGCGCTCGCACGATGAGGCGACGCGGCGCGCGGTTACCAGGCTGCGTGGCCGGGCCGTCGAGATGGCGGCGCTGCTCGGGCTGCGCTTCGACAGTTTCCGCGAAGTGCGGCTGACGCCGGAAGCGCCGCCGCCGATGCCGCGGGCGATGATGGCGATGGCCGCGATGCCGGCGCCCCATGCGGAAAGCGGGCAGGTCGAAGTCAGCGCAACGGTCGAGGCGGATGCGGTGCTGGTGCCGAAGTGAACGCCAGCGGCATCTCAACGGCCCTGCCGCACGCCGGAATGGCTCGCCCCGAATTGCGCCCGGATCGCCCGCACCAGCACCCGATCGCGCCGCGCCAGCGGTCCCACGGCCCGCATGTGCTGCGGGTCGCCCGGTCCCTGGTGGCGATCGTGGAGAAACACGCTGGCTGCACTTCTCCCGCGTCCGGGCGAGCCACCTGTTGCTGCTGGACGCGAAGGATCCGGCGTACGCGGAACAGGCCGTCGTCGCCCCCGGTGAGATCACCGAGGGCGTGGAGCGGCCACCGAACCGCTACCCGGTGTATTCGATGATCGACAGCCCGGCGCTGAAATCTGTGCAGTAGCAGAGCCCGTTGCGGTCGACGAACACGTCGGCCGAATGCAGGACCACCGGGCGGTCGGGGCGCGGGTCGACGAGCTTCTCCGGCGCCGGCGGCACGCAGGCCGCGACCTCGATCGGCCGGTACTTGTCGCGG